>DASRRM010000446.1:0-38330 GCA_035695715.1 Tepidisphaeraceae bacterium
GCGATGGTTGAACTGCGTGGCGGTCGCGCCGACCAGATGTCCGCCGGCCGAAAAGCCGATCATCCCGACTTTATTGGGGTCAATTCCCCATTCGCCGGCCCGCGATCGCACCATGCTGACGGCGCGCTGGGCATCGATGATCGGCCCAACCGCCGGCTCGGTCTTCACTTCGCCCGCCCGGCGCGGGCAGCGATATTTGAGCAGGACGCCATTGATGCCGATCGAATTAAGCCACGCGGCCACCTCCGTTCCTTCGCAGTCCCATTCCAGGTTGTGATATCCCCCGCCGGGGCAAATCAGCATGGCCGCGCCGGTGTTGGTTTCCCTGGGCGCTGGATAAAACGTAATGGAAGGCCGGGTGACATTGGTGAGCCAAAGGACGGGTTTCCCGCCGACGGTGTGCGATTTGCCGTTAACTTTGACGTCGATGAATTTTTCCTCGCCGGCAATGCCAATGTCGCCGGGCACTTTGCCGGGCCAAAGCTCGACGACGAGGGGTTTGGCGGTTGGGGCGGAGTCGGCGGCGAGGGAGGCGCAGGTGAATATCAGTGAAATTCCGAGGGCGATGAGGAGCGGAGTTTTCATTTGGTGTATTACATGATACCAACGTTCCACATTCCGGACAGCGCTGCGGCCTGGTCGGATGCGCTGAAGGAGTATTACCGGAAGCTGGGGCGCAGTGAAATGGAGACGAGACAGCCGTAACACGCGATTCGGAAATGCCATGCCCACCCATTTCGCATTACTTCGCGGCATCAACGTCGGCGGCAATATTTTGAAAATGGACCACCTCAAGGAAATCTGGCTCGAGCTGGGTTTCAAGAACGCCAGGACCTGTCTGCAAAGCGGAAATGTTGTGTTTGACGCGACAAAGCCATCGGCGGAGAAGATCCAACGCCGGTTGATCAGCGAAACGCGTTTGCCGGTCACGGTGATTTTGCGAACCACCGCGGAGATGGCGCAGATCGTTGCGGGGAATCCGTTTCTGCCGGATAAGGCAGATGATGCTTCGCATTTGCATGTCACCTTTTTGAAAAGCGAGCCCGCCGAGGGCGACTTGCAAAAGCTTGGGCAGATTCGCACCGGCGATGATCGACTGAAAGCGATCGGTAAAGAAATTTACCTCTACTGCCCCGGCGGATACGGAAGGACCCGCCTGTCAAACAACGCGATGGAAAGAGCCCTCGGCATCAAAGCCACGACGCGCAACTGGAATACGACGCGTAAGCTGGCCGAAATGGCATCCGCTTGACGTTCATCCCCGCATCGTTGCCTCCTCCCACTCCCCTTGCCCTTTCCTGCGCCTGCTTTACTCTCTTGCGCATGAGCGAGATCAGAATCGGATTGATCGGGGGCAGCGGACTTGGCCAGGTTCTGGGAAGCGCGGAAGAAGGCACGCGCCATGAAGTCGAAACTCCCTTTGGCAAACCCAGCGATGCCATTGTTGAAACCCAGTGGGCAGGGCTGCCGGTCTTTATCCTGCAGCGCCATGGGCCGGGCCACCTTCTTGGGCCGAGCCAGGTTCCTTTTCGGGCGAATATCTTCGCAATGAAGAAGCTCGGCGTGACGCATATCATCGCATCGGGGGCGGTGGGATCGTTGCGCGAGCAGATGAAGCCGCGCGATCTGGTGATTCCCGACCAGATTATCGATAAGACATCGAGACGGGCCGGCAGCTTCTTCGAAAACGCGGCGGTGCATGTGGAGTTGGCCGAGCCGTTTTGTCCGGTGCTGCGGAAGGTGCTGATCACCAGTGGGACGGGCTTCGGGCCCGTGGGCTCCAGCAACGAAACCGAGCATGGGCCCGAAGCCCATGCCACTGTGGTTCATGATCGCGGCTGCTACGTCTGCATGGAAGGCCCGGCGTTCTCAACCCGCGCCGAAAGCCTCATGCACCGCCTGTGGGGCGGCGACTTGATCGGTATGACTGCCATGCCCGAAGCAAAACTCGCGCGCGAGGCGGAAATATCGTATGCGCTGATTGCCCTGGTGACCGACTACGACTGCTGGCGCAAGCGCCCGGCGCCGCCGCCGGGGCAGGCGGCCGAGCCGGCTAATCCATCGGAACTGTTGCAGGAAATCATTGCCAATTTGCAGGCGGCATCCGACAATGGGATGGCGCTGATTCGCCGGGCCGTCGAGCGAATAGCCGCCGATCCGGGTCTGGTGGCCAACAGCCCGGCCCACTCGGCCCTGAAGCTGGCGATCTGGTCGGATAAGTCGCGAATTGCGCGACAAGGGGTGGAACTCCTTGGCCCGCTGTGGATGAAGTATTTTGAGTGATGAATCGATACCGCATGCCTGCGGCGGGCAACGCCCGTCCTACATTGCCGGGGAGCTTTTATGCCTTTGAAGCCGAAGAAGTTGCGTTTGCCGGTCGGTGGTATGTTTGCTGTCGCGATTGCCGCGGGGCTTTATTCCGGCCCGGCATTTGCGCAGGTTCCCCAGCAGGTTGCCCCGCAACAGCCCCCCGGCGGCGCCCTCAACGCCGACAACTTTTACGGCAAGGAGCCGACCGAAGGCGTTTACGTGCGCGACTCGGCAGGCGCGGTCGAAAAGCTGGCGCTGGCGCAAAAGATGGAGAAGCTGAAGGAGTGGAACAAGTCGGCGGATTTGTACCAGGAGGTCATCGTCAAATACGCCGACCGCGTCGTCCCCTCGCAGCTCGACAAAGACAAGAAAATCTATCAGTACACCAGCATTACCAATCCGGTTCAGGAGCGGCTGGCACACTGGCCGGCCGACGGGCTGGAGGTCTATCGCGCCCGGTTTGAAACCCCCGCCCAGACGCTTCTCGACGCGGCCAAGCCGGGCGACGCCGCGGCGCTCCATAAGATCTATTCCCTCTACTTCGTCACTGACGCAGGAAAGCAGGCGGGCATTCGCCTGATCGACCTGTATCTGGAAAACGGCGAATATCCCGCCGCCGCGTGGCTGGGCGATCGGCTGCTGACGCTTCATCCGGGTTTGGAAGTCGAGCGGGCGGCGGTGCTTTATCGCACGGCGCTGGCGTATTACTACGCCGGTGAAACCAGCAAGGCCAAGGAACATCTCGCCGCCCTTAAAGCGCATTTCCCCAACGATCGCGGCATGGTGCGCGGCAAGGATGTCGTTTTGGCCGATTCACTGGCCCAGGAACTGCAGGCATCGGTCGCCAATTCGCTGTCGGCGTCGGCGGATTCCTGGCCGGTGCCGTTTGGCGATGCCAGCCGCTCGCGCGTCTCCACCGCCGAGGGACGGCCCGGGGCCCGCCTTTATGGCGTTGCCCTGTCCAAACCCAACTGGCCCTCCAGCCCTCAGCAACGCGATGCCCTGCAAAAACAATATGATGACATGATCGAAGAGGGTGACACGCTTGGCGTGATGCCAGTCACCGATCGCGGCGAACTTTATTTCCAGGACGGCCAGCGCATCTACGGCCTGAGCATCGAGAGCGGCGTCCCATTGCCCGGCTGGACGCAGACCTATCCCAACGGCGCATACACGCTGCCCGGCGTTTGGGGCGCGGCGCGCGGGCATCAACTCTGCGTCACCCTCACCGAGCATGAAGTCCTGGCCATCATGGGCCAGCCCGACCCGCTGGCGGCATTGGCCGGAATGCAGGTCAGCGGCGAATCGCGCATCGTCTGCCTCGACCGCCCCACCGGCCGCGAAAAATGGACCGTCGCCCTCAGCCAGCTCCCCGACCAGGCCAAGGAAGCCCGCCTCCTGCAAATGTCCGGCTCGCCCCTGGTCGTCGGCGACAGCGTGCTGATCACCGCCCACGGCAACAAAGCACAGTTCGAAGACTGCTATGTGCTGGCGTTTGACCTGGCCACGGGAAAGTTTCGCTGGTCGACTTACATCGCCAGCGCCAGTGCCAACGCCGGCAATATGATGTGGCAGGGAATGGGGAACGTCGCGCGCGACGTGGGAGAGAACACCTCGCACCTGGCCTACGCCAATGGCCGGGTTTATGTGCAGACCAATCTCGGCGCGCTGGCGGCGCTCGACGCCTATACCGGCGCGGTCGTCTGGCTTGACATTTATCCCACCGGCCGCCAGGTCGCCGAGCAGCAGTTCAACCGCTTCATGCAGCAATCCCAGGCAACCGCTCCATCTCACAAGCCCTGGGCATATAACCCGGTGATGGTTTCCGACGGCTACGTCTTCACGCTGCCCACCGAAGGCAACCATTTGCTGATTTACGATGCGGCCACCGGCATCGAGATCAAGCGCATGGATCTCAAGCACATCGAGCAGAATTCATCGGTGGAGGGAAGCAGCTCATCGGAATTTGACATTCTTGCCGGCGTTAAAGGGGACACGATGGTCCTGGCCAGCGAGCGCACGCTCATCTGCCTGAACTGGCGCGAATACACCGATGATACCTTCAATCCCAAGCATGACAACATCACCAAATGGATCGAATCGCTGGCCGCGCCGCTGCGCGGCCGGCCGTTCATGAGCAACGACGCGATCTGGGTTCCCTGCCGCAATCGGCTGGTGAGCCACAGCCTCAAAACCGGCAAGGGCTTGGTGGAATATCCGGTGCACGTCGGCACGGAGGAAAACCAGTGGGAAGCGCCCGAGGAGCCGGGCAATGTGCTGGCGACGAACGATTATGTCGTGGTGGCCGGGGCGAAGATGGTGAACGTCTACACCGACCTGACGCTGGCCAAGGCGAAGCTTGATAAGGAACTGGCCCTTGCGCCGACCGATCCAAAGCCGCGCTTGCGTTATGCCGAGGTGATGTTCGTTGCCGGGCAGAGCGAAGCGGCGATGGGCAAGCTCCAGGAGGCAATCAATCTGCTTGGGGGGATCAAGTCGCTGCAAACCGGGGCGAATCGCGACCGGCTGTTTAACGACACGATGAACTTCGCCGACAAGATCGCGAAAAACCCCGCCCCCGAAGACCGCGCGCGGGCAACGGCGCTGTTTGACCTGGCGGCGTCGGCGGCATCATCCCCGGCGCAGCAGGTGCAATACCGCCTGCATCGCGCCAAGTTTGCCGAGGCCGGCAAGGATTACGCCGCCGCCGTGGCGCTCTATCAGGAAATCCTGGCCGACCCGCAACTGCGCCCGGTTCCGATGGCCAGCGATGCGTCGCTGACGTCGTTGCAAGCCGAGGGTGTGGCGGAGAAGTCGATTGCCGACATTATGAAGGACCGCCCCGCCGCCTATGAATCCTTGCAGCAGGCGGCCGAGGCGGCGATGCAGCAGGCGCTGGCGCTTCCCGATGGAAAAGCCGCCAAACTGCTGGAAATCGCCCGCACCTATCCCAACAGCACCGTCGCCAGCAAGGCGATGATTGCCGCCGCCGAGGCATTCGAGACGGCGGGCGATTCGCGGCAGGCGATTCGCGTTTTGCGCGACCTGTGGTTCAAGCATTCCGACGGTCCCGAGCGGGCGCGGATTCAGGAATCGATCGCGCGCAATTACCTGGCGCTGTCGGCCGCCCCGCGCGAATCGGCTGCCGACCATGGCCCGATGGACAATATGGAGGCTGCCGCCGCCGCCCTGGCCCGCGCCGCGGCCATCCCCGGCGACCCCAAGCTGGAAAAAGCCCTGAACCTTCGCGATGGCACCACCGTCGATGCCGGCACGCCTATCGCCAAGGCGCTGGACGTGGTGCGGAAATATCGCGGGCAGGAGGTTTCCAAGGCGCTGCCGGCGTTCGGCATTCCCGTTCCCCCGCCGCACATTTCCGGCCAGCCGCACCTGCCCCGGCCCAAGCCGTTCCTTCCCGAAGACAAGGCCCGCGACGTCATTGCCGACGTCAAGGCGCTGGTCGTTCCCATCCGCGATTTTTCCCGCGCCGATCGCCTGGCCGTCTACACCAATCAAAACGCCCTGACCATCCTTCAGGCCGGCGAAGTCAAACCCCTGTCCACCACCCGCGGCTTAAGCGATGAGCCGAAGAATTGCGCCTGGGTCGGCAAAGCCCTGCTTGTCTGGGGCGGGTCGTCCCTGGCCAACGTGAAATCCGACACCGGCGAATTGGCGTGGAAGGTCGACTTGCGCGAAATGCCGTCGATCGAAGTCGTGCGCTTTGCCGACAGCGCCCAGCTCGTCGCCGAGGCTCAGCCCGATCCCAATATGCTGGTCATCAACGGCGGCCAGCGCGTCATGATCCGCAACGGCCAGCGCGTGGTGTTCCGCCCCAACGGCATGCGCGCCGCCGTCGTCGCCCCTCCCGCCGCCCGTCAGATGGTGGCGGGCGCTGCCGAGGAAATTATCGACGTCCTTCCCGTCGGCGACCACGTTTTGCTGACCACCACCGCCGGGCGCATTCTTTCAGTCGACCTGGCCGGCGGAAAAACCGCCTGGCAAACCCGGCTGTCGGATCATCCCGTCGATCGGCTGGTGGCCAACGAGGATTTCACGGCCGTTCGCGTCAGTGATGACAACGCCGTGCGCATCGCCGCGTTTGACACGGCCACCGGCCAGCTTCGCTGCACGAAAAGCTGGGTGGTGCAAAGCGGCATCGTGCCGATCAATCTTGCCCTGGCTGCCGACGGCACGCTGGTTTACACGATGCCCGACCGGCTCTGCCTGAAGGATTTGTACAAGCCCTGGCCGGACGCCAGCGACAAGGAAATCCAAGCCAACCAGGGTTTGCCGCTGTTTAAGAATGCGACGCAGCCGGATCAGTTGCTGATCGCCGAGGGACGGATTCTGGCACTGGCCGATGATGGTTCGATCAAGTACGTGCGCGTGCATTCACTGGAAACCGGCCAGCCGGTGCCGCTGCGATATCATTCCGCCCAGGGCGAGCAGGACGTCGACCGGATTCTCAAGGCCGGGAAGAGCGAGCAGGTGAGCCTGCGCGTGGTCGGGCCGCATCTGTATGTAATTAACCCGTTCGGCGTGATCAGCTACAATCTGGATCATCCCGCCGAAACCTGGGGAACGGAAAACGATCCATCCGATCCGGATTTTTTCCCGGGGTTTGTCCGCGATTCATTCATCGGCCAGAAATTCCTCGCGTTGCTCTGCGAGCGATCGGTGCTCCCCGCGCCGGTCGCTCCAGTCCCGGTCATCGTTCCCGCCCCCGGCGGAGCCATTGTTCCGCCAAATCCTCCGGGGCAGCCTGCCGCGGGCGTGCAGGGAAATGTCAAACCTCCCAACGCCGGTGGCACCGTGCCCGATGCCAACGGGGCTGCGCCTTTGGTCGGCCAACTGCGTCTCCAGTTATTCCGTCTGACGCCTATTTCCGACAAGAATCCCGCCGAAAGCGGCAACATGGACTACCTGCAAACCATCACCGACTCCGTCGGCATCACCACCCAATGGCAAGCCTGCGACGGCGGATTCTACTACCTGACAGCGGATTCAAAACTGCATTTGTTGAGGGGAAGCAAGGAAGGGAAGTGACGATCTGGTCTGCGCGAGTATCTGTCCCCATTTTAGTAAACTTCTACGCTGCTTTTTCGCCGACCAGCGTCTCAACGCTGGCGATATGCAGGTAGGAAACATACCCAACCTTGTCCGATGGACTTCGATCGGCGTCCGGGTGGACGATGACCTCATTGCTCTTCTTAATTCGCATGGGCTCGAAAGGCCGGCGTGACAGCTTGCCACGAATCACCCAGCGCAGCTTGAAGTAAGGCGCGTGCTGATCACGGAAGGGATTTTTCCGCTTCCGTGATCTTCGACCACTTCAGGAGTTTCACTCTCCTCCGCCGGCTGTCGCCTCCCCTCCCGCCGGTGCAAACCCATGCCTCAGCGTATTCTCCGTGATCGTCCTTGGCACCATGAATTGCAGCAGATAATCCGGCCCGCCGGCTTTGGATCCCACGCCTGATAGTTTCAATCCACCGAATGGTTGGCGGTCGACCAGCGCGCCGGTGATCTTGCGGTTGATGTAGAGGTTTCCGACGCGGAATTCGCGGCGGGCGCGGTCGATGTGAGACGGCGTGCGCGAGAAAATACCGCCGGTCAGGGCGTAAGGCGTGCCGTTGGCTATGCGCAGGGCCTGGTCCAGATCGCCGACGCGCATGACCGATAAGACCGGGCCGAAGATTTCCTCCTGGGCGATGGCGGCCTTGGGCGGCACGTCCGCGAAAATTGTGGGCGGCACGTAAAAGCCTTCGCCGCTCAACGGGCCGAGATCGCCCTGATACACCGGCGGCAGTTCGTTCCGCGCTTTACCGATCATTTTCAAAATTCGCTGACGGGCTTCCTCGTCGATCATCGGGCCGACGAACGCGCCGGGATCGTCCGGCGGGCCGACGCGCAGGCTGCGCGTCGCCTCGATCAATCGCGCCAAAAACGCATCGTATATTGCGTTAAGCACAATCACGCGCGAACAGGCCGAGCACTTTTGCCCGGCATATCCAAAGGCGCTGGCCACCACGCCATGCACGGCTTCATCGAGATCGGCATCATCATCCACGATCACCGCATTTTTCCCGCCCAGTTCCAGAATGACGCGCTTGATCTGCTCCTGCCCCGCCGGTGTCTCGGCGGCCTGGCGGCCGATCTCCAGGCCCACCGCGCGCGAGCCGGTGAAGGCGATCATCGCCACATCCTTATGCTGCACGAGAGTAGGGCCGATCTCTTCGCCGACGCCCGGCAGATAGTTCACCACGCCGGGCGGGAAGCCGGCTTCGTAAAAAACCTCCATCAATTTGGCGGCGATGATCGGCGATTGCTCGGCGGGCTTCATGACGACGGTGTTTCCCGCCGCCAATGCCGCGGCGGTCATGCCGCACAGAATGGCCAGCGGAAAATTCCACGGCGCGATGGTCACCGTCACGCCGCGCGGCTCGTGGAAATATTCGTTTTCCTCGCCCGGCACATCGCGGCGCTGCTTTTGCGAAATGCGCAAAATCTCGCGTCCGTAATATTCGCAATAGTCGATGGCCTCGGCCACATCCGCATCCGCCTCGCGCCATTGCTTGGCCGTTTCGTAAATCTCCCACGCCGACAGTTCCCAGCGCCGCCGACGCATGATCTCGGCGGAATGAAACAGCAGCTCGGCCCGGCGGTCGGCCGGCGTGTCGCGCCAGGCGGGAAACGCCTCGCGCGCCGCTTCAACGGCGGCGTTGGCCTGGCCGGCGGTGGCGCTGGCGGCGCGGCCGACGATCTGCACCTTGTGGGCCGGGTTAATCGACTGAATCCATTTTCCCGAATCGATGCGGTGCCCGGCAATCACCAGCGGATAGCTTCCGCCCATTCGCCGGGCAACCGTTTGCAGCGCCTCTTCCATCGCCCGGCGATTGGTGGCCCGGCTGAAATCGGTCAGCGGCTCATTGGTAAAAGGCCCCGGCGGCATTTGCTGATGATCGGGCCGGGGATGATTGGAAGACTTGCGGCGCGTGCCGCCAAGATCCAGCCGGCGCTGCAATGCGGTGATCGGATTCATAAGCAATTCATCCTCGGGAAGATGGTCGTGAAAACCCGCCCGCAAGAACGATTCGTTCGATGTGTTTTCCAGCAGCCGCCGAACCAGATACGCCATCCCCGGCAACAATTCGCCGAACGGCGTATAGACGCGCACGCGATGCCCCATCGCCACCAGCGCCGCCTTCACCGGCTCGGCCATTCCGTACAGCATCTGGAATTCAAACCCGCGCGGCGGCACGCCAAACGCCTCGGCCTGCGCCAACGCCACCGCGATGCTCCGCACATTATGGCTGGCAATCGCCGGGCGAAGCAGCGCGCGATGCTCCATTAAAAACGCCGTGAGCTTCTCGAAATTGGCGTCGGTTTCCGGCTTAAAATCCCACACCGGCAGCGGCCAGTCATTTTGCGCCGAAATGACCGATTCGTAATCCCAATACGCCCCCTTCACCAGCCGCACCCAGACCGGCGTGCCGCGCTCCCTGGCCCAATCCGCCAGTGAACGTAGATCATCTTCGGTATCGCGCAGATACGCCTGCATGGCAATCCCCACATCCGCCCAATCGCGAAATTCCTCCTCCGCCAATACATCGCGGAAAATGCGCAGCGTGGCGTCCTTGAAGGCGTATTGCTCCATGTCGACGTTAACAAACACGCCGCGCTCGCGTGCTTTGCGCAAAATGGGACGCAGTCGCCGCAGCACGTTGGCATCGGTCCCGGCGGGGTCGATCGGATCGAACTGACTATAGAGAGACGAAAGCTTGACGGATAAATTCACCCGCGGCACCGGCCCCGCCGCCCCCTGGTCAATCAATTCCACCGGCTCCCAGTTTTGCGCATCGTCCGCCAGCCCATCTACCAATTTCAGATATTTCACCTGATATTGCGAAGCTTCCGTTTCAGAAACCACCGCCTCGCCCAGCAGGTCAATGGTAAACGCCAGCGAACGCTTGCGCAGCGCGGAGATGGCTTTGATGGCCTCCGGCAAATTTCCTGCGGCGATAAACCGCCGGGCCATTCGCCGGCTGCTGAACCGCGTGACGCCGGCAAACGCATCGCCCGCCCATCCCTTTTGCGGAATCCATTGCAGTGCCTTACCGGCCGGTCCCGGCAAACGCCCGCCCACCGGCATCAGATATTCCCGAAGGTGCCCATTGACCTGCGCGTTGCTTTGCAGGACGGGCAGCACGTCAATAAACCGAAAGAGCTGCGCCTTGACACGTTCGTCGCGCATGGCGAAGTTCATGAGCCATTCTTCCAGGCGCGATCCATCGACCAGTTTGCTCCCCTTTTTCAGCCGCGAGAAAATGTCCCTCCCCACTTCAGTGGCACGGGCATCCTGCCCGTGCAAAACATATCGCTCTGGCGGCTCATTATGCATCACCGAAGATCATAGCAGCCCCACCGCTAAAGCGGTGGCACCGCGCAATGACAACCAGCATTTTGCAAACATTTGTGCTTGACTCGATGCGACTCCCGCGAAAAGGCATTTGTCATTTGTCATTTGTCATTTGTCACTCTTCACTCTGCACTCTGCACTCTGCACTTCCCCCTACCCTCCCATAAAAAATCCCCCATTGACGTGTATTACCTGCCCCGTGATGTACTTCGCATGCTCCGAGCATAAAAACAGCGCCACATCGGCGATATCGTTCACGTTCCCCACTCGCCCCAGCGGAATCTGTTCCAGCATTTTCGCCCGCGCTTCCTCCGGGATGCTTCGCCCCATTTCCGTATCGATCACGCCCGGCGCAATCGCGTTGACGGTGATCTGCTGCCTGGCCAATTCCCGGGCGGCCACGCGCGTCAGCGCCATGATCCCGGCTTTGCTCGATGCATAATTGGCCTGCCCGAAGATGCCCATTGTGCCGCTGACCGAGGCGAGATTGACGATTCGCCCGCCGGGCCGAAGAATCGCCGCCGCCTGCTGAATGCAGTTAAACGTTCCGCCAAGATTCACATCGATGACGGCTTTCCATTCCTCCAGCGTCATTTTCTTAATCGTGCGATCGCGCAAAATCCCCGCATTATTAATCAGCGCGTCCAACCCGCCGCGTTCGCGCTGGATGGTCTGCATCATCGCTCCCACGCTGGCGGCGTTGGCCACATCCCCTTCCACAACGAGCGGATTTTTCAGCTTCTGCGCGACGGCGTTCGCATCGGCCTTATTCCGCCCCGCCGGGTCATCGACATAATTGACGATGCATTGCCCGCCGAGTTGATCGAACGCCTCGATGATCGCCGCGCCGATCCCGCGAGAGCTGCCCGTGACGAGGATGACTTTGCCGGTGAAGTTGAGCCAGGGTGTCATGGAAGCAAAGCATATCGCGCGGCTGGTCGATGTGAAGCAATTGGTCCGCAGGTATAATCTCGGCGTGTTACGCGCATTACGAAGTGCAGAACGGGATTTGTGGGATGCGTTCCGCCCCTGGATACCGCTTACCGCGATCGCCCTCATCGCCCTGTTCTCGTTCCTGGCGTCGAGCGAGAGCCGTGCCGGCCGTCCATTCCTGAAGTACGCACTGGTTGGATGGATTTCACCGACCGTTCTTTACATCCTGATGGCGGCTCGTCCACGCCGGCGCGAGGCGTTCACTTTTCGTTCGGACCATATCCTCGCGTGGGTCCACGGCGGATTGATCGCCTACGGGGTGACTGCGTTCGTTGTACTTGGCGTTGGCCAACTGCTCGGCGATATAACCGGAATCAACTTTCTCATTCCAGCCATCATCATCACTGCAATAATACCAACATCGTTGTTCTTTTTAGTAAGGCGAATCATCGCCCGCCAAGGAGAACCAGAGCGCAAATTCGAAAAGGCGATGAAACTCCAAGGCCGACTTCAAACCTGGGAATCGCTTATTCCTGAATTCCGCAACGGAAATGGCACCCTGCTTCTGGAGACCATCAGTTGGGTACCTGTTTTTCAGATACGATTCTGGTGGACGGCAGACAAGATCCTGGACCTTGCTCCTGGCCGACAGCCGCCTGCGGAAACCTATTCGTGCAACCTCGGTGAATTTCCTTTCGTCGATTGGTGTTTTCGTCATTATATCAACGGGGAAAATGGTTCTGCGGTGCTCGCTCATTACCGCTGGGAGTCCAATACGCCGCCATTGATGGAAGACACCATCGTAGCTTATTTCAATAGCCAATTTCCGTCGCTTCCCGTCGTGTTATTGCCGTCGCTGAACTTTGAGTGTGCCGTGTGCGGGTACGATCTGCGCGAGTCGGCCGGGCGATGCCCGGAATGTGGAACAGCGCAATTAGCTCGATGAAGCAATCATTGGGGCGGTTCGTCTGAGAACGATCTTGAGCGCCAATGAACGATAATTCACGATATAATGCGGATGTGGAAAGCCATCGTCATCGAATCGATTTTGGCCTATTTTGCGAATTGATGTTCACTGCCGGATTCGTTTACGCGGTTACAGCCGCAATCGCCTTTGGGTCCGGCGCGGTGCTTACAAGTATTACAGGTGTTAATTTCAAGTTCACCGATCTGATCGTCACGATTGTAATTCCACCGATCATTCTTACGCTCATTCATTTTGAACTGAAACGCCCAGGCATCCGAGCGCGCTTCTTCGCCGCTCGCGTGCGACGACAGGGGCGTTATCAACCGTGGGACACACTTCTCCCGCAACTTGAGACTGGTCGAGGAACGCTGATTATTGAGATCATTGGCTTTCACCCGACGTTTGGGATTGAATGCAGGGCGTGGTGGACGCCGGACCGGGTTCTCGAATTGGCACCCGGCGTTCCGCCGGAAAATACCTACGAGCGTGGAATTGGCGACGATCCGTTTGTCGATTGGGTATTTCGCGAATACACGAGTCGCCAGAGTGGATCGGCCGCCCTAACCGAGCCTGCCATCCCCGTGCCGCGCGGCCACTTCATTGATACTCCGATAAGCTCGTTGGCGGTTCCGTTCAAGGAAAAATTCCCGGGACTTGCTGTGATTATTTTGCCAGCGCTCATAAAGCGCTAACGATATTTTAAATCGCGGCTTATTCCGCGCGGACTCGGCTCGCGCAAAGGCAGACGCCATTTTGCTAGAGGAACTGTCGTAGGCGCGGATCATGGGCGGAGTTTAAGATTCTGAAATCTCTCATCTCTCCGCCGGCGCTCCGTTGCGCTGCATCTCATGAAGATATGCATCGATCGACTTGCGGCATTGCTCTTCGCTCCAACCCATCAGCGGACCCATGATTCCCGCGACGGCTTCGATCGTCTTCATGGAATTCCCCACGGCACTGAGCGTCAGCCCCACCCGCCGTCGCATTACACCCTCGACGCTCTGGGCCATTTCGTTCCTTACCGCGGATTGCACATCGCTTTGATGAACCAGCGGCGAATCTGAAATCCGTTCGCCTTCGGGGGGCGGGCGGAAATCCGGCATCGGGCATTTCCCGGTTGTGCAGAGGCGGGGCTTGAGGTCCAGAATTTGAAAGATCGCATCCACCGTTCGTTGGGCGATCAGGCGATAGGTCGTGTATTTTCCGCCGGCCAGCGACAGCATGTTTTCGCAGGTGCGGGAAATCTCGTGGGATCGCGAGCGCGATGAGGGTTCATTTGTCCGCGAGCCAAGCAAAGGCCGCACACCGGCAAAGCTGGTCACCACGTCGCCCGGCGTCAAATGCCGTCCGGGAAACAGGGCGTTGGATTCGGCCAGCAGGTATTCGACGTCCTGGCGGTTGGGATGAACGTCGCCGGGATCGCCGCGAAAATCGGTGTCGGTGGTGCCGATGAGCGTGCAATCATTCCACGGCAGCGCGAACATCATCCGGGAATCGCGGCTGCCCTGAAAAAAGATGCCATGGGATTGGGTCAGTTGTGGAAGCAGAAGATGGACTCCCTTGGTCGGGCTGAGGCGGGGCAGTTTAAAACCGTGGCCGGCTGCCAAAGCAGTTTTGCGCACCCACGGTCCGGCAGCGTTCACGAATGCCCTGGCCTTGATTTCAAATGAGCGTTTGCCGAGATGATCGCGAACGACGGCACTGGTGAGCGTTCCATCGTTCTGGTTGAATCCGATGACTTCGCAATAGTTAGCGCACGTCGCCCCAAGCTCGACGGCGTGCAGGATGTTGTCAATGCAGAATCGCGCATCATCCTCCTGGCAATCGTAATAAAGAATCGCGCCTTGCAGATTGTCCGGCCGCAGGGTTGGCTCCAGCGCCAGCGCATCGCCGGCCGACAGCGTGCGATGGGCGGCGACGTTGCGATACATTGCCAGCAGGTCGTAGAGCGTCATCCCCAGCCGCAGCTTCCAGAGCGGGCGGGCGTCGTTTTTGTAAACCGGCAGCAGCAGAGGCAACGGCTTGACGCGATGCGGCGCGATTTCGCGGAGGATTCGCCGCTCGCGGCACGACTCGGCCACCAGGGCGAAATCGTATTGCTCGAGATAGCGAAATCCGCCGTGAATCAGCTTGGAGCTTTGGCTGGAGGTGCCGGAGGCAAAGTCGTTTTGCTCGACGAGGGCGACGCTTAGCCCGCGCAGGGCCGCATCGCGGGCCACGCCCGCGCCGAAAATTCCGCCGCCGATGATCAGGAGATCGAAAGTGTTGTCGGCAAGGGTGGCGAGATTGCGTTGCATGATTCAATCATACTGCAATACCTGCTTGATCGGCGTTTTGAATGCCGCCGCGATTTGGAAAGCGAGCAAAAGCGATGGCGCGTATTTTCCCGATTCCACCGAGAGGATTGTCTGGCGCGTCACCCCGACCAGGTCGGCAAGCCGCTGCTGGGTCATCTCGCCGCGATCGAAGCGCAGGCGGCGGATGATGCTCTTCGCAATTTCCGCATGAGGCAATCCGAAGTCCGGTGACGAACGAGCCGCGCACCGAGGGTACTCCCGTAGTAAGCGGTCCCCGAAACCGCTTACTATGGGAGTACCCTCCGTGCGCGGCTCGTTACGCGCTTGCATTGGCATCCCAATCTCAATCGCGATCCCAATCTGAAAGCAGGGCCGCCTTCGCGGGCCCGTCCTCGATCGCCGCGCCGTTTTTCTTTTCCGCAGCGCCAGGGCGGGCGGCAGGCTTGCCGAAGTTGGGATTCGGCGTCGGCATCCTGGCATCAACCGCCTTGCGCCAATCCCCGAGCTTCTTCGTCAGCTCGGCGGCCTTGTCGGGCATCTTCGCGGCCAGATCGTGCGATTCGCCAACATCATCGGCGAGGTTGTACAGCTCGACGTGCATGTCTTCGTAGAACTGGATCAGCTTCCAGTTGCCGGCGCGGATCGCGCCGCCGGGCTTGCCGCCCTGGTTGGCGTAGTGGGGATAGTGCCAGTAGAGCGCACCGCGGTCGATTTTTCCCGAGCCGCTCAGCAGCGGCATCAGGTCGACGCCATCCACGATCTGGCCGCTCTGCAAATGTGCCCCGGCAAGATTCAGCAACGTCGGATAAAAGTCATTGCTGATGACCGGCACATCACTCGTCGAGCCAGGCTTGATTCCCGGGTAGACCACGATCAGCGGCTCGCGTATGCCGCCCTCGTATAGATAACCCTTACCCGCCCGCAACGGCGCGTTGGATGTGGAGGGCGTTTTGGGGCCTTCCTTCACCGAGAGGCCGCCGTTGTCGGAGGTGAAAACGATCAGCGTATTGTCGCTCAGGTGCAGCGCGTCCAGTTTGGCGATCACCCGGCCGACCCCTTCGTCCACGCTCTGCACCATGGCGGCATACGTGGGATTATTCTGCGGATCATCCGGCCGGATTTTCTGCTGGTAGTGCGCCAACATCGCCTGTTTCGATTGCAACGGAATATGCACGGCGTAGTGCGACAAATACAAAAAGAACGGCCCATCCTTGTTTTGGTCGATGAATTTCTCCGCCTCATCGGTGATGCGGTCGGTCAGATATTCATCGCCATTGGCGGCGGACATGGTGGGCGTTTTGAAATTGAAATAGCCGCCCGGCGGCGAGCCACCGGCGGTGCCGCCGATGTTCACATCAAACCCCTGTTTTTCCGGCAGGAATTTCCCGCCGCCCAGATGCCACTTGCCGATGATCGCAGTGCGATATCCGACGGCTTTGAGCGCTTTGGCGAGGTTGTTTTCGTCCAGGGGAAGGTGGTTGACAATTTTCGGCCGCAGCAACTTTTGCGAATTCATGTCGGGCCGGCCCGGCAGCCAGTCGGTGAGATTCAGCCGGGCCGGATATTTCCCGGTGAGAATGCTGGCGCGCGTCGGCGAGCAAACCGGGCAGGCGGCGTAGGCGTCGGTGAATCGCATGCCGCGGCCGGCCAGGGCGTCGATGTTCGGCGTTTCGTAGAACTTGCTCCCGTTGCAACCAACGTCCTTCCAGCCCATGTCATCGATCAGGATGAAGACAATGTTTGGCGGGCGATTTGCCGCGCGGGATTGCCGGGAAAACAGAGGCGCGATAAGTGCAAGAACAATCAGGAGTCGCACAAGACGCTGCTGTGAAGTAGGTATTCGCATGGCATATTACGGCATGGGCGTCGAGCCCATGCCGGTTTTATTTCCCGACCAATTCGCCCGCGAAATCCGGCCGGATGTCCGCCAGCGCCGGGAAATCGCGCCGCCATTCCAACAGCGGATCGAGATGCAATTTCCCCGCAATAGCGCCTTCGGCATTGGCGATTGCCGCGATTTCGCCGCCGCGCGGGCCGAGGATCACGCTGCGGCCGCTGTAGGTGAAATACGGGTCTTTCCCGCAACGGTTGACGCCAACGACATAACACAAATTCTCGATGGCCCGCGCTTTCAGCAGCGTGGCCCAATGCTCGTCGCGGGCGATGGGCCAGTTTGCGATGACGGCGAAAACCTCCGCCCCGCGCAAAACCGCGGCCCGGAATAATTCCGGAAACCGCAGGTCGTAGCAAATAAACGGCGCGATCTTGAACCCCTGCCATTCGAAAATGACGATCTCCTGCCCGGCGGTGTAATGTTCCGCCTCCCCGCCCAGCGTGAATGGCTGCAGCTTCTGATATCGCACCATTTCCCGGCCATCGGGAAACGCGATGACCGCTTCATTTCGCCCCCGCCCGTCGTCGCCGCGTGTCACCAGCCCGCCCATGATGGCGATCTTCCGCTCCCGCGCCGTGGCTTGGAGGAACTGCTCGGTTTCGTGCCGGGCATCGTTGTCATCGGCGATTATGCCCACGTCCATGCTAAAGCCGCTGGCGAACATTTCCGGGAGAATGACCAGCGAGTTGGGCATCACGCCGGCGCGGTCGAGCAGCGCGGATACTTTGGCGTGATTGGCACGGCGGTCGTGCCAGACAATGTCGAGTTGGAGGGCGAGGACGTTCATGGTTGGTCGAACATGCCAGCGCGAAAAGGACGAAGAGGCGAAGGGGACGAAGAGGCCGGTCAAGTGGGTCGCATCATGGGAGCGGCAATACGAACGAATACCCATGACCCGCGCTGCAAAATCCCAATTGTAGGGTCCGCCCTGACGGCCGCCAAGGCGGACCCTACGTTTGGCATTTGTTTTGATCGCGATCACACACCCCTCGTTTCGGCCTTCTGCGTCTTCGCGGCAATTCCGGAATCCGTCAATCAATCCGTGCCTGCTCGGCCACCTTTACCATCTTGCTGATCCGGCCGGATTTGTTCCAATCCTCAACATACAGGTTTCCATCCTTGTCGTAGGACACACCATGCGGGGCGTTGAAGATTCCCACCTTCCAATCAGCCGGTGGCACGTTGAAGTTGGCGCGCTGGTCCTTGTTGGGATTTTCGCCGAGCACCGACACCACTTTGTTGTTCTCGTCAATGATCGCCACCCGCCCATCCAGCTCGGCAACCGCTCCCATCTTTCCATGAAACGAAATGGAGCAGGGCCGATGGTTGTCGTCTTTCGTGATGACGGCGACGAATTTCCCATCCAGGTCGAAATGCTGCAAACGATGGTTTTCGCGGTCGCAGACCAGCAGCAAAGGCTTTTCGCCGCGCGTGTCCAGGGCGATGCCATGGCAGGTTTGGAATTGCCCGTCGCCGGTGCCCTTTCCGCCAAAGCTGCGGACGTATTTCTGGTTTTCGTCGAATTCGTGGACCCAGTTTTCGCCATAGCCGTCGGCGACGTAGACGTGGCCATTGGGGCCGACGGTGATGCCGGTCGGGTTATAGTGCTGCTTCTTGGGGTCGTCGTATTTTCCCGATTCCTTCGGCACCGGGATTGACCAGACCAGCGTGCCGTCCATCTTGAGTTTCAGCGCCTCATGCCCCGCCAGCCAGGCGGCATAGATGAACTGCTCGCCCTTCTCGGTGTTCAGCCACACGCCATGGATCCCGACGTATTTGTCGGCGATGCTTTTGACGAATTTTCCCTCCGGCGTGTAGACCATGATCCCCTGCTTGCCGCCGTCCATGGTGAAGTAGACCAGGCCGTCTTTGTCGACGAACACGCCGCCATGGGTCGGCGAGCCCAGGTCAACTTTCCCGCCGGGAATTTGGCACCAATTCGGCACGCTTTCGTAGACATTGGCGCCTGTGCCGGTGCGCACGGCAGCGGTCACGCACAGTGCGTCGTTGGGTGTTTGCAGATGCTCGGATTCGGGGCCGAGATGAGCCAGCGCGACGGCGGCGCAGCCAACAAGGGCAAGCGAGGGGAGAAGCTTGGCGAGGTTCATGGGCAAATTTCCTTCCTGATGGGTGATGGAGATTCTGCAAATGATACACGATGCGGGGGATGGTGTTAATTGGGATCTTCGTCCGAATCGACAAGGCCGGAGGTGATGAACCAATTTGGCGGGTGTTCGGAGACCTGAACCAGTTTCTGCTCCTCGAATTCCGCGAAGAAGCGGAGACTGGTGCCCGAATTGTCGAACAGATAGGCGCGATTGCTCAGCCAGATCGCGCTGCGAAGATTCGCCAGGGAGGCATGGTATCGTGAGGAAATCTTATCCGAAGGAACATCGTGCCCACCTTCTGCCACCCGAAACGCGACGCGCCGGCGATTAATTTCCAAATCATCGGTGCAGACAAAATAAAGGTAGACACGAAAGCCCGCGCCCCTGGCGGTTTGAAGGAGATCCAACTTGTCGGCACCAGACATGACGGTCTCGAATGTGAATGACTGGCCAGATTTCACCCATTCTTTTCGGATGAAATCGGAGAGGCATGCGGCGAAGTAACCCCCCGCCGCTTCAGATGGAACTATCAGCGCATTGTTTAAAACACGAACGCCGGAAATTGAAAGTCGAGGCGCAAGGGGATGCCCGGCGAGGAACCCAAGCAGGAATTCTTCTTTCACGGAAAGATTCCAGTCGGAAAGATTAATTCCTCCAACCTTTGAAAGGGTTTTTTCCACCTCGTCGGCATTTAGATAAAAACCAAAGGACAGAGCAAAATTTTCGCGCAGGTATTCGATCAGGGTTGATTTCCCCGATCCATTAGGTCCCGCAATTATTCGCAATTTTGGCACGATCACTGCTTGGCGATAACCCGTACCCCCTTGGGCACCTTGAAATCAGACCGGGGCATGATGCGGAGCACCTCTTCGCGGCCATCGGCATATCGGGTGATGATTTTTTGCCCGCGCTTAAATGTGACCGGAAGACCTTTGGCGACTCCCCCGGCAATTGCCCGCTTCGTGACCCGCGCAAGCTTTCCGCTCATCGCAAGGCGAACAATGTTGCTTTCGACCGAGCCTGGATCCTCTTTGGTCTGCTTCGAGCCGTTCTTTGTGATTTTGGTCGCCATGGATTTCCTGTCTTAGATAATGGCCATTATAGCATTCAAGCCGCGCGAAAGCTCATCTTCAACGCCACCACCAGATAAAACAATCCTGCCAGCGAGATGCCGGCGGAGCCGAAGCGTTGGACGTTGAAATGCAGGCGGTCGCGCGCGGGCTCGCCGGCGCGGGTGTCGCGCCAGAGTTTCAGCAGCAGAAACAGGGGAATTACCACCATTTGATGCCCCAGCTCAACGCCGATGCTGAACGCCAGGATGGCTAGGAAGATGATCGTGCCCTGCAACTGCTGCATGGTGTCGAGCAATCCCCCGGCGAAGCCCAGGCCGTGAAAGAGGCCGAAGAAAAATGCGGCGGCGTAGCGCAAAGCGCCGCGGCTTTGCCGGGGCCAGAAAACATTCTGCACCGCCACGAACACAATACTGGCCGCGATCAGCGGCTCAGAAACGCTCTCCGGCACGTTCACCAGTTTCAGCGTTGCCAGCGTTAGCGTGATCGTGTGCGCCAACGTGAAAGCCGTCACGACTTTCAGGAGATCCCACAAGGATTTGGTTCCCAGGACCAGGGCGGTGACGAACAGCAGATGGTCGAAGCCGACATCGGTTCGGGAAAAGATTCCCCGGCCGGTCGGCTCGCCCAGAATGTGGTTGACGCCATGGATGCAATAGGATTTGAAAAGCCCGATGCGCGAAGGCGCCGACGGCGCGCCGGCGCCGGAGGCAGACCAGTTGGGCGCGAACGCCATCTTCTCTCCGCGCGACAGGACCGCTTGCATCGCCGATCGGCCCGGCTGCGACATCGTCACGTTATAGAGCACCGACCAATCAGCGCCCGGCTGCTGGCGAATATCCGCCAGCGAATCGTGCGAAAACGTAATGGCGGCGGGGGACTTTTTCGCAAAGGGATATTCCAGCTCATACACCGCCACGGTTTTTTCCGTGAGCGAGGAATCATCCGGCGGAATGACATTCACCACCCGCCCCGCCAACGCCGCCCCATCGGCGATGAAATGCAGATGGCTTGCCAGATAGTCGGCATGTTGCGCAAACGCCGACGTGCCGGCGGCGGCCCACGGGCCGGGCAGGGGATTATCGCCGGTCATGGAGTTGGCGATGGAAACTTCCTCAACCGATATCCGCGCATGAACCAGCAATTCGCCGGGATAGACCGTCACGGTGAGCAAACCCTGCTTGACCGGATGTGCCGATGCAAATGGCGCGGTGATCAGAAGCGTAATGAGCGCGACGAGCAACGTCGTGGCATGGGCGGCCCTCCCATGTCTTGGCGCGAGCAAAGTGAGCGAGGCGCTCGACTCTTCCCGTATCACGGCCGTCTCGGCCGTGTCTCCCCGACCCGGATTCTCATTGCTCGATAATGCCGCTGTGTCGCGTTGGTCTGCGAATGCACGGGCGAAACGCCCGTGATACGGGAATCGATCAACACAGAACACGGGCGTGCCCGTTCGCGTACCGCCGCCGCATATCCAACGTCTCCGACCCGGCATAATCCATCCTCTGTCGATCGACTAAAGCCCGTTCCACTGTAACCGAACCAATTATAAATTTCGCGATTGATCTTACCGCTTCACTCTGCATACCGTGGCGCGATAGAATGGTTTGCAGGGAACGGAGTTGTTTTGAGTAGCGCAAGATCGAAGGATGGTCAGGTTATGCAGAAAAGCACGCCAAATCGTCCGCCGCACCGAGCGCCGCCCCGCCTTCCAGGCGGCAGTCTCTGCCCGAATTGCCAGAAGGCGCTTCGCCCCGGGGCGATGTTCTGCACGCGCTGCGGGACGAATGTGAGGCAATCGACGCCAGCGGTATTTGCCCCCCTGCCGCAGGCTTTGGCCCGGACTGCGGCGCGAAAACCCGCCGTTGCACCGCCGGCGCGCCCGGCCACGCCGAAGCGAATGCGTCCGGTTCTCGGCATCTTTTTGCTCGTTGTGATTCTGGGAATAACCCTGTGGTCGGTAAAAGAATGGAGCCTGAGCTATGCGCCATTCCCGTCGACCCCTTTCCCGCCGCGTCGGTCGTCGATGACCGAGGCGCGGCCAGAATCGGAACTTCCCGTAGCGCCCGATCCGGATGTGCCGCTTCCGCTGCGAACCGGCGCTGATGCCGCCGCGATTCAGACGGCCTGGACGGAAACCGGCGTGTTGGATTCCAACGGCACGGTCGGCCTGCGGGTTCATGCCAGCGTTCGCACGCCACTTTCGACGCCGGTGCATCTGGTGGCGCACTTTTTCTCGGTCGACGACGGTGCCGTGAAGTCCGATGATCCGCATTACCGCGACGCGGTGGGCCAGGCAGCCGTCGCGTCGGAAACCCTTCCAAACGGCACCATTGCCGAGGCGACGGCGTTTATTCCCCTGTCGGCGCTCCAGCTTTTGGGTAGCCAGGAACATCTGAAGCTTCTGCCGGCATTGTTCGACGAAAACAATCAGCCGATCGCCACCGGACTTCATGTCCCCTTTTTCTTTGATCGCGGCAGCGTCTACATCACCGCGGTTCATTTTGAGAACCTGCACAATGGCTCCTGGCAGCTCAAATACACAGTGCAAGCGCCGCAGCATCCCAACGAAATTTACGGCGAGGCGATCGTGCAATTCAAGGATGCCAGGGGAGCGGCGGTTCCGGGTTGGCCGCTCGCTTCCAACGCGGCGGGGAAATTGATGGTCAGCGGAAGGTTTAACATTCCCGCCGGATTTGGCGCTTACACGATGGATGCGCCACCGATTTTGTTGGAGCCTGGCATTGCATTGCTCTGTCCGACCGCTGAAATCCGCCTGTTCGATTCGCGATCCGGGCAGTGGTTGTCATCAACGTTGAGTGTTCCGGTGCGGTGAAGTTGCGCCGCATAGAGTTTCGGAATCGCGAAAACGCCAGGGAAATAATCTTGGCATTGCCGCGGCGTTGTGGATTTTCGAAAGGGATTCCGCCGTCACTTCTCACTCGTTTCGTTTACCCCATCCTCGCTCACCAATCGGTATCCCACGCCCGGTTCGGTCAGCAGATGTTTGGGCCGGGCGGGGTCCTGCTCAATTTTCTGGCGGAGCTGGTTCATGTAGACGCGGACGTAATGCGTTTCGTGGCCGGTGCCGGGGCCCCAGACTTCCTTTAGCAACTGCCGGTGCGTCAGCACCATCCCGGCGTGCTTCACCAGCATCGCCAGCAGCTTGAATTCGTTGGGCGTGAGATGAATGTCCTTCCTGGCAACCGACACCCGCCGATGCAGAAGGTCGACGCGCAAGTCGCCGGCAGTGAAGACGGGGTTTCCCGTGTCCGAATGAGCCGTGGCGGCATGGCGCAGCGCCACCCGCACCCGCGCCAGTAATTCGCCGACGCTGAACGGCTTGGTGAGATAATCATCCGCCCCGGCGTCCAGCGCGACGATCTTATCCTGCTCCTTCCCCCGAGCCGACACCACAATAACCGGGACAGTTGACCATTCGCGCAGGCGTTTCATCAGTGAAACGCCGTCCATGTCAGGAAGACCCAGGTCGAGAATAATCAGATCCGGCGAGCGGCTGGCGGCCTGAATAAGCCCATTTTCGCCCGTCTCGGATTCGACGACCAGATACGACTGGCTTGCCAGCGCCAAGCGCAGGAATTTCTGGATGGGCGCTTCATCTTCGATGACCAGGATGAGAGGAAGGGTGTCGGGCATGAGTGTCTTGTGAAACTGGAATCCGAAATCGAATGACGAAATCCGAATGACGAATGACGAATCAATGACGAAGTCAGAATGAAGAATGTCTGCTCATTTTGAGTGTGGACGTCTATTTTGGCACGATCATTCGTGACACGGGCGTCCCGCCCGTGCGTGGCGAATTTTACGCCGAAAACATTGGGCACGGCCGAGACGGCCGTGTCACAACCTTGCCAAAAAAACCGCACCCCGTCATTTTCGCGCAAGCCTCCTCATCAGGCATTGGGATTTCGGATTTCATTCGTCATTCCGCACCGGTTCGTCATTACCCGATGCTTCGCTTTCCAACTGCGGCGGCTTTCCTTCCAGCGGAATGGTGAAGCGGAAGGCAACGCCGCCGCCGGGGCGGTTGCGCGCGGAGATTTTTCCGCCGTGCGATTCGACGATTCCGCGGCAGATGGCCAGGCCCAGGCCCATTCCGCGCCGGCTGCCGTCGACGCCGTCGGGGCGGGCGCGGAAGAATTTCTGGAAAACCTTGTCTTCGGTCCCGGGCGGAATGCCCGGGCCATGGTCGATCACCTCGATCGCGATGGCATTCTCGCATTTGCTGGCGGCGATCTCCAGCGGCGTGGCCGCCGGGGTGTATTCCAGCGCGTTATCCAACAGATTCACCAGCACCTGCTCAATGGCAATCGCATCGAATGAGGCTAAGGGCAGATCAGCCGCGACATTTGTCGTCACAACGCGGCCGCGAAGGCGTTTGTCGAGGTGATGCAGCGATGAGCCGATGACTTCCTGCACCGGCTGCCATTCCTTTCGCGGGTGCAGTCCGCCGGATTCCAGCCGGGTCATGTCGAGCAAATTATTGACAAGCCGCTCCATGCGGTCAGATTCATCGTAGATGGTTTCGGCCAGTTGCCGTCGCGAATCGGGCGAAAGCGATGACTCGGCTTCCACCAGCGAACTGGCCGCCCCGGCAATCGCCGCCAGCGGCGTGCGCAGATCGTGCGAAACGCTCGACAGCAGCGTGTTGCGCATGAATTCCGCCTCCACCCGTTCCCATGCCGACCGCGCGTCGGCGGCAAGCTTGGCGCGCTCGATGGCGGCGGCGGACTGGTTGGCGAACGCCTCCAGCAGGCGAAGCTGCTCGGGATCGCCAAACGCCGTCGCAGTGGCCGGGCAAACGCCGAGCACGCCCACCGTGCCTTGCGATGCTATAAGAGGCAGATAAAGCCCATGCGCTCCGGGAAGCGTTACCGTGCCCAGGCCTGCCGCCTGATCGTGGTCGAAGACCCAGCGTGCCACGCCAAGCTCCTTGTCGTCGAGTGCATATTTCTTCAGCCGGCTGGCCGCCGCCGCCAGTTTCTGCTGTGCATCGGGAATCAGCACGGCGACCTCGCTGTCGAACACCATGGCGATTTGCCGGGCGGCGGCATCGAGGATCTTTTCCAATTCGCGCGTGGCGGCCAATTCGCGACTGAGCGCGAGCAACGCCGCCGTGCGCAATTCGCGCCGGCGCGCCGACTCGGCCTGAAGCTTAATCCGGCTGGTGAGCGTGCTCGTAATCATCGCCACCGCCAGCATCACCAGAAAGGTGACAAGGTATTTCCAATCGGAAACGGCGAAGGTGAATCGTGGCGGCACGAAGAAAAAGTCGAACGCCGCCACGCTGAGAATCGAGGCGAAGATTGCCGGTCCTTTGCGCAAACGCGTGGCGATGATCACCACGCCAAGCAGGTAGATCATCACCAGGTTCGACAGGTCGTCCTTCACGAACTGGGCGAGATAAAGTAGCCAGGCGAAGGCGGTGCTGATGCCCACGCCGAGCATGGCCCACAAATATCGCGGCCAATGGATCGGCGGCGCGGGCAGCGGATCGGGCGCGGAGGGCAGTTCCTCCGCCTCGCCGCGAATGACGTAAATATCGATCTGGCCGCTCAGGCGGATCAGTTCATCGACCAGCGAGCCGCGAAGAATCTCGCGCCAGCGCGATTGCTCGGGTTTGCCGATCACGATCTTCGTCACATTGCGCGAGCGGGCGTAGTTGATCAATTCTTCGGCGATGTTTTGCCCGGTCAGCGTGATGGTTTCAGCGCCAAGCTGCTGCGCCAGGCGAAGCGTCTGGTTAACACGATCGCGGTCGGCTTGGGATATGGCGGTTTGCGAAGGCGTCTCGACGTACGCCGCGATCCATTCCGCGCGCACGCCGCTGGCCAGGCGCTTGCTGGCGCGAACCAGGCGTGCCGAGAGCGGGCTTGGCCCGACGCAGACCAGCAGCCGCTCCATTGCCGGCCACATGTCGCGCACGCGGTTTTCGCGGCGGAAATCCTCCATCTGCGCATCGACGCGCTCGGCCGTCCGCCGCAGCGCCAGCTCGCGCAAGGCAATCAGGTTTCCCTTGCTGAAAAAGTTTCGCGTGGCCCGCTCGGCCATCTCGGGGTTGTAAACTTTCCCTTCGCCAAGGCGCTCGAGCAATTCGTCCGGCGAAGTATCCACCAGCTCAACTTCATCCGCCTGCTCGATCACCGAATCGGGCAGCGTCTCGCGCACCACCACGCCGGTAATGCGCTGCACGACATCGTTGAGGCTTTCCAGGTGCTGGACGTTCAGCGTGGTGTAAACATCAATGCCGGCATCGAGCAGTTCCATCACATCCTGCCAGCGCTTCGGATGCCGCATGCCGGGCGCATTGGTATGTGCCAGCTCGTCGACGAGGATGAGTGCCGGGTGACGCTTGAGGGCGGCGTCGAGGTCGAATTCTTTCAACCGCACGTTTTTGTAATCGACGAAGTGATACCGCAGCAATTCCATGCCGAGCAATAGCGCTTCAGTATCGGGCCGGGCATGCGGCTCGGCATATCCGACCAACACGTCGGCTCCCTCCGCCGCCCGATTGCGCCCCTCTTCCAGCATGGCGTAGGTTTTGCCGACGCCGGGCGAAGCGCCGAAAAAGACCTTGAGCTTGCCGCGTTTGGCTTTGCGCTCGCCCTGCTGAATTTCCGCCAGCAAGGCGTCAGGATCGGGGCGAAAATTCGGGAGGGTACGCTCGGTCATGGGCTGGAGGGGACATTATCGCAGACGGAAACGGGTTCACCAATCGGCCGCAGTTTTACACGAAAACCCTCCACGCCGGGGCAAGCGGCGCGCAGGCGCTGCTTGGAGAATAATGCCGGTGCCGCGCCGCCCCGGATCTACGCAGCGCTACGCAAATCCCGGGGCGGCGCGGCGACCGAGGTTTTCACCATAAAAGCGATTGTGCGCGCCGCTTGCCCCGGCGTGGAGGTCTCCTTTCCTCGATTGCATCATTCGCAGGATCTTTTCGGAGAAACACCGAACCGACTCACGGCTGCGTTGCCGGCGCTGGCGCGGCCGTTGCTACCGCCATCGGCATTGCCTTATCCAGCGCCAGATTCAACCGCAGCACATTCACTCCCGCATCGCCCAGGATTCCCAGGCTCGGCGCATCGGTGCATTGCGCAATCAGCGCCTTCACTTTTTCCACCGGCACTTTCCGCGCATCCGACACACGCGCGGCCTGCAATGTTGCATTGGCGGGGCTGATGTGCGGATCGAGGCCCGATGCCGAGGCCGTCACGGCGTCGGCGGGAATCGCAGTGGCGGGCTGAATGATCGGCGGCGTCGCCGACGCGTTAAACGCGGTGATCAACTTCACATCGTTAATGCCGCCGGCGTCATGAAATTCGGACTTCGGAATCGATGCGGAATATTCGATGGCGTTTTCCTCGCAATATCTAATGACGCGGTCGGCAATCCCATCGTAGTCGACGACTTCAGCCCCCTTGTCATCTTTCTTGGTCGTGCCGAACATCAACTTCGCGCTGGTCGGCCCGAGATTGCTGCCGCCGGAAGCTGTCGCGTCGTATCCATTGCCCGCAGCTGAGGGGCGTGGGTGAAAATACTGGATGGCGCTGAAATTCTGTCCGATCAATGCCGACCCAACCGCGTCGGCGTCTTTGGCGGCGGGCTGGCCATCCTTGTTCAACAGCGAGCCGTTGGCCTTATTAGTGAAGACCACCTGGGCAATGCTCCAAACGATCAGCGGATAAACGCCCGACACGATCAGGCCAAGGACCAGGGTGGCGATGATGCTGGTCTTAATGTGGTTGAAAAGTTCCACGCCGAAACCGGGGGATGAAGATTTTGGTTCGGGCGATTCGGATGTTGTGTTGTGGTTGCGGGTCATGGTTGTCTCCGATGTTTTCATGAATGAAGCGTATTAAAACTCGCAACAAAATGCTGAAAGTGAACGCCAAGACGCCAAGAACTCCAAGGAAGACCGCCAGGTATGCTTTGTTTTTTCTCTTCTTTCCGAACTTGGCGTTCATGGCGTCTTGGCGTTCAACCCATTTTGTTGGGAGCTCAATGCGGCGGCGGCACCAGGTGCATCACGTTCACTGCCATGTCGATCAGCTTGATTCCGATGAATGGGATGATCACGCCGCCGAAACCGTAGATCAGCAGATTTCGCCGCAGGATGACCGCGGCCGGCAGCGGCCGGAATTTCACGCCGCGAAGCGCAAGCGGAATCAGGATGATGATGACCAACGCGTTGAATATCACCGCGCTCAAGATGGCGCTGTAAGGCGTTTTCAATTGCATGACGTTCAGCGGCTTAATCACCTCAAACGCCCCCACCAGCATCGCCGGGATGATGGCGAAATATTTCGCCACGTCGTTGGCGATGCTGAACGTCGTCAGCGCGCCGCGGGTCATCAAAAGCTGCTTGCCGATCTCCACGACCTCAATCAGCTTCGTGGGGTTGGAATCGAGATCGACCATATTCCCGGCTTCCTTGGCGGCCTGGGTGCCGGTGTTCATGGCCACGCCGACGTCGGCCTGGGCGAGGGCCGGGGCGTCGTTGGTTCCGTCGCCGGTCATGGCAACCAGGTGCCCCGCCGCCTGCTCGGCGCGGAGGAGGCGCAGCTTGTCTTCCGGCGTGGCCTGGGCGAGGAAGTCGTCGACCCCCGCCTCGGCGGCGATGGCTGCCGCCGTCAGCGGGTTGTCGCCGGTGATCATCACCGTCTTGATTCCCATGGCCCGGAAGCGCTTGAAGCGCTCGGGCAAGCCGCCTTTGACGATGTCCTTCAGATTGATGACGCCGAGCACTTTGACGCTGGTTGCGACGACCAGCGGCGTTCCGCCGGACTTGCTCACGCGTTCGACGGCTTCGTCGACTTGCCGCGGCACCACGCCGCCCACCCAGGCCTTGACGGAGGCCGCCGCCCCTTTGCGAATCTGCTGTCCGTCCATGTTGACGCCGCTCATTCGCGTTTGGGCGGTAAAGGGGACAAATTCCGCCGCCGGCAATTCGTGAATCTCGCGCCCGCGAATTCCAAAGCGCTTGGCCAGCACAACCACGCTGCGGCCCTCGGGCGTCTCATCGGCCAGGCTGGACAACTGGGCGGCGTCGGCCAGCTCTTCGCGGGTAACACCCGGCGCGGGAATAAATTCGGTCGCCTCGCGATTGCCAAGGGTGATCGTTCCGGTTTTGTCGAGCAGCAGAACGTCGACATCCCCCGCCGCCTCGACGGCGCGGCCGCTCATGGCCAGCACATTTTTCTGCACCATCCGGTCGATTCCGGCAATGCCGATGGCGCTGAGCAATCCGCCGATGGTCGTGGGAATCAGGCAGACCAGCAATGAGACCAGGACGGTGATGGACGTTGCTTTCAGCAGTTCCGCCCCCGCAGCAGCGTCGCGGGCGACAAGGTAACCATAGGTATAGGCGATGAACGGCTTCATGGTGATGATGACGACGAGGAAGATGATCGTCAGCGCCGCCAGCAGGATAT
Source organism: Tepidisphaeraceae bacterium (assembly GCA_035695715.1). Lineage (GTDB taxonomy): Bacteria > Planctomycetota > Phycisphaerae > Tepidisphaerales > Tepidisphaeraceae > RYN-428. The sequence goes on from DASRRM010000446.1 coordinate 29,448, forward strand.
TCAGCGCGATTTCGTTGGGCGTTTTCTGGCGCTTGGCCCCTTCGATCAGGCCGATCATCCGGTCGAGGAACGATTCACCCGGGTCGGCGGTGACGCGCACGCGAATCTCGTCGGAAAGAACAGTTGTGCCGCCGGTGACGGCGGAGCGATCGCCCCCGGCTTCGCGGATAACCGGGGCGGATTCGCCGGTAATGGCCGACTCGTTAACGGTGGCAGCGCCTTCAATGATTTCGCCGTCGGCGGCGATCACTTCGTTGGCCGTCACGATGAAGATGTCCCCTTTTCTCAGCGTTTCCGCCGGGACAACCGAAGGAGAGCCGCCGGCCGACACTTTGCGCGCGCTGGTTTTCGTCCGGCTTTTGCGCAGGGCGTCGGCCTGGGCCTTTCCGCGCCCCTCGGCCATCGCCTCGGCGAAATTCGCGAAGATGACAGTGAACCAGAGCCAGAGCGATATTTGCAGGACGAAGGCAAACGATTCGCCGTGGGGGTGCGCGAAGAACAATTCGCCGGTGGTGACTGCCGCCCCAACTTCGGTCACGAACATGACTGGGTTCTTGATCATGTGGATCGGGTTGAGCTTCTTAAAGCTCTCGACGATGGCCGGCCCGGCTATCTCCGGATCAAACAGCGAGCGTTGCCTGGCCCGGTCCCCATGCGGCTGGTGCAGCGGAGGGGTTTGAGTTGGAACTTGTAATGTAGTTGTCATAGCTTCCTCGGATCGTTTTCAGTCATGTCGTGCACGCGGTTGCTCGTATCCATAACGCCCGCCGTGCTTGCACGGTGGGGACAGCACTGGTGGCCATCACCGTATGACTTGGGAAGTGGGCCTGTGGCGCGGACCTCATAGGCTTTCGAGGCGCGGTCTTCGCGCAAGATCGCTTTGCAAGTTTGGCTAATACAAACATGCGCCGCCAGAATGAACACAGGCCATTCAAAACAATGGTCCCCTCCCGCGCATCAAAAAGTGCTCCACCACCGGCCCGATGCTCAGCGCCGGTACGAACGTCAGCGCGCCCACGATCACCACCGTGCCGATCAGCAGCACGACGAACGTCGGGCCGGCCACGGGGAAACTGCCCAAACTTTGCGGCACGCGCTTCTTGGCGGCCAAACTGCCGGCCAGCGCCAAAATCGGCACGATCATGAAAAATCGGCCCAGCAGCATGTCGATGCCAAGGGTTGTGTTCCAGTGGATTTCGTTGGCGCTGAGGCCGGCGAAGGCGCTGCCATTGTTTCCTGCGCCGGAGGTGTAGGCGTAGTGCATTTCGCTGAAGCCGTGCGGGCCGTTGTTGGTAAGGGGAGATGAATATTCCGTGCTGTTATGCGGGTTCCCGCCCCACGGCGCAACCGCCGCCCAGGCGCTGAAGCCCAGAATGATCACCGTCAGCACCAAAATCGAAAGCGAGGCAAGCTTCACATCATACGCCTCGATCTTCTTCCCCAAATACTCCGGCGTGCGCCCGACCATCAGCCCGGCAATGAAAATTGCGATGATCACAAACACCAGCATTCCATACAGCCCCGCACCTACGCCGCCGAAAACCACCTCACCCAGATGAATGTTGAACAGCGGCACGAACCCGCCCATTGGCGTGAAAGAATCGTGCATTGAATTGACCGCCCCGCACGATGCATCCGTTGTGATTGTCGCAAAAAGCGCCGAATTGAACACGCCGAACCGCGTTTCCTTTCCTTCCATGTTTCCGTCGACCCGGGAGACGCCCAGGTCGTGCATGCGCGGGTTTCCCGCGGCCTCGGCCCACCAACAGGCCAGCACGCCGGCCATGAATAACACAAACATCGTCGCCCAGATCGCCCAGCCATGCTTCTGGTTCTTCACCATTCGGCCCAGGTAATAGGTCAGCGCGCTCGGAATCGCGAAGATCGAAAGAATCTGCAGGAAGTTGGAAAGCGGATTGGGATTTTCAAACGGATGGGCGGCGTTGGCGTTCATGAACCCCCCGCCGTTGGTGCCCAGCATCTTGATCGCCACCTGCGAAGCCATCGGCCCTTGCGGGATGACCTGCGTCACCGGTGAGCCGGGGGTCGCGAAAGACTGATCGATGGCGGTAATGGTCGTATACGGCTTAAAGTTTTGAATCATTCCCTGCGACACCAATACCAGCGCGACGATGATGCAGATCGGGATCAGCAGATAAAGATGAATGCGGACGAGATCGACCCAGAAATTGCCCAGGGTTTTCACCTTGTCGCGGGCAATGCCGCGAACCAGTGCCGCGGCGATGGCGATGCCCACCGTCGCCGACCAGAAGTTGTGCGATGCCAGTGCCACCATCTGCGAAAAATACGACATGGTGTTTTCGCCGCCGTAGTTTTGCCAGTTGGTGTTGGTCGTGAAGCTGACGGCGGTATTAAATGCCAGGTGCGGCGTCAGCGGCGTCTTGTTTGCCAACTGGTCGATTGCCCGATGCCAGGGCAAATGGTCCTGCAAGCGCAGGATGCCGTAGGTGAAGGCAGCCGTCACGGCGCTAAAGACCAGCATGGCGCTGGTGTACTGCTTCCAGTTCTGCTCGCGATTAGGATCGACGGCAAACAGGCGATAAAGCAGCCGCTCGATTGGGCGAAGGATCGGATCGAGAAAGGTTTTTTCCCGATGATCGAGCACCTTCAAAAGGTAAATGCCCAGGGGCCTGGTGATAGCCAGCAGGACTGCGACGTAGAGGAAAAGTTGTATCCAGCCAATGGTAGTCATGACGGCCTCAGGTGTCTCAATGGAAGGACAGAGCGTGAATGCGACTTTCGTAGTTCTGCCCCGCTATCGTCGAAGAAAAAGGCGGTTCGCCCGCGAAGGTGCAAAGTTGCCCAGCGCTGCCGTCGGCTCAAACAAAACATGCGCCCGGGGCGACGCAGCCATATTTTCCCGTATCACGGGCGTCTCGCCCGTGTTTTAATTCAAAGGGGACACGGGCGAGACGCCCGTGATACGGGAACTTGGTCCCGCCTTTTCTTTTCATGACATCCAGTTCAAAAAACAAGAAATCGCGACATATTCTTCGCGTCTTCCTTCGCGGCTTCGCGCCTTCGCGAGCTAATTCAAAACTTCTCCGGCCGGACCAAGGCAAGAAACAGATACGCCAGCAATCCGACTGCGATAATTCCGACGATGATGTTTTCAGTCATGATTTAAAGTCTCCCGCATGCGTGGCAGTACGCGATGCTGATTGCGAAAAAGCCAAGAGTGGCTGCGATAAAAATAAGGTCTTGCATAGTTCGCTCACTCACATTCATATGCGATCGGATATCAAATGGGTGTGGAAACCGGCCGCCTTTTCATCAATGAAGTCTCAAGATGCCGGCGAAGGAGAAGTTCGTGATCGCCCAGCGCAATTGCTTCGTTGCTGCGGCTGAAGGTGAACAGCTCGTAAATCCGCCGGAGGTTTTGCTGCGGCGCATTGAGCGCCGGGTCGGCCAGCATTGCCTTGCCATAACAATGCCTGGCCTGTTTCCATTCCTTGCGGCATTCATGGGCCACGCCGAGCAGATTCCAGGCGAACCCATCGCGCGAAGCGGCCGGATGTGACGATTGAAGGAGCATGACGGCCTGATCATATTGCCCGGCGCGGATGGCCGAGCGGGCCTGGTTGACCAGGGGTCGGGCGAAAGCCGGGTGATTCGAATCGTGCATGTCCGATTGTTACCACGGCTCAAATCAAGGTTCTGTCAAAAGGTGTGGAATCGGCATCAAGGAAACATCAAGATTGGCGCGATATGATGTGTAAATGCGTTTTTTGCTTGCGGATGGAATTGGGCCGGAGGGTTACTGCTGCTGGGCGGCGCTTATTTCCTGATCCCTGAAAGGATCTAACTCGCCTTCGCGTGCCGGCGAGATCCTTCATGGATATCACCACGAATCTTGCTTTTAAAACAAGATTTCCTGAGGCGAAAGAATGAGGGCTAATTTCCCGTATCACGGGCGTCTCGCCCGTGTCCTCTTTGAATTAAGACACGGGCGAGACGCCGGCGAGACGCCCGTGATACGGGAAAGCCGCCGCGTCGCTGTATTTTGATTGTGGCACGACGCCACGCTGAGGAGTGCCTCAGGATGACCAGCGGAAAATACTCGAAATGGCCCTTCGCCTCAACGCGCAACGGCATTCGTGCTCGGTCTGCTCCAGAACAACTTGCCTTCGCTGCCGCAGGCGATTCATTTCTGATCGCCCGGCGATTGCTTCGGGAACGGCACCACCAGCGGATCATGGTCCTTGTATTGCTCGCGCAGGCGCGCCAGTTCCGCTTTCATGTCGGTCACGGTTTTGGCGTAGGCGGGGTCGTCGTAGACGCTGAAAAGCTCGTGCGGGTCTTTTTGCAGGTCGAACAGTTCCCATTCATTCTTGCCGTAATAATCGATCAGCTTATATCGCTCATCGCGCACCCCGATGTGCGGCTGAACGTGGTGCCAGACGGGGAATTCATAGTAGTGATAGTAAAATGATGTTCGCCAGCCCGGAGGCGGATTGCCGGCGTTTTCCAGCAATGGGACCAGGCTTCGGCCCTGCATATCGGCCGGCACCGGCGCGCCCGCCGCGTTCAAAAGCGTCTCGGCGAAATCCAGGTTGGACACGATCGCCGTGCTGACAGTTCCCGCCTTCACATGGCCCGGCCAGCGCACCAGAAGCGGGATGTGCAGCGATTCCTCGTACATCCAGCGCTTGTCGAACCAGCCATGGTCGCCCAGGAAAAAGCCGTTGTCTGACGTGTAGATCACGATCGTATTTTTCGACAGGCCGCTCTGGTCGAGGTAATCGAGCACCCGGCCGACGTTATCGTCCAGGGCCGCAATCACGCGCAGATAATCCTTGATGAACCGTTCGTATTTCCACTTCTTGAGCGCCTCGCCGGTCAACCCCGGCGGCGGGTCAGCCTTCAAATCTTCCTTCGTCAGGTCGCGGTCGATCTGCATCGTCTGCTCACGCGCGGGCGAGGCCCGATGGCTGTAGTCATCGTCAAACGTGCTCGGCGTGGGAATGTCCACGTCATCGTAAAGGTGAGCGTGCTTTTCGTCGGGAATCCAACTTCGATGCGGCGCCTTGTGGTGATATAGCAGGCAAAACGGCTTGCTGGTGTCGCGATTCTTCAAATAGTCCAGCACCTTATCGGTGATGATATCCGTGACGTACCCCTTTACTACTTCCTTCTTCCCCATGGTGATGAAGGCGGGATTATTATAAACCCCCTGCCCCGGCAGAATGCTCCAGTAATCGAACCCGGTTGGGTCGCTCTGCAAATGCCATTTGCCAATGATGGCGGTTTGATAACCGGCCTTTTGCAAAAGCTTGGGAAAGGTTTGCTGCGAGCCGTCGAATACCGTGCGCGGGCCGTTATCGCGAAAGCCGTTGAGGTGATTATATTTCCCGGTCAGCAGCACCGCCCTGCTCGGCCCGCAGAGCGAATCGGTGCAAAAGCAATTGCTGAAGCGCATTCCCTCCGACGCAATGCGGTCGAGGTTTGGCGTTTTATTTATTTTGCTGCCATAGCAGCTTAATGCGCCGGTGCCGTGGTCGTCGGACATGATGTAGAGGATGTTGGGGCGCTGGGCCGCTGGTGTTTCGGCAGCGTGCGTGACAGCGCTTGCCGATGGAATGAGGATCAGGCCAAGCGCGATCAAGCATCGACCCATCTTGTATTGCATGATAAGTTCCTTGCGTAACGGAGAAGCGATTTAAACGACCTTATGATCTGCTGGTTATCTTACTGGAGGATTCGGCTTGCCGTTTATGCGTATTTGCCGGGTATAGTAATTGATATCATCGCTTTTGGAGGCCTCTCATGCAGCGTTTTGGAACATGGATCATCCTGGGCATCGCAACACTCTCCACGACCGCGCTGGCTACTGAATGGCCCAAGTGGCTTGGGCCGGAGGGTAATGGGATTTCCACCGACAAAATCGCCGAGCAATGGCCGGCCGACGGGCCGAAGAAACTCTGGTCGCAAACGGTCGGCCTGGGCTATTCCAGCGTGGTGGCCGTCGATGGAAAAGTCTATTTCTTTGGCATGCAGGGAGCCAACGATGTTCTAACAGCCATGGACGCCGGGACGGGCAAGGTACTCTGGGCCGAGTCGTCGAAGGTTGGCCATAAGCCGTCGCAGAATCAGGCGGCCAATCCCCAGAACGGGCTTCCGCTTCCCGATGCCACGCCGACCATCGACGCCGATCGCATTTACACCTACGGCGGCGGCGGCGATCTGATCGCCCGGAATCTGGCCGACGGAAAAGCCGTCTGGCAACTCAATGTGCTCGATGAAACCGGCGCGAAAAATCTGGCGTGGAGCGAAGCTTCCAGCCCGCTGGTGACCGCCAAGCTCGTTTACGTCCAGGGAGGCGACGGCGGCGCGGCCGCCGTGGCTGTCGACAAGGCCACTGGCAAAATCGCCTGGAAATCGGAGAAAGGCCTCGGCGGATATGCCGCCCCCATTCTCATCAGTGCCGGCGGCATTTCGCAGGTGATCTTTTTCGGCGGCAAGACGCTCTATTCCTTCGACCCGCAAACCGGCAAGACCATTTGGAAGCAGCCCTGGGACACGCAGTATGATGTCAACGCCTCCACGCCCATCTTCAGCGACGGGCATTTGTTCATCACCAGCGGTTATGGCCATGGGTGCGCCATGTTCACCATCAGCGCCACCGCCGCCAAGCTCGATTGGAAGGGAAAGGAAATCTCGTCGAAGTTTCAGCCGTGCATCCTGGATAACGGCAAGCTTTATGGAAACAGCGGCGGAATCCTCAAGTGCATGACCTGGCCCACCAAGGACGTGGTCTGGAGCAGCCGGGATGTGGAGCTTAATGAGGGCGGCTCATTTGTAATTGATGGCAACCTGATGATTGCCCTCGGCGAAAAAGGAAAGCTCAGTCTCGTAAAACTGGACGACCCCGCCGGGCCAAAGGTCGTCAGCGATATGGATGCATTCACCACCTCGCCAATCTGGTCGGCTCCGGTGATCTATCACGGGAAGTTATACATCCACGGCAAGGACCAACTCGTGTGCCTGGACATCGGCGGGAAATAGCTACTACGTGAGATGTTAAACAAGGAGCCGGGGTGGTGACTTCAGTCACCACCTTTGTGCAGCGCGGCTTTCCCACTCCGCGACGAACCCGATCAGCTCACACTCATTTACAGCACGTTTCGGGTTGATGGCGCTGTTTGGGCGACCGTCATCCTGAGCTGAGGTTGCCGGTGTGCGAAGGCGAGCCAAATCCTTCCGAGTACCTCAGCTCAGAGCGTGTCAGTTTTTGTGTGGCATGGGCGGCCCGCCCATGTTTTCGACGGAGAAACACGGGCGGGCCGCCCGTGCCACCTTAAAAATTCACACGCTCTCGCGACGACGGACCCATCGGCTCCAATAATCGGACAAACCCACGCGGCGGCCATATCAGAATGACGATTACACGGACTTGAAGCCCGGGAAGGTGATGACGCGCGAAACTCCTTCGAGTCCTTCGTCACTTCGTGCCTTCGCGTCAAACTCCGTTGCGCGTGCTAACCTCGAGCACGCCCGACCCGTTGATTCCATCATGCTTCAGGGCCCGCAACGCCTCGTTTGCCTGGGCTAACGGAAACCGCGTGGTTTGCGGCTTGAGCGGAATTTCAGCGCCCAGCCGCAGCAGGGCTTTGCCGTCCTCGCGCGTGTTGGCGGTGACGCTGCGCAGATTCTTTTCCTGAAACAGGTGCCGGTCGTAGTTCAACACCGGAATGTCGGACAAATGAATCCCGGCGATCGCCAGCGTTCCGCCGCGATCGAGCGCCTCCAGCGCCGGCAAAACCAGCGTCCCCACCGGCGCGAACAGCACGGCACTGTCGAGAGGCTCGGGCGGCGGTTGCGATGCGCCCCCGGCCCAGGTTGCGCCAAGCTCGCGGGCCAGCGCCTGATGTTTTTGGTCGCGGGTCATGACGTAAACCGAGCAGCCGAGGTGGCGGGCGATCTGAATGCCGATGCTGGCAGATGAGCCAAAGCCATAAAGTCCCAGGCGGCATCCCGGGCGCATCTCCGCGCGGGCCAGCGCGCGATATCCGATGATCCCCGCGCACAGCAATGGCGACACCCCCGCCGCATCCACCGACGCCGGAAGCGGATAGGCGAAGTCCTCGCGAACCACCGCGTACTCGGCATACCCGCCGTCCTCGTCGTAGCCGGTGAAACGCGCATTGGGGCAGAGGTTTTCCTTCGCGGCCCGGCAATATTGGCATTGACCGCAGGTATAGCGCAGCCACGCGATTCCCACCCGGTCGCCAATTTTAAAACGGCCCGACCCAGCGCCCATCTGGTCCACCACGCCGACCACCTGATGACCCGGAATAATCCCGTGTTTCCGCGGCGGCAGTTCGCCCTCGACAACGTGAAGGTCGGTGCGGCAGATCGCGCACGCCAACACGCGCACGCGCACTTCGCCGGCCTTGGGCTCGGGAGCCTCGATCTCGCGCAGTTCCAATGGAGAAGAATCGATCGACGCTGGCGATTTCAGAACCATCGCGCGCATCTTCATGGCGGGCTCCTTCCAAAAGGAGATTTTAGCCCGCGGATTTGACCACGGAAACAGCCACCATGCTGGTGCGGCCCTCTTCCTTGGCACGATACATCGCCGCGTCGGCGGCGCGCTGCAGCGGCACCGTGTCGTCGGCGTCATCGGGATACATCGCAATGCCGATGCTGCTGGTTACCGCCAGTGACTGCCCACCAACTTCAAACGGCGCGGCGGCCAGTGCGGCAATCAAACGCTCGGCCACAAAGCCGGCTTCAGATCGGCTGGCAACTGCCGGCAGAATCACCAGGAATTCATCGCCGCCCACCCGTGCCAGCGTATCGCTTTCGCGCAACTGCGCCGCCAGCCGCTGCGAAAACAGTTGCAGCAGCGAATCGCCCGCC
>DASRRM010000447.1:0-12319 GCA_035695715.1 Tepidisphaeraceae bacterium
TCCCCATAGCGGCGATCGGTTCAGTTCAATGGGACTTTATGCGGAGTGCGACCAAGTCGCCTACCAGAGCCGCGCTTCTCCCCCGCGCACTCCACATAAAGTCCTCTACATTTCGGGACATGGGCCATGGTGCGCACCAAATTGGGGCGCGAAATGATGCGCTTTGGGGCGCGGGCGGTTGTCGGGCGGGCGGGGTTCCTTTCTGGCTATTCGATGGCGGAGTCGATCCAGCCGCCGCCGAGGACTTCGTCTTCGTTGTACAGGACCAGGGCCTGGCCTGGCGTGATGGCGCTTTGGGGGTGGTCGAAGGTGACTGACAGCTCATCGGGGGCCGAGAGGGCGGCGGTGGCGGCTTGCGGCTGGTGGTTGTAGCGGATCTTGGCGGAGCAGCGAATTGGGCGGCCGGGAGTGATGGTGTCGCTCAGCAGGTTGATCTGGTGGGCGAGGAGGCTGCGCTTGAGAAGGGCTTCCTTCTGGCCAAGTGTCACCTTATTAGCGGCGGGGTCGATGTCGACGACGTAGACGGGGTAGCCCAGGGCGATGCCAAGGCCCTTGCGCTGGCCGATGGTGAATTGCTGATGGCCGTCGTGGGCGCCGACGACCTGGCCGGCGGGGTCGAGGAACTGGCCCTGGCGAAAGGTTTGAGGGCTGCGGCGGCGGACCAGGGCGGCGTAATCCTGGTTGGGGACGAAGCAGATTTCCTGCGAGTCGGGCTTGTTAAACACCGGGAGCTTGAACTCCTCGGCCATCGCCCGGACGGCGTGCTTTTGGTAGCCGCCGATCGGCAGGAGCGTGTGATCGAGGGTCTGGCGGCTCATGCCGAACAGGACGTAGCTCTGGTCTTTACTGATGTCGACGCCGCGCATGAGCCGGCGGCGGCCGGCGGGGCCGGTTTCGGCGCGGGCGTAATGCCCGCTGGCAACGAAGTCAGCGCCGACCGCCTCGGCATACTGCGCCAGCTTGCCGAACTTCAGCCAGTCGTTGCAGCGCACGCAGGGGTTTGGCGTTCGGCCGCGGTTGTATTCGTCGACGAAGTAATCGATCACCCGGCCGAAGTCGTCCTGGAAGTTGACCACATAGAACGGCACGCCAAGGATGCCCGCGACCCGGCGGGCGTCGTCGGCATCCAGCACCGAGCAGCAGCCCTGCTTGCTCTTGCCGCCGGTCTCGCAGGCGGCGGCTTCTTCGGGAGCTTCGACGCCTTTGGGGGAGCCGAGGCGCATGAATACGCCGATGACGTCGTATCCATCGCGGAGCAAAAGGGCGGCGGCGACGGAGCTATCGACTCCGCCGCTCATGGCGACAACGACTTTTTTGCGGGGCGGGGGCATTCAGTTCTTTCGCTGCGGGTTAGAGGGCGTTTGAAGATCGCGTGGACGATTCTCCTGGTCGTTCTTGCGAGTCTGTCCGCGCGACGCCGGTTCTGAGGTACTCCGAAGAGCCGGGTTTCTTGCGCGTCCGGACCCGGCTCTTCGGAGTACCTCAGAACCGGCGTCTTGGGGCAAGGACCTGCGGTTACGGGCGCTTGCGCCTCGCAATGCGAAGGCGCGTCGCGAGCGACTGCTGCGATTATATGTCCACACAGCGGTCTTTTGCGATGGGGGTGCCGCATTCGGGGCAGATGCCGCTGGTGTTATGGAGGAGATCGTAGCCGCATTTGAGGCAGCGGCCGGCCTTTTTGCGATACCAGATGCACCGGGCCCGCCACTTCAGGGCTTCGGATTCGCGCTCGAACCAATGGATTGCGGAGTTGTAAAGGTCGTCGCCTCGCTTCGTTGTGGTAAGCCATTGCCAGGTCATGAATGCGAGAAACGCAAGGGCAAATAAGACATCGACGAACCAGTGCACGCCTGATCGCATCGGGGAAGTATACCGCGAGAATTTGCATGGGATCGCAACTTTTTTCCCGGCGGTCGTTGCGGTGGCGCGTCATGCGCGTATCTTCACCCGCACATGCCGCCTTCGATTGTCGATTTTGGAGTGCAGTCGCGCCTGCTCATGAGCCGCCTTATGACGCGGCTGGGGCTGCGCGAGCACTATGTGCTGCTGCCGATGGCAGTAATTGTTGGGGTGGTGACGGCTGCGGCGGCCGTGGCGTTTCATGGGGCGATCAATGCGATTCGCAACCTGCTTTATGCCGGGGATCATCTCCAGCACTTTTTGTATGGGCATGGGATATGGCTGATCGCGGTGTTGCCGGCGCTGGGCGGGACGATCGTGGGCCTCTTCACGGTTTACCTCGTGCGGACGCGCGAAGGGCATGGGATTGTGGATGTGATGGAGTCGGTGATTCGCAATCGGGGGGTGATTAAGCCGCTTAGTGCTGTCGAGAAGATCATCACCAGCGCCATTACGATTGGGACGGGCGGGTCGGCGGGGGCGGAAGGGCCGATCGTGCAGATTGGGGCGGGGATTGCCTCGGGGGTGGGAATGCTGTTTCAGGTTGCGCGGTCGGAGATGCCGATTTTGGTTGCCTGCGGTTCGGCGGCGGGAATCAGCGCGATCTTCGATTCGCCGATTGGCGGGGTGCTTTTCACGCTGGAAGTGATTCTGCTGGACTTTTCCATCCGGGCTTTTGCGCCGGTGGTGCTGTGCAGTGTGATTGCCAACGTCACCACGCATGCGATTTTCAGCAAGGTATTGGGGCAGCATACGCATGCGATTTTTGATCTGCCTGAGAATCTGATGCACAACCTGGGGGAAACCAATTGGGTAAGCGTGCCGGGGCTTTTGGCGTTGGGGCTGGTGTGCGGCGTGGTGGGCGTGTCACTGACGCGGCTGATGTACTGGACCGATGCGCAATTTCACCGCCTGCCCATTCGCCGCGAAATGCGGCCTGCGCTGGGAGGCATGCTGCTGGGGCTGTTCGGCGTCGCCTACGTGCTGATTTTCGGATGGTGGATGCTTGGACAGCCCAAGCCTGTCAGCGGCGACAATTACCCGATGCCGGCCTTCTTCGGCGACGGCTATGGCGCGGTTCAGCCGCTGCTTACCGGCGAGTTTTATCACGGGTTCTTTGACGCGCACATTGGAAAGCTGCTGCTGTTACTGGCTTTTCTCTCGATGGCGAAGATTGTGGGAACGTGCCTGACCCTGGGCAGCGGAGGCAGCGGAGGCATCATCGCCCCGTCGCTATTCCTGGGCGCAACCACCGGCGCTTTCGTCGGAAAGGCTCTGGAGGCGATGCATCTTAGCCCGCATAACCCGCCGATGTTCTACGCCAGCATCGGCATGGGGGCGGTTCTGGCGGCGGTGGTGCATGGGCCGCTGTCGAGCATCCTGATTTTGTTCGAGGTGACGCAGCAGCGCAATATCATTCTGCCCGCCATGCTGGTTTGCGTTGTTGCCACAGGCACGGCCCGGCTGATCTTCCCCGATTCGGTGTACACGCTCACTCTGCGCAAGCGCGGCGTGCGCGTCGGCACCGGAGCCGACCTGACCGTCCTGCGACGGCAGACCATCGAGCAGGTGAAACTGGAGCCGATCACGATGCTGCCGGCCACCACACCGGTGGAAAAGCTCATTGAATTGACCGTGACCAGCGGCACCAGCGACTTCGCCATCACCGACGCCGACGGCGCGTATGCGGGAATGGTGACGGCGGACGACATCAAGACGGCGTTGATCCAGCACGAGGCAATCCCGTTGCTTCTGGCCGCTGATCTGGTTCGCGGCGATCTGCCGTGCGTAAAGAGCACGGATGATCTGGCGCATGTGCTGGAAATATTCTCGCAATATGAGGTAGCGCGGTTGCCGGTCTGTTTGAGTTCAAATTCGACCCGGCTGATCGGGCTGGTGAGCCGGCGGGCGCTGATGAACCAGTATCACAATGCACTGCAGAATTGAGCCATCGCCAAAGTATGGAGACCCGCGCCTGCGCGAAGTGGCACATCCATCCGGCTTCACCGCCGGCTTGACGCTTTAGTCTTGAGCTCTTCCGCCAGGCGTGCCAGGTTTTCCCGCGATAGGGCCAGCAATTGATCTGTGGGAGTTTCCACCTGTTCCAGCATATGCTCGTAGGCGTGAATAGCACCGATCATCTCGCCCTGCGTCCGGGCGAAATTCATTCCGCTGTTGTAGTCCAACTGCGCCTTTCGCCTCGCTTCGTACCGCTCGCGTTCAATGTCCGTTTGTGTCAACATCTTTAATTCCTCGACGAAACGGTGGACGCCCGGTTCAGCGTGAAGTTCATCTTGAAGCATCTTGTCCGGCACTACTTCGACGTCAGTCGTTTGATCGTGACTTTCCCGCGCGATCGGATTTGCATCTTCAATTCATAGCCCTTTAAAAGCCCCATGCCGACAAGTGGATCTGTGTCGGCTTCGTCGACAAGAATGCGGCGCAGTTTGCCATCCCAAACGATTTGTGCTTCGTAGACATCGAAGAGGCATTCGCTGCCATCGGCCAATGTACCGCGATCCACGCTCTGCCATCGCAGACCCAGATTTGCAATTGTTGCCGGAGGGAGAGTGAGCGACGAGGTATAACCCGTGTCGATAACGGCAGTGACTTCCTGCTGCGCTCCGGCGGCGCCTTTTATTTTGATGCGAATGTGCGCTTCGTCAAATTTGACGACCCCGGTAATCATGGCTGCTCCCGCCGGTCCCGGCCGCCAAAGCGATGGACGGAACGGGAGCCGATCCGCACCATCCAAATTTGCGCCTTGGGAAGGCGTGTGCGCAGGCGGTCGCACGCCTGGAGTTCATCGTCATCCACTTCGTACGTGCGGGTTTCGATGTCGATGGCGGCGAACTTACCCTCTTCTTCGGGCTTAAGATGGGGGCGGACGTCATTCTCGTATATCGAGTCGCCGCGCCGGGCAAATTCTTCTTTGCTGTGAAGCCGTTTAACGATGGCCATGCCTCGATTATACAACTTTCCCAAGCCGTGGGCGAGGTTTTAAGAATCGAACCTCACTCGCCGATTGCGGTAAATCATACCGCCGCGGCGTGTTGTTGGAATTCCTTTTTCCGGTCGGCCATCTGCGCCTTGAGCCGCGCCAAAATACTGCTGTGCATCTGGCTGACGCGCGATTCGCTCAGGTCGAGGGTTGAGCCGATCTCCTTCATTGTCATTTCCTCGAAGTAGTAGAGGATGATGATGAGCCGCTCGGCTCGCGAGAGACCCTTGGTGATCAGTTCCTTCAGATCCTTGCGCTGGATCTCGCGGACCGGGTCTGCACCGCGCTTGTCTTCCAATACGTCGATTTCGCGAACGTCTTTATTGCTGTCGGTTTCAAACCACTTGCGCGAAAGCGAGACGAGGCCGACGGCGCTGGCGTCCTTGGCCATCTTCTCGAACTCGTTCATCGAGACCTTCAGATGCCCGGCAATCTCATCGTGGGTCGGCGTGCGCCCGAGCTCCACCTCCAGCTGCTTGTTGGCGCTGTCGAGCTTGTGAGCCCGGCTGCGCACCAGTCTTGGCACCCAGTCCATCGAGCGAAGCTCGTCGAGAATCGCGCCGCGAATGCGAGGGGCGCAGTAGGTTTCAAATTTCACGCCGCGATCGAGGTCGAAGGCGTTGATCGCGTCCATCAGCCCGAAGATGCCGGCCGACATCAGATCGTCCAGCTCCACTTCATCGGGCAGCTTGACGTGGATGCGCTCGGCGTTGTAGCGAACGAGATGGAGGTAATTCTCCATCAGGATATTCCGGTTCGCTTCGGTCTTGGTTTTCTTGTATTCGATCCAGACGTCCTTGATATCTTTCTTTTCAGCCTTGGCCATGACGACTCCCAGTCCGTTGAGATCACCCGAAAATCCAATTTGACGCAGCCGGTTAAACGACCGGCGGCGCTCCCATCATAGCCCGATGGCGGAAGGGATGCGCTGCCACTTCCCGTTATCGGTCTTGCGGGGTTGATTTACTTTCCTCAATTTTCGCCTTTTTCTCGTGGTCCGATAAATTCTCGTCCAGCATACGTTGTGCCATCGATCCGATGATGAGCCCGACAAAAAAAGTTCCGCCCATCGCCAGCAACGCCCGCGATAAAGTCGTCGCCAAATCGTTCTCCACCACGATGCCCATGACCAGGCAAAGGGCAAAGGCGATGAGGGCCATAACGGCGGCGATGCGACGGGGCATTGAAGTAAGTGCAGAGTGAAGAATGCAAAATGCAGAGTGAAATGCGGATTTGCGACGGTTGCGGTCACTCTGCCATGGCATTCACCATCCGCAGCCTCCTTGGGTAAGTGCAGAATGAAGAATGCAAAATGCAGAGTGTAAAGAGAAATCGGCGATAGTTGCCCTCACTCCGCCATGGCATTCGACATTCGCAGCCTCCTGTCACTCTTCATACCTCATTCTGCACTCTGCACTCTTCACTCTTCACTCTTCACTCTTCATTCCTCATTCTGCACTCTGCACTCTTCATTCTTCACTTCCTCAACCACTTTCCCATCTGATTGAAAAATCCGCGCTGCGGGCCGGCGGCGACGCCTTGCATCAGGCGGATCGCCAGATGCGTAATACAATTGCTGGCCGGGCATTTGGGGCTGGCCAGAACGAATGGCTGCCGCTTGCGAACCGCCAATTGCACCGATTCGTCGCTAAGCACAAACCCGGCGTCATAAACCGTCACATTCAGGAATTGCCGGGCCACTTTGGCAATGCGGTCGTGGACCAATTTCGCCTCGGCGGAGGATTTCACCTGATTCACCAGCAGGCTCATCCGCCTGTCGTCCCCATCGCGGCTTAAAACCTTCAACACGGCGTAAGCATCGGTAATCGCCGTCGGCTCGGGGGTAGTGACGACCAGCACGTGGTCGGCAGCGCGGGTAAACGCCAGCACGTTGGGGCTGATGCCGGCACCCGTGTCGATGACAATGACATCCGCTTCATCTTCCAAGGCCGCCAAGGCGGTGACGATTCGCTGGCGATCGTGATCAGACAGGTCGGCCATCTTGGCCAGGCCCGATGCCCCGCCGATCATGCGGAAGCCGCCGGGTGCATCGACCATCACATCCTTCAATTCCTTCTTCCGTGAAATCACGTGGGAAAGGTTGAACGGCAGATCGATATTGCAAAGCACATCGGTGTTGGCCAGGCCCAGATCGGCATCCAACAGCACGACGTCTTTCCCCCCCGCCGCCAGCTTGATGCACAGGTTGACCGACACGTTGCTTTTCCCAACGCCGCCCTTGCCGCTGGTGATGGCGATGATCGTGGCGCGCCTTCGTTCCTGTACGAGCGAGCGGAGTTGCGAGGCTTGATCATTTAAAGTCGTTGTGGTCATGGGGTCCTGTTATTTTTCATTGGTCAGTTGTCAGTTGTCAGTTGTTGGTTGTTGGTTGTCAGATGGTCATCTGCAATTCGCAGCCCGTTTTCAGTTACTCCAGCGGGCACCCGTCATCCTGAGTCCTCATGCGGCTGCGCCGCACCCGCCGCGGACGAGATTTTCGTAGGGTGGGCGTACTCGCCCACCATTTCCTTGCCCGCGACGCAAACCCAGCACGACGGGGCACAAGATGGCAACAGATTAAGAATGCCTCTATTTGTCCTCGAAAGTCATGGAATTTGCAAAAGTTTCATGACTAATGACCAATGACCAATGACCTCCTCCTACAACGCCCCTCCCAAAATCAACTGCGCCAGCCGTCGGCCTTTGCCGATTTCAATATCATCTGGCACATCCTGGCCCGTGGTGATGTAGGACAGGCTCTTATTCACCTTCCGCAGCACGTTCAACACGCTCCCGACATGGGCGGCTTCGTCGATCTTCGTGAAGATCACCTTGTCAACCCGAACATCGCTGAAACGGCTGATCGCCAGTTGCAGGCATTCGGAACTGCTCGTGGCCGACAAAACCAGGTGCACTTCCTCCGGGCCGGCGGTTTCCAACAGGGATTTCAGCTCGTTGAGCTTCAGCGTGTCGTTGGGGCTGCGGCCGGCGGTGTCGATCAGCAGGAAATCGCAGTCGCTCATCGCCTTCATCGCCTCACGCAGATCATCCACGCCGTTCACCACCCGCAGCGGCGCGCCGATGATGTCGGCATAACGCTTTAGCTGATCGACGGCGGCAATTCGATAGGTATCCAGCGTAATCAGCCCCACGCGATGCTTTTCGCGAAGCTTCAAATTAGCGGCGAGCTTGGCCAGCGTGGTGGTTTTGCCGACGCCGGTCGGACCGATGAGGGCGACAATGTGCGGCCCATGCTTTTTCACCCGCTCGATCGGGCCGGTGGTGGGAAGCAGCTTTTCCAATTGCTCGGCGAGGCGCTCGCGCACGAAGTCCGGTTGCTGAAGATGCTCGGGCCGAATCGACGCGTGCAAAGCCTTGATGATTTCGCACGCCAGTTGCTCTTCCACTTCGCTGCTGAGGAGCTGGACGTAATAGTCGAACAGTTCTTCCGGCACGCCAGGCAAAGCTTTCACGCGGTTTTGCGTGACCAGGTCCTTCACCATTCCCTTGAGGGCGCTCATTTCCTGGGTGAGGCCGAGCAAGGCGACACTCTGCGCGCCGGGGGTTTCCAGAAGCTGCTTGCCCCCTTCGATCGGATTGCGCGGGGCCGAGCCATTGCCGGCTGGTGCGCCGTTTCCGGCGGCTGCGCCATTGCGGCCATAGACGCCGGTGTTCACCGCAGTGCGTGTTTGCGGCTGCGGGCGGCGGACGTGCCTGGCGCCCACGTTGATGCCTTTGCCGGCGGTGATTTCCACCATTTCCCGGCGGCGCAGGCCCCACCACTGCCGTGTTTGAAACGTGCGCGTGTGAAGAATGACGGCATCGGTGCCCATCACGCTTTTGACCTGGGTCAGCGCTTCGCCCATCGTCGGTGCTTTGAACGTTTGCAGGTTCATAGATGCTTTACCCACTTACTCCAACCATTGCCACGGCTTCCACGGAAACCTCGGCCACGATCTCGTTGTACGCCAGAACTGCCGTCTGCGGCAAGCTGGCCTCGATCATCCGCCGCAGCGGAAGCCGGATCTGCGGACTGCACAAAACCACCGCCGACCGCCCGGTCTGCGTCAGCTCGGCAATCTTCCCGCTAAGCTGCTGCACGATCTGCTGCGATGTCTGCGGCGGCATCGTGTTGTTGGTCCCGCGGTCGTTTCGTTCCAGGTGCCCGTTGATCAATTCTTCCAGAGCCGGATCGAGTGTCACACACCATACCCGATCTTTGTCATCAACGTATTGTTTGCAGATCGATCGCGCCAGGGCGTTGCGCGCGTATTCGGTCAGCACGTCGACGTCCTTGGTTCGGCTGGAATAATCGCCGACCGTTTCCAAAATGGTTTCCAGATCGCGAACCGGCACCCGCTCGCGCAGAAGATTTTGCATCACCTTCTGCAACTCGCCCGGCTTCACCTGCGTTGGAATAACCTCTTCGACCAGCGCTGGCAAACGCTGCTTCAAATTTTCCAGAAGATTCTTCACCTCCTGGCGCGTCAGCAACTCGTGCGCATGGCCCTTGATGACTTCCGTCAGATGCGTCGCCAGCACGGCAGTCGCCTCGACGACGGTGTAGTTCATCAATTCGGCGCTGGCGCGCTCGGATTCGGTGATCCAATAAGCCGGCAGGCCAAACGCCGGCTCGGTGGTGCGCGTGCCGCCGGGAATTGGCCCGCTGGTCGCGCCATTGTCCATGGCGAGGAACTGCTCGGGATACGTCACGCCGCGGGCGACAGTCTGGCCCTTGATTTTGACGGCGTAGTCGTTGGGGCCAAGCTGCATGTTGTCGCGAATGCGCACCGGCGGCACGATAATGCCTATATCGATGGCAATTTGCCGCCGAATGAGGCTGATGCGCTCCAGCAGATCGCCGCCCTTGGCGGTATCGACCAAACGAACCAGCCCGTAGCCGACTTCCAGTTCCATCGTGTCGACATCGAGCAACTTTTCGACTTTTTCCGGCTCTTTCTTGGCGAGCTTTTCGCGTTCCTTGCTGGCCGCTGCCTTGGCGGTTTTTTCCTCGCCCTTGCTCAGCACATACGCCAGCCCGCCGCAGCAGCTGCCGATGACAAACAAGGGCACCCTGGGAAGGCCGGTGAACATCATCAGCATCAAAAACCCGGCGGCGACAATCAGCGCCTTGGGCTTGGCGAAAACCTGCGAGAGCATTTCATCGCCCAGGTTCTTTTTGTTGCTGGAGCGGGTGACGATCAGGCCCGCGCCCAGGGATGTCACGAAAGCAGGCAACTGGCTGACCAGCCCGTCGCCGATGGTCAGCTTGGTGTAAAGCTGCATGCATTCGCCGAGCTTCCAGCCATGCTCGACCATCCCCATGTATATGCCGCCGAGGACGTTGATGACGGTGACGATGATGCCGGCGATGGCGTCGCCGCGCACGAATTTGCTGGCACCGTCCATGGCACCATAGAAGTCGGCCTCGCGGGAAATGTTTTCCCGGCGCTCGCGCGCCTGAGGCTCGGTGATGTTGCCGCTGTTCAGGTCGGCATCGATCGCCATCTGCTTGCCGGGCATGGCGTCCAACGTGAACCGCGCCGCCACTTCCGAGATGCGCCCCGAGCCTTTGGTGATCACCACGAACTGAATGATGAAGATAATGAGAAAGATAATCACGCCCACCGCCAGCGATCCCTTGGTGACAAAATCGCTGAAGGTGTTGATCACCTCACCGGCGGCGTGCATGGCGGTGGTCGGGTCGCCGTCGGCGGTCAGGATCAGCCGCGTGGTGGCGACGTTCAACACCAGCCGAAAGAGCGTGACGGCCAGCAGCAACGACGGAAACACGGCAAATTCCAGCGGGCTGGTGATGTAAACCGTGGTAACCAGCACGATGACCGAAAGCGTGATGTTGCAGATCAGCAGCAAATCGAGAATGGATGCCGGCAACGGCATCAGGATCACCAGAAGCAGCATGATGAGCGCTGATGGAAACAGCAGCCCGCGGTTCTGGTGAACCTTGAGGAAAAAGGGGTTGGAGGCAATTGAGGCCATGAACACAGTTGCTAGTTGCTGGTTGCTGGTTGCTCGTTATCGTTTATTCGCAACTTGACCACCACGGTTAGCCGCGACGCGCAGCGGAGCGCGAGGTCAGCAGGCGAAGGCTCCCGGAAATTGAGGCGATTGGGGCGCGCGAAGCAGGCGGCCACGGCCATTCCGCGATCACTCGCTCCGCTGCGCGTCGCGGCTAACCGGTTTCCTAAGTCGCGCGTTTTGCGTGAGTGAATTCCTGTCATCAACTCGCCCTTCGTTTCATCTTCCCGTTCAACTCGTACACATACGCCAGAATCTCCGCGATGGCGGAATAAAATTCCTCCGGCACTTCCTGCCCGACATCAACCGTCTGATACAGCGCCCGCGCCAGCGGCTTGCGTTCCAGAATCGGCACGCCATGCTCGATGGCAATCTCGCGAATGCGCAGCGCCATGAAATCCTGGCCCTTGGCCACCACCTTGGGCGCACGCATGGTGGCGGAATCGTATTGAATGGCGACGGCGTAATGGGTCGGGTTGGTCACGACCACGTCGGCGGTCGGCACGTCCTTTTTCAGCTTCTGGCGGGCGCGCTGTATGGCAATTTGCCGCCGGCGCTGCTTGACCTTGGGGTCGCCGTCCATCCGCCGCATCTCTTCCTTCACGTCCTGCTTGGACATCTTCAGGTCCTGCTCCAGCCTCCATCGGCGATAGACGTATTCGATGATCGCGATGATGAGCAACGCGATGGCCAGCCGAAGTGCGATCGAGTAAATCGCGTCGGCAGCGAGGTCGAAGATCGCCATGTGGTCAAACTGTTGCGCCCCCACCACCAGGCCGATGCGGCCGTGAAGCGCCGAGTAGGCGACGGCGGACAATGCGACCAGCTTGACGATGTTGATCAGCATGGGGATCGGCTTCATGCCGCTGCTGAATATTTTGCTGAATCCGCCGACCGGGTTAAGTGCGTTGAAATTGAGCGCCAATCTTGCCGGGTTGAAGACCAGCCCGATCTGCAGGACGTTGGCCAGAATCGCGACCACGATGATCCCGCCAAGCAGCGGCGCCATGGCGATGCCGACTTCGCGGATCGCCTGCCCGAGGCTTAGCAGCCCGGAATAAATATCGAAGTTAGCCATCGAGGCTTCGCCGAGCATTTTTGCGGTCAGGTCTTTTAGGACTTTGATAATGCCGGTGCCGGTGGCGTTGAGGAGAAGCAGCGTAGCCAGCAGCAGGAGGGCGGCGCTGAGGTCCTGGCTGCGCGCGACCTGTCCCTGCTCGCGCGCCTCCTGGCGTCGGCGCGGCGTTGGGGCTTCAGTTTTTTCGCCTTCGCTTTCTGCCATGACTTAACAACCTGGCAAACGACTGTTGGGCGTTTATTTCGCCCCGCGTTCTCACTTAGGCTGCACTGACGGTGGGCGAGTACGCCCACCCTACGATT
>DASRRM010000448.1:0-2011 GCA_035695715.1 Tepidisphaeraceae bacterium
GGCCTTCACCATTTCCGAAATTGCGCCAACCGTGTCCTCGATTGGGACCGAAGGATCCACGCGCGCCGGCTGGTACAAGTCCACGTAATCGGTTCCCAAGCGGCGCAGGCTGTACGCGAGGAAGTTCTTCACGGCGACGGGCCGTGCATCCAAGCCGATGAATGCTCCGTTCGGGCCGCGCATCCCGCCAAACTTCACTCCGATGAAGAATCGGTCGCGTGGGCGGCCTACCAGAGCCTTTTGCAGCAGCATCTCATTGTGGCCCATGCCGTAAAAATCGCCGGTGTCGAACAGGGTGACGCCCGCTTCGATAGCAGCATGGATCGTTGCGACGCTTTCCTTCTCGTCTGCCGCTCCATACATGCCGGACATGCCCATGCACCCGAGACCGATGGCGGAAACCTGGGGACCATTCTTTCCTAGTTGTCGGATTTGCAAGTTACTCCGCTCCTTTTGGCATTCCGCGCATGTGCCGGCGGCCGCGGTCTGGATTTTCGAGTTCGAGCTTATCGTTCAATAGTGGCAGCAAATACGGATTCCCACCTTTTCCCGTCACCCATCCACCTTCCAACAGTTGCCGGTGAATCAACGCGCAAACGCTCTGAACGATCTCGACCTGACGCTGGATAAGCCGCACCGAAACGAGATCGTCCAACATCTTCACGTATGCTTGAGCCTCTGGCCGCTTACGGAATTCGAACGCGAGCCATTTCCAATAGGGTGTGAAGTCCCGGCTCATCAACAGCACGATCCGCATCACACCGCTGACGAACTCGCCGAGACAGACGGAGATGGTGATGGGATCGCGACGATGCGCCAACCGCTGAACAAAATTGTATTCACCGTGCTGCCAAATGCGAAAGCATTCCTCCGCCAGCCGAGTACGCAGGATTTTTTCAGGATACTCGTGGAGGGCCGACCGCCACCTGCCTAGCTCACCAGTACCGTCCATCCAGATTTCGCCATGGCGAAGAAAATACAACGCGGACTCTACGCTAGGCGGCGGCCAATCTGCCACGTCGCGGGGAAAGCGCGCGAGCGTGAGATATTTGTGAAACCATCCCGGGACGCTTTCAAGGCGTACGCTCTTGTCTCCTGCCCCCGCCAGTCTATGTCCCTTCCACGGATTGGGTGCTGCTGCATTCATCGCCCGCGAAAGCTCCTCGTCAAAGGCTGCATAGTCGTCCGCCGAGAGAAACAGATCGAACTGGGGTCCCCAGTCGTGATCGCGCGAAATCTCATCGTCGCCGCCGAGCACGTCAGAACCCAATATCCGGCCGGCTGCGACTCTGTCGGCGAGATTAGGAAATTGGGCGGTCAAAAACGAACGTCCCCAGGAAAAGAAGAAATCGCGAGCTATTTCCGAACCCTTCATCGCATCGGGGTCACTCGTTAGTGCCGGGCCATCAGCAGGTGAAGTTCGGGCGGTAGCGGAGCCACATCAATCGCTACATTAATGCATGAAGGCTTGCCGCTGGCGAAGGCGGCTTTGATTGCGGGGCCGAGGTCCTGTATTTCAGCCACGCGCTGGGCATGACATCCGAAAGCCGCGGCGACTTCGTGATATTTGGCGTCGCGAAGCTCCGTGCCAATCAGGCGGGTTTTTCCAGAAACAATTTCCTGAAAATGCTGGGAAGCGGCCCAGCTGTGGTTGTTCATCACCACCACGACGATTGGGAGTTGATGGCGGACCATGGTGTCAAATTCGGCGATGGTGAAGCCGATAGCGCCGTCTCCCGCGAGGCACAGAACGGGACGATCCGGATTGGCGACTTGTGCACCGATGGAGAGGCCAAGGCCCATGCCCACCGCTCCCAAGAATCCATGCGTGATGTAGCTTCCCGGCTGATTCTGGCGGATCACCTCGTTCATCCAGTGATAGGCTTCCGCGCCGTCGCCGATGACGATGGCGCTTTCGGGCATGTTGTCGACGATTGCAGAAACCGCCTGAAAAGGATGAATGGGCGGAGCGGCGCGATTCAGATCGGGTTGCGCACGCTTGCATCGTTCG
>DASRRM010000449.1:0-4296 GCA_035695715.1 Tepidisphaeraceae bacterium
CCCTGAACATCATCTCATCAATGTTTCGCGCATAGAGCAGATCTATGTTCTCGGAGGAAATATCGCTCGAAAAAAGGCGCGGATGATGGAAAAAATAGTGATCTCATCGGGAGCGCGAGCCCCCGGTCCTGGCACTATCCATTCCGCGAACCATTTTTCCCCCCGACTTCCAGCTTCTCTGACCAGCATCTGTCGCAGTTCCTCCAGAACCTCGTCTACTGCTCGCGACAAATCTTCCAGCTCGCAAGAATACTCCTCCCGCTCGCCGTCCAACCCGTCCTCGGTGGCATGAATCGTGACTCGATTCGAGTTTCGCTCGAATAACAATGCTGGATCGCCCTGTTCGCGATACCACCACTTGTACGACGACGGATCAGCGGACTTCAAGGTCTTCATCATCCCGTATAAGCTTCCTATCCAATAACATAAGTAGACCACATTTGGCCCGGTATAGCCGAACCCGCCCACGCGACGATTATCCACCGTAAATCGCAAATCTCCGATTAGAAAATATCCGGCGCGAATTTCCGAAAGCGGTCGCCCCGGCGGCCCGTGGAAGCGCGAATGCCCTTTGTGCGCCCGGACATTTTGGAGCGTGATGGAGACCATTCGTTTCTCAAAAATCTTCACTGCGGTGGGAATAATCATCATGGGGCGGAGTCGGAAACACATCCGGGTCTTCGGAGTACCTCAGACGCCGGCGTCTGAGGTACCCCGAAGACCCGGATCGCCCCCGGAATGATGACAGACGATCTATTTCGCTTTCCCCGCCCGCAAATCCACGCACACCATCTCCGTCGTACTCCGCGCATACAGCAATCCATCCGCCAGCGCCGGATACGCTCGCGAGTTGAACGCCAGCACCTGGGCGTGGGCGGTGGGTTTGAAGCTGACGGGGGAGGCTGGGGCGATTTGTAGTTCGCCTTTTTCGGAGAGGACCAGCAGTTTGCCGCCGGCAAGCAGGATGGTTCCAGCGCCGTAGTGGTCTTCGGTCCAGCGGACTTTGCCGGTCTTTAGCTCGACGCAGGTAAGGCTGGGGCCTTGTTCCTGGCGGCCGTTGAAGCCGTAGAGGAAGCCGTTGGATTCGACGCTGGTGGCGTAATGGTTGGAGAGGATGTTGTCGCCGGACCAGATTTCCTTGGGGCCGGCTTCGTCGAACTTCAGCAACGCAGCGCCGGTGCCGTAGCTGGCGGAAAGAAATATCGTGTCGCCGATCACCAGCGGCGTGGCGGCGTTGACGCTGGCGTCCATGCGCGAGCGGAAATGGAAATCGAAGTAGACTTTTCCGGTGGCCGGATCGATGGCCGCCAGGCCGGCGCGGGTGAAGACAAAGACGTAGCGCTTGCCGGAAATCGTCGCGGCCACGGGCGAGGAATAACTCGCCGCATCATCAGTCGCTTTCCACAAGGTTTTCCCGGTTTCCTTGTCAAACGCCACGATGCCCGCCCCTTCTGCCCCGATGTTCATGATGACGGCGTCCCCCTCCACCAGCGGCGAACACGCCCGGCCGAAATAGCCCTTGGGCGATTTGAACGTCTTGCGCGTGTCGACCGCCCAGATTTGCTTGCCGGTTGCAAGATCCCAGCACGCCAGCATTCCTGAAGCCCCGAAGGTGTAGATTTTTCCGCCGGCAATGGTCGGCGTGGCGCGCGGGCCGTCGTCGAAGCCGAAGTCATCGTTGTAGTCGGTGGGATATTCGCTCTTCCAGATCGACTTGCCGGTCTTTGCATCGAAGCATTGGACGCACTCTTTTTCATCGATGCGGTGGAACAGCACGAGCTTCCCGCTGCTGACGACTGGACCGGCAAACCCGTGCCCCACTTCCTGCTTCCAAAGCACCTTCGGCCCGGCATCGGGAAAAGTGGCCGTCACGTCCGCATCGGCGTAAACGCCATTGCGCGTGGGCCCAAGAAACTGCGGCCAATCGCCGGCCAAAGCCGGGGAAATGCAAAAGCTGAGGGATGCTGCAAGGGAAAATAAACCGAGACGAATTGGGGTGGGAATAGTCACGGCGCTATCATCGACATTTGGCGTCGATCCGGCAAGGACTACAGTCCGGGCCGATGCGGCGAATGCGCGATTCGCGACATCCGCATTCTGCGATAAATGATCTTGCGCGGTTGTGTAGCGGACCGTCGCATTTGCGGCGGAAAAGGTGGTCCGCAGTGAGCTTTATTCGTGGCACGGGCAGCCCAGCCATGGTTTTTGGAGAAGAAACACGGGCGGGCCGCCCGTGCCACGAATAAGTTCTCAAGCTCAGTGCGGACCCTACGAAAATCGGTGCGCCGAATCGCACAAGATCGTTCAGTGCTTTTTTGCATCTGCATTTTCGGGTCATCGCAGGTTAACGAGCCGCGCACGGAGGGTACTCCCGAAGTAAGCGGATCCCCGAAACCCGCCTGCTCCGTGCGCCGCTCGTGCACGCCGAAAAATCCGTCCGATTCTGTCTCGCACCGCACTGCGCGCCCCGTGTGATTCAGCGTGGAGGCATTTTGGCCGATTCGCGTTATCATCGAAGCCGCGATTCTCACCCAATATTTCCGGAGATGACGACGATGAACCGACGACGATTCCTTCAATTCTCTGCCGCACTTGTCGGCAGTCCACTGCTCGACCGCGCCGTCTTTGCCGCAGCAGCGGATGAAAAGCTTCCAGTCACCGGCCGCGATGAACCAGCTCTCGCCGGCTTCGACCGCATGATGCTCGGCTTCATGGAGAAAAATGAAATCCCTGGCGCGGCGATGGCCATTGGCCGAGGCGGGAGAATTGTTTATGCCCGCGGGTTTGGTTACGCCGATGTCGCGAAGAAGGAGCCGGTCCAGCCCGATGCGCTGTTTCGCATTGCAAGCTTGTCCAAGTCATTTACGGCAGTGGCAATTTTGCAATTACAGGAAACAGGAAAGCTGAAGCTCAGTGAGCCGGCGTTTAAGATTCTCGGCTATAAGCCGCACCTGGAAAACGGCGCATCGGTCGATCCGCGGCTTTGGCAGATTACAATCGCGCAGCTTCTGCATCACACCGGCGGGTTCGATCGCGACGCGAAGGAGAGTTTTGATCCGATGTTTCAGTCGTTTCGCATTGCCGAAGCGATGGGGACCAAACCCCCCGCCGAGCCGCGGCAGATTATCGAATACATGATGGGCCGCAAACTCGATTTCGATCCCGGCATGCGCGAGGCGTATTCCAACTTCGGCTATTGCGTGTTAGGCCGAATCATCGAAAAGCTGTCCGGCACGCCGGTCTATGCAACGTATGTCGAGCGGGAAGTTCTAAAGCCCCTGGGAATTCACCGCATGCGCATCGGCCGCTCGCTGGAGAAGGACCGCGCCCCCGGCGAAGTGCGCTATTATCCGCGCAACGACGAGCGCGTGAACAGCGTTTTCGGCGGCGGCAAGCGCGTGCCGATGGCGTATGGCGGGTGGTATCTGGAATCGCTCGATTCGCACGGCGGATGGATTGCCTCCGCGCCCGAATTGGTTCGATACGCCAGCGCCTTCGATCACCCCGATTCCTGCCCGGTCCTGAAGCGCGCCAGCGTCGAAGAACTTTTCCGCCGGCCCAAAGACACCGGCTTCACCGCCGACGGCAAGCCGAGAGACGCCTATTACGCCTGCGGCTGGGAAGTCCGCCCGATGGGCCATGGCACCATGAACACCTGGCACACTGGGCTCCTCGACGGCACCTCAACGCTGCTGGTGCGGCGATGCGATGGCCTGACCTGGGCGGTTTTGTTCAACAAAGATTACGACGCAAAGGGCAAAGCGCTCTGCGGCGATGTCGACCCGCTGGTGCATCCGATGGCGGATGATGTCAAGACGTGGCCGAAGGGATGGGAGTTTGAGGACAATGCCATCAAAGGGTAACCGGGCGTGCAGAGGCAAACCGATCGCTAAAGCGATCAAACCGGCAATCGGTCTAAATCACGGCCCGCGGTGCGGACCCCGTCGCCTAGAAGGTCAAGTCAAACGAACTCCATGAAAGCCACGTAAACGTGGCCTTCTTTTTTGGCCTAAAATCATGGACGAGGTTCGTGGATTCGTAACTTACAGTAATGCTGACACGCACTGTGGCTTCAACCCCCCCATGTAGCAAAGAACCCACGAAACCGGAGTTACGGTCGTCGTGGGTTTTTCAACGGAGAGGGGGAGATTCGAACTCCCGCTACCTTTCGGCAGACCGGTTTTCGAAACCGGCGCATTCAACCACTCTGCCACCTCTCCTTGGTGGAAGGGTGGGATGTTATCGCTCCATTGTGACATCGTCAATTGGACGAAAAACAGAGGCGGGAAATCGCTG
>DASRRM010000450.1:0-4973 GCA_035695715.1 Tepidisphaeraceae bacterium
ATGATTGGGCGCAGTGGCGCGGACCGCATTTTGATGGGTCGAGCGATGCGATCAATCTCCCGGACAACATCGACAAGGACAAAGCCGCCTGGAAGACGCAGCTTCCTGGCGTGGGCAGCGGCACGCCGGTCGTATTCGGCGACCGCATCTTCCTCAGCACCGTCGATCCGCAAAGCTCAAAGCTGATGGGCAACTGCATCTCGCGCACGGACGGGAAAATCCTCTGGTCGAAGGAGATCGGCACCGGCTTCACCCGCAGCGACCGCAACAACGCCGCCTCCCCGTCGGCCGTCACCGATGGCAAACTCGTCTACTTTTATTTCTCCACCGGCGACCTGTCGGCGTTTGACATCGAAGGCAAGAAGGTCTGGGAACGCAACATTCAAAAAGACCACGGCACGTTCAACATCCTCTGGGTCTATTCCTCCAGCCCGTTGCTCTATAAAGACAAGCTTTACGTCCAGGTCATTCACCGCAACGTTCCCTCGCGCGGAACCGATGGCGGCACGGGTGGCGTCGATTCATATTTGCTGGCGATGAACCCGCAGACCGGCAAGGACATCTGGAAGGTCAGCCGGCCCAGTGATGCCGTGGGCGAATCGCGCGAGTCTTATGCCACCCCGGTTCCTTTCGAGCATGATGGCCGCAGCGAAATTCTTCTGGTTGGCGGCGATTGCGTCACCGCCCACGAAGCAGACACCGGCAAGGAAATATGGCGCTGCGGGGGGTGGAACCCCAATCACATAAGGGACTGGCGCTTGGTTCCTTCCGTCGGCATCGACCCGATCGACGGCCTCGTGTTCGCCTGTGCTCCAAAAAAGGGTCCGGTGCTGGCCATCAGCGACGGCGGAACAGGGGACGTCACCACCACGCACATCGCCTGGAAATCCGATCCAAGGGCCAGCGGCATCACCAGCGACGTCTGCGTGCCGCTGTTTTACAAGGGCAATCTTTATCTTCTTGACGGCGACCGCAAGCAGCTTTTCCGCCTTGACCCCAAAAGCGGCGAAAAGAAGCAGGCCGTCGATCTCGGCGGGCGCAGCGTGTTCCGCGCCTCGCCCACCGGCGCGGACGGGAAAATCTACTGCATGAACGAACACGGCGACGTGCTTGTTGTTGACGCCGACTCTCTCAAGATCCTTTCGCAAACCTCGCTGGACGGCAGAGACAGCCGGGCCACGATTGCCGTCGTGGACGGGATGGCGGTGGTGCGGGCGGGGGATAAATTGTACGGCTTTACGAAGTGACACATGACCACAATTGCTCCGCCGAAGTTGATGGAAACGCTCGCCGATCTGGTGGAGCGCCTGGGTGGCGTGCCGCTGTCGCGCATTCGCTTGAAGCCCGCGCCGGGAACCGCCACCGAAGCGGACGTCATTTCCATTGCCGCTCATGAAGATCGTCTTTGCGAACTGGTCGACGGCGTGCTGGTGGAGAAGCCAATGGGGTATGAAGAATCGTTGATCGCGGTCGCAATAATTCGAATAGTCAGCACATTCGTTCATCTCGGCCGTCTGGGGAAAGTCACCGGAGCCGATGGGATGCTGAAATTGTTTCCCGGGCTGATACGGATTCCAGACGTGGCCTTTGTCACGCAAGTGCGCTATCGCGCGGCAAAAGTCCGAGGCGTGGCCGTTCCACTATTAGTTCCCGATCTGGTTGTAGAGGTTCTCAGCGCGGGCAATACGCGGAAGGAAATGCTAATCAAACGCGGCGAATATTTTTCTGCCGGCGTTCGCCTCGTCTGGATGGTTGATCCCAAAACCCGTACGGTTGAAGTGTATAAAAGTCCGGATGATTCGATCACATTAACCGGGGATCGAGCGATCGATGGCGGCGATGTCTTGCCGGGATTTTCGATGTCCCTGCATGAAATATTCGCGGAACTGGACGATGATCAGTCTTAGCACGAACTCCAAAGAGGTCTGCGATAAGTCGCGTGTCTCGAGGTCTGGAGAGATTTGTGGCCTCCATGAAAAAGTGATCGGGTTTCCTACCGGCGGCCCGCAGTTCCTATCGGCTCCTCATCGGCTACCTCTGCCTCCACATGCTCCTGCGTCGCGGTGAACGTGAACTTGTGTTTACTGGCATCAACATCCACCTTGATCGTCTCCCCCTCGGCGAAGTCGCCATTCAGGATTTTGCTGGCAAGCGGGTTTTCCAGTTGTTGCTGGATTACGCGCTTCAGCGGACGGGCGCCATACGCCGGGTCGTAGCCTTCTTCGCCGAGCAGATGCTTGGCCGCATCAGTTACCACCAGCTTTAGATTTCGCATCGCCAGGCGCTTGCGAACGTGCTGTAGCTGCACGTCCACGATCTTGGCAAGCTGGTCGCGGCGGAGGGTGTGGAAGAGAATCGTCTCATCGATTCGGTTGAGGAATTCCGGGCGGAAACTGAGCTTCAGCAGCTCTTTCACCGCGGCTTCCACTTCCCATTCAGGAGCTTGCTTGAGCGCCAGCTTCTGAATCTCGGCCGAGCCGAGGTTGCTGGTCATGACGATGACGGTGTTTTTGAAATTGACGGTTCGGCCCTGCCCGTCGGTCAGCCGGCCGTCGTCCAAAACCTGCAGCAGCACGTTGAAAACATCGCGGTGCGCCTTTTCGATTTCGTCGAAGAGAATGACGGCATACGGCCGACGGCGCACGGCTTCGGTCAGGCGGCCGCCTTCTTCATAGCCGACGTATCCTGGCGGCGCGCCGATCAGGCGGGCGACGGAATGCTGCTCCATGAATTCGCTCATGTCGATGCGCACCATGGCGTTTTCATCGTCGAATAGAAACTCGGCCAGGGCTTTGCACAGCTCGGTTTTGCCGACGCCGGTTGGGCCGAGGAAGAGGAATGATCCGATCGGCCGGTTCGGATCGCCCAACCCGGCGCGATTCCGCCGCACGGCATTGGCCACGGCCTGCACAGCAGCATCCTGCCCGATCACGCGCTGGCCGAGGCGCTCCTCCATGTGCATCAGCTTTTCCTTTTCGCCTTCGAGCATTCGGCTGACGGGCACGCCGGTCCATCGCGAAACCACCGCCGCGATTTCCTCGGCGTTCACCTCTTCCTTCACCAGCGCTTCGCCGGAATCGGTGAGCTGATGCAGTCGGCTTTGTGCCTCGTCGATCTGCCGTTGCACGTCGCGCAGCTCGCCATATTGAATGCGGGCGGCCACTTCCCAATTTCCCTGCCGCTGCGCCTGCTCCAGCTCCACGCGCTTTTGATCGAGCTTCTCCTGGAGCTGCTTGATGGCATTCATGGCCCCTTTTTCATTTTCCCAGCGCGTGGTGAACTGCGTATTCTTTTCCTGAAGCTCGCCGAGCTCTTTTTCCGCCTTGTGCAATTGCTGCTTGCTGGCGGGATCTTTTTCGTGGCGGAGTGCTTCGATTTCAATCTGAAGCTGCATGACCCGACGGCGAATCTGGTCCAATTCCGCCGGCATGGAATCGTTTTCAATGCGCAGGCGCGAGGCGGCTTCGTCGATCAGATCGATCGCCTTGTCCGGCAGAAAGCGATCGGTGATATACCGGTCGCTCAGCACGGCGGCAGAGACAATGGCCGAGTCGGTAATGCGCACGCCATGGTGGGTTTCATACCGCTCCTTCAGCCCGCGAAGAATGGCGATGGTGTCCTCGACGCTGGGCTGGTCGACCAGGATCGGCTGGAAGCGGCGTTCCAGGGCCGCGTCTTTTTCGATGTTCTTGCGATACTCGTCGAGCGTCGTCGCGCCGATCGTGCGCAACTCTCCGCGCGCCAGGGCCGGCTTCAGGAGGTTTCCCGCATCCATCGAGCCTTCGGTCTTTCCCGCGCCCACAACCGTATGCAGCTCATCGATGAACAGGATGATTTGCCCATCCGACGAGGCGACTTCCTTGATAACGGCCTTGAGCCGATCTTCAAACTCGCCGCGATATTTCGCACCGGCGATCAGCGCGCCCATGTCCAGCGAGATGATTTTCTTGTTCTTCAAAACCTCCGGCACATCGCCGTTGACCATGCGGATGGCCAGACCTTCCACGATTGCGGTTTTGCCGACGCCCGGCTCGCCGATCAGAACGGGGTTGTTTTTCGTTCGCCGGGCCAGCACCTGCATGGTTCGGCGGATTTCCTCATCGCGGCCGATGACCGGATCGAGCTTCCCTTGCCGGGCCGCTTCAACCAGATCGCGGCCATAGCGCTGCAATGTCTGATATTTCTGCTCGGGGTTCTGATCCGTCACGCGCTGCCCGCCGCGTACGTCTTTGAGCGCCTCCAGCACGGCGGCGTAGGTCACGCCGTTGCTCTTGAGGATTTCCTGCGCCTCGCTCTTCACCTGCGCCAATGCCAGCAGCAGATGCTCGGTGGAAACGTATTCATCCTTGAGCCGATCGGCTTCCTTCTGCGCGCTGAGAAACGCATCGTTGGTAGCCCGGCTCATGCCAAGCTGCGTGCCAGTGGCACTGGGAAGCCGATCAAGTCTTGTGGCGACCGCGGTATTAATGGCCGCCACATTCGCCCCCAATTTCTGCAATAATGGCAGAAACACGCCATCCTTTTCCGTCAATAGCGCGCTAAGCAAATGCAGCGGGGTCAGCTCCGGATTATTCCGCTGCTGAGCCAGTTCCTGCGCCCGCACGACGGCTTCCTGAGCCTTAATTGTATATTTATCAAATTGCATGAAAGTCTCCGATGGGCGCGAAAGATGATTCACATGCCGCGTCCCAGCTTATGCCTCAAGAGCAAACATCAGACCAGCCCCAACAGATAGCCGTCACATTAAAACGCAAAACGTGGCA
This sequence comes from Tepidisphaeraceae bacterium, assembly GCA_035695715.1. Taxonomy (GTDB): domain Bacteria; phylum Planctomycetota; class Phycisphaerae; order Tepidisphaerales; family Tepidisphaeraceae; genus RYN-428. Next base: position 4,764 of record DASRRM010000450.1, read on the forward strand.
TTATAGTCGCTTAAATCCCCTTTTCTTTTTGATCAGACGAGGACTGCTTCGCCAGTGTGGGGAATTTCAAGCTTTTCGAAATGAGCGCAACTGCAACTGTGGCAGCCGGGTGTCGGCGGGGGTGCCAGCGGCGGCGCGACCGCCTCCTGGAATTCGGACAGGCTTTTAGGCGCAGGCACGAAAAGGACGGCAGAGGCAGGAAGAGCCGCG
>DASRRM010000451.1:0-10431 GCA_035695715.1 Tepidisphaeraceae bacterium
AAGCGGATCCGGCGAAACCGCTTACTTCGGGAGTACCCTGCGTGCGCGGCTCTTTCGATTCTAAAATAATCTCGCGCGATTCGTTTAGCGGACCATTACGTTTGGATGGAAAAACACGGTCCGCGGTGGGGAGCCTACGAAGATTCGAAGCGCCTAATCGCGCAGGGTCATTTAGATGACGGGTGCCTTGGAGATCGTTCACCGCTACATGCCAAAAATGGCGACATCCGGCCATCACTCCCCGTTTTCGCAACAACTTTCCAAAACGCCGCTACATACGTATGGATTGGCGATCATCAATGATCCGCCGATCGGCATCTCTGCTGCACTTACATGACGAAGGTGGCTCGCCATGCGATCGCTTAAACTAATTCTTCCCGCCATACTTCTGTTAGCACTTGCGATACTCCCCATGCGGCCAACCGCCCGGGCGGCGGCTCTCGTTCCGGAACAGAAGCTCCTCACCACCAGCCAGCGGTTTGCAGATTTGCAAAAGGCAGAGGATCCCAGCTATCGGCGGGTCATCATCCCGATGATGGCGCGGGCCGGGTGCAGCGCGCGGGAATGCCATGGCTCATTCCAGGGTCGCGGCGGGTTCCAGCTTTCGCTCTTCGGATCGGAATGGGATGCCGACTACATTCAGATTACCCAGAAAAAGGGTGGTGAGGATGAAATACGGATTGATGCGAAAGAGCCGGAACAAAGCCTGATATTGCTGAAGCCAACCCTGCAAATGAAGCACAAGGGGAAGCAGCGGTTCAAGAAGGACTCCTGGCAATACAACGCCATTTTGAAATGGATTCAGAACGGCGCGAAAAATGATGCCGACAAGACCGGCGAGTTGGATCGCCTGGAAGTCGCGCCAAACGAAATCGTCTTCGCCAATCCCGGACAAACCGTGCAGCTTCGCGTGCTGGCGCATTGGAAAGACGGCGTCGTCGAAGATGTGACTGATATCACGCGATTCAAGACCAATGATGAAACCATCGCCAACGTGAATGATGCGGGGCTGGTTACCTCAACCGGCAAGGGGGACAGCCATATCATTGCCTCATACGACAACGGCGTGAAGCCGGTGCCGGTGATGCTGCCGGTGTCTGATTTCGCGAACGACAAATTTCCCGCCACCACGCCGCACGGCAAAGTGGATGAACTGGTGCTGAACAAGCTGCGGAAGATGGGGATTGTGCCATCGGAGCTCTGCACCGATGCGGAATTTCTCCGCCGGGTGAGCCTGGACCTGACCGGCACCCTGCCGACGCCAAATGAAGTCACCGCATTTCTAGCGGATAGTTCGCCGAACAAGCGTTCGGCGAAAATCGAGTCGCTGCTGAAGAGTCCGGCATATGCCGCGTGGTGGGCGACGAAGTTTTGCGATTACACCGGCAACAACACCCGGCAGATTAATCTCGGCGCAACGGGAAAAGGCCAGAACGGCGATGTCTCGCGGCAATGGTATGAATGGCTTCAGCAGCGGCTGGCGGACAACATGCCATACGATGAGATGGTGTCGGAGATCGTACTGGCCACCAGCCGAAGCTCGCCGGCGCAGAGCTACAAGGATTACGTTGTGGAGATGGATTCCTATTTCCGCAGCACCGATCCGGTGAGCTTTGCGAAACACCCGACGCTTCCGTATTACTGGCAACGCCGAACCACCCAATCGCCGGAGGAAAAGGCACTGGCGTTTGCGCATACGTTCCTGGGCGTGCGGATGGAATGCGCCCAGTGCCATAAGCACCCGTTCGACCGGTGGACCAAGACCGACTTCAAGGAATTCACCGCATTCTTCGGCGTCATCGCCACGGGCAATCGGCCGGCTGCCAATGGCGAAGAAGTATCCTACGGGTCGGTCAACAAGGAACTGAAGGAGATGGCCACCGCCGAGGTGGAAAAGACCGAGCCCAAGGTTGCCGAGCCACAGGCCGCCCCGGCCGACGCTGCAGATAAAGCGAAGAAGAAAAACAAGAACGTCACGAAGGACCAGAAGATCAAAAAGCTGATCGATGAAGAAACCCGCCGCCGGATTGATGCAGGCGGACTGGTTCCCTGGTCGGAACTGTTCGCCAACACCAATGGAAGCAAGGTTTTTGGCAAGGGAAACAAGGGGAATGTCGATCCGTCCATTCAGCCGCGCGTTCTCGGCGGCGAGGTCGTGCATGTAGCCAAGGGGGTGGATTCGCGCCAGCCGCTGATGGATTGGCTGCGCAGCAAGAGTAACCCCTACTTCGCCAAGGCGATGGTGAATCGGGTATGGGCGACATATTTCAATCGCGGGATTGTTGATCCGCCCGACGATTTAAACATCGCCAACGCCCCGGCCAATGCCGAGCTTCTGGATTATCTGGCCGATGGATTCGCGGCGCATCATTACGATCTTCGCTGGCTGCATCGCGAGATTTTGAACAGCGACACCTATCAGCGAAGCTGGAAAACCAACCCGACGAACCTGCAGGACACGCGAAATTTCAGCCACGCCGTGGTGCGGCAACTGCCGGCCGAGGTCATGCTCGATACGATCGATATTGCCATCGCCGACAACGAGCACGCGGCGGATTTTGCGACAGACATGGAAATTCGCGCCATTGGGCCGAGCGGAATTTCCCAGGCCCGCAAGGGCGGCAAAGCCGGCGGCGGGGGACCTGACGGCTATTTCCTCACCCTCTTCGGCAAGCCCGCCCGCATCACCAACTGCGACTGCGAACGCTCAGCCGACCCGACATTGTTGCAGACCATTTACACGCGCAACGACCCCACGCTGCTGGCCAAGATCGAATCTCCCAAGAGCTGGATCGGCGAGCTTCGCGCCTCCAGCCGCAAGAAGAATGCCCCGGCTCTCGACATCGACAAAACGATCAACGAAGTGTTCCTGCGAACCGTCAGCCGTCCGCCAACCAGCGACGAAATAACTGAGGCGCGCAAGGATATCGCCGCGGCGAAAGAGCCGGTGGACGGCGTTCGCGATCTGCTCTGGGCGATGATCAATACCCGTGAATTTAAGGTGAATCATTAAATGTTCTCGCGCAATTCGTGTAGGGTCCGCACCGCGGACCATTACGCTTGAGGTAGAAAAACCACATGTACCAATAGGTGCGTCATTCTGAGGTACTCCGAAGAATCCTGCCCGCCTGCAACATGACGTAGATGCTTCGGAGTACCTCAGCATGACCGTAGCGCGTAATCGCGCAAGGTCGTTTAGCAGTTCGTGGCATCGGCGGCCCGCCGATGTCTTGTTCGAGAAGGCTCGGCGAGCCGTGGCTCGACTGAATTCGTTGAAGTGCCATTTGGCCAATGAGGTACCAGCTATGACCAAGTCATTTTATTGCGATGGGATCAACCGCCGGGATTTTCTGCGCGTCGGCGCATTGACCGGCATCGGTCTTTCCCTTTCCCAGTATCTCTCGCTGGCCAGCGCGGGCGAAGTGGCCGGGGCGCGGGCCAACTCCGGCATCTTCATTCGCCTGGCCGGCGGTCCCAGCCACATGGACACGTTCGATCTGAAGCCCGATGCCCCGGCGGAATTTCGCGGGGAATTTAACCCCATCAAGACCAACGTCCCCGGCATGGAAATCTGCGAGCATCTCCCCGAACTCGCCAAGGTCGCCGACAAATACGCCATCCTCCGCGGCGTCAGCCATACGCTGGCGGCGCACGACCTGGGCTCGCGGTACATGAATACCGGGAATAAGCCGATCCCCTCGCTCACCTTCCCCTGCTACGGCTCGGTGGTGGCCAAAGAAAAGGGCGCAGCGGCGGACATGCCGGCGTTTGTTGCCATTCCCGGGTTCGGCGCTGATGCCGCAGGATACCTCGGCGTGGAATACGGCCCACTGGAGGTGGGCACTTCGCCGCAAAAGGGACAGGACATCAAAATCCGCGGCCTGACTTTGAACGGCGTGACCCTCGAGGAAGTCGACCGCCGGCAAAATCTCGTCAAACGCTACGATACCGCCTTTGGCTCGCTCGCCCAGGAAGACCGGCTTCTGTCCGGCATGGACGAATTCGGCCAAAAGGCCTATGCCATGATGCGCTCGGACAAGGCCCGGCTGGCCTTCAGCCTAGGCAAGGAATCGGAGAACATCAGCAGCATGTTCGGGGCTGACCCCTTCCAGCAAAGCTGCCTGCTGGCGGCGCGCCTGGTCGAATCCGGCGTGAAATTCGTCACGATTCAGCTCGGCGGATGGGACACCCACGGCGACAACTTCAACGCCCTGAAAAATAAGCTCCTGCCCAATTTCGACGCCGGCCTGGCCGGCCTCTTCCGCGCCTTGGATGCCAAGGGCCTGCATTCATCGACCGGGGTTTTCGTGACCGGCGAATTCGGCCGCACGCCCAAGATCAACGCCCGCGCCGGTCGCGATCATTATCCGCGGTCGATGTGCTGCATCCTGGGCGGCGGCGGAATCAAGGGCGGCCAGGTCGTGGGCGAATCCGACGCCAAAGCCGAAAATCCCAAGGACCACCCCATCACTCCCGACGATGTTGCCGCGACCTTCTACAAATCCCTCGGCATCGACCCCACCAAGGAATACCGCACCCCCGGCGGCCGCCCGGTCATGCTCACGCGATATGGAAACGTGATTCCTGATCTGTTGGTGTGAAATTAACCCTGACCGGGGTTCGGCAGACCGGATGAACGCCAAGACGCCAGGGACGCCAAGTAAAAAACGCCAAGCAAAAGAGAAGTGCCGGTGCTTCCATTGTTTTCTTGGCGCTCTTCACTTGGCGTTCTCGGCGTCTTGGCGTTCACTCATCCGCATAGTTGGCGGCAACAAGTCGATCACGGCGCGATAAATAAAGCGTTGTCCGACTTTCAAACCAAAGGATACTGCCATGCCTACTTTCCGCGCGATCAATCGTCGTGATTTGCTCAAGTCTGCCGGCGCTGCCGCGGCGGCGGTTACGCTGTCGCCATTTCTCTCCGGGGCGCTGCTGGCCGAGGATGCCGCCACCGGGCCGAAAAAGAAGATTCTTTTCTTCACCAAATCGGCCGGCTATCAGCACAGCACCATCACCCGCAAGAGTCCCAATGAGCTGGCCTACGCTGAAAAGCTGCTCACCGACTTTGGGGCAAAGAACGGCTTTGAAGTCACCTGCAGCAAGGACGGCTCATTATTCAAGCCGGACTACCTGGCGAAGTTTGACGCCCTGGCGTTTTACACCACCGGCGACCTGACCAAGGATTCCGACAAGTACAAGATGGTCAAAAAGATGGGGGCCGACGGGAAGCCGGAAAAAGACAAAAACGGCCGGGACATCGAGGAAAAAGGGGAGATTATGTCCAAGGAGCCGGGCATGGGCGCTGCCGGCAAGGCAGCATTCCTGGAGGCCATCAAGAACGGCCTGGGGTTCATGGCGTTTCACAGCGGCAGCGACACGTTCCACGGCAAACATGGCAATTACAAGGCCGGTGAGATGCTCCGCGACCAGGATGCCGGCGGCAAGGATGAATTCGATCCCTATATCCAAATGCTCGGCGGCGAATTCATTATTCACGGCGCGCAGCAGCCGGCTGTGCTGAAATGTGTCGACCCGAAATTCCCCGGTGCCGAGGCTTTTAACAATGCCAGTTTCGTCGAAGAGTGGTACTCGCTGAAGAATTTCGCCCCGGATCTGCACGTGATTCTCACGCAGCATTGCGATTCGATGAAAGGCCCGATGTATCAGCGCCAGCCATACCCCGAAACCTGGGCACGGATGGATGGCAAGGGGCGGGTTTTCTATACATCGATGGGCCATCGCGAGGACGTCTGGGCCAAGCCCGAATTCCAGGGCCTGGTGCTGGGCGCCATGCGCTGGATCACGCGCGGGGTCGATGTGGATGTCGCCCCAAACATCAAGCAGGTAACGCCGGAGGCCGATCCCAAGCAGTGGAAATAGATCCGTTTCGTATGCAACGGCATAACGAGCCGCGCACGGAGGGTACTCCCGAAGTAAGTGCCCCGCTTACTCCGGGAGTACGCTTCGTGCGCGGCTCATTACGCCCTTTTTATACGCACATGCGCGGAACATCGAGTTGTTCCTCCGTGTCTCTGTGCCTCCGCGTTCTCTGCGCAAAATCACCCCGTTCTTCCGCCGAGCATTGCAACGGCCGCAATCAGTTCGCTCGGATCGACCGGCTTGGCAAGGTGAACCTGATAACCCGCCAGCATGGCCCGGCGGCGGTCTTCGGTGCGGGCGAAGGCCGTCAGGGCGATGGCGGGGAGGGTCTGCGCCGCAAAGCCGCGCTCGCGCACTTCCTTGATGAAATCGTAACCATCCGCCACCGGCATGCCGATGTCGCTCACCAGAATCTGCGGAGCAAATGTCGCGAGTTTTTCCAGGGCCTCCTCGGCGCTTTTGGCGTCGGATACATCAGCGCCGGAATCGGCCAGCACCCGCCGAAGCAGGGTCCGGCCGTCAATATCATCGTCCACCACCAGCACTTTCAATCCGGCAAGATTCGCCGCCGGCGAGTTTGCGGCGAATTTCATGTCGGCCGCCGGATGAACGCGCTGCGACGACACATCACCCAGCGGCGAAACCGTCGCCAGCGGCAGCTTGATGACGAATGCCGATCCTTTTCCGGTGCCGTCGCTGGAGGCGGCGATGGTTCCGCCGTGCATCTCGATGAGATTCTTGACGATGGCCAATCCCAGGCCCAGGCCGCCGTGGCGGCGGGTGGTGCTGGCATCGCCTTGTTGAAAGCGCTCGAAGATGTGCGGCAAAAGCTCGGGGCTGATTCCGTCGCCGGTGTCGCGCACGGCAATTTCGACGTGCGAATTCACCCGCTGCAGCGTGACGGTGATCTTCCCGCCTTTTGGCGTGAATTTCACCGCGTTGGTCACCAGGTTCCACATGACCTGCTGAAGCCGCCCCGGATCGCCGAAAATGCTGAACGCCGGGGCGTCGAGAATGCGGGCGATATGGATGTTCTTCGCCGCCGCCGCGTGCTTGATCGAGTCCAGCGCGCTGTCGATCATTGCCGCCGGATCGATCGGCTGAATATCCAGGCGAAGCTTGCCAGAGGTGATCCGCGAAACATCCAGCAAATCGGCAATGAGCTGCGTCTGCGCCTTGGCGTTGCGCTCGATGGCCTCCAGGCCCTCGGCCAGTTCCTCAGGCGCCACCGGCCCGCGCCGTAGCAATTGCGACCAGCCGACAATGGCATTCAAAGGCGTGCGCAATTCGTGCGACAGCGTCGCGAGAAATTCGTCCTTCAGTCGATTGGCCCGCTCGGCTTCCTGGCGCGCCGATCGTTCGCTGATGAGCAATTTCTCGCGCTGGTCCTCGGCGGCGCGGGCACGCAAAAAAGCGTTCACCGTCGCGATCAGCACCGGCGGCTCAACCGGATGCGTCAGGTAGCCATCCGCCCCGGCCTCAAGCCCGGTCACCTTGTCGATATCCTTAACGAACGTGGCCGACAAATGGATGACGGGAATGCGGGCCGTCGCGGAATTTGCCCGCAGGCGGCGGCAGACTTCAAACCCATTAATATCGGGGAGATTCACGTCCAGCACCACTGCGTCAGTCCCGGTCTTGGCAATGTCGATTCCCTCCTCGCCGGTGCCGGCTTCGAAAACCGTAAAGCCGGCGGCCTTGAGAATGCGCGAGGTCGAGTAGCGTGTGGCCGGGTTGTCGTCCACCACCAGGACGCGTGGGATGCGTTCATCGGGCATTTTCATTCTCCTGCGAAATCGGCGACTGCTGTTGAGACCGCCCGGCGCTATCTGCCCCTGGGAAATGAATCGGAAGGTTCACGGAAAAAGTCGATCCGACGCCAAGCTCACTTTGCAGCGAAACGCTGCCGTGCAGCAATTCGGCCAGCTTCCTGCTTAACGAAAGGCCAAGGCCCGTTCCGCGCAGCCGCTTTTGGATCGGCGAATCGACCTGCACGAAATCCTGGAAAATCGCACCGTGATGTTGTCTGGCGATGCCGATGCCCGTGTCGGCCACCGAAAAAATCACCCGCGTCTCGCCCAGCGCCCGGGCCGATACGCGAACCTCTCCCTGCTGCGTGAATTTAAGGGCATTGGAAATGAAGTTTCGCAGAATCTGCGACAGCTTCTTGTCATCAGTATAAACCTGCGGCAAATCCTTAGGCTCTTCGAAAATCAGCGAAACGGCCTCGTTGGTCAGGATCGGCTTAAACATCCCGCGCAGGGCGGAAAACAAATCGACCATCTCAAACCAGGCGGGCGATATGGTGATTCGTCCCGCCTCGATCTTCGCCAGGTCCAGCAGATCGTTCACCATTTCAGTCAACTCGGCCGCGGAGGAGCGGATGAAGTCGACCTGCTTTTCCTGCTCGGCGGTTAATGGCCCATCGAGCCGGTCGAGCAGAATGCGGGCAAGGCTGCGGATCGAGCCGAGCGGCGTGCGAAACTCATGGCTCATGTACGACAAAAATCGGCTCTTCAGCTCCGACGCGTGGCGAAGCTGCTCGGCCTGGTCCTCCAACTCCGCGTATAGCGCCACCACGCCCTGGTTGGTTTCCAGCAATTCCGCCCGCAGGCTTTCCAGCTCCGCGTCGCGAATGCCGGCGTCGGCGCGCAGCGATTCCACCTCGCGCGCCAGCGCGTCTGCCGCCACGGAATTCACAACGCTATCCATCAAGACTGCACCTCACGCACAACGGCTACGGTCACATCGTCCCGCCCGCGGCTGAAATCGCGGTAAAGCACCCCGGCCATGACCGATGGGTGACGCTGCAACAACCCGGGGTAACCCATTAAATCCCACCGGCTTTTCAACCCATCCGAGTGCATTATCAGGACCGACTTCTCGGCCCAAGGATAAACGAATTCCTGAATCTTATGAATCTGCAATCCCACGGTTCCGTTGTGGGAAAACAGTCCCCGGCTTTGCTCGCCGGTTTGCAGCGTTCCGGAGATATTTCCAACGCCGACGTATTTCATCTCGCGGCGGCGAAAGTCAGCGCGAGCCACGGCCAGAGCCCCGCCGCGCGTCGAGCGCATCATCACGTGCGCCGCCTCGACCATCCTGCTTAGATCGCGGCCCGGGTCTGCGTCAAATACCCCAACGGCTTCGTTGGACGCCTCGGCGGCGATGGGACCGTGGCCAAGCCCGTCGGCGAGGATGATCGAGACGATGCCATCGACCTCGGCAATGCTCCAGTTGTCGCCACAGAGCGTTTCGCCGGCGACCGGCAGGCAGATAGCGCCCCATTGCGCCAGATTACCATCCCCGGCAGTCTGAGCAAGAATCCGCGAAAGGACGACGGTGCCTCCCGGCGCGGCGGAATAAACGTCAAACTCGCTGGAAAGCCGCCGAATCGCCCCCAGACCCTGCCCGGCGGTTCCGCCGGTGGAAAAGCCGTCCTGCAGGCATTTGCCGACATCCGCCATTCCCGGCCCGCGGTCGATCGCCAGCAATTCCACACCGCGTTTTGAGGGACTGCGAAATGCGCTGATGAGTATTTCTCCTTCCCGGGCGTGACGAATGAGGTTATTCGCCAACTCAGTTGCAACGATGGCGGCCTTGCCGCAATCGGTTTCGCTGAGGGATGTCAATTCGGCGATGCGGGCGGCGTTGCGCCTTGCCTCACCGACCTGACTGCTCTCGGTTACGCGTATCAGGACCTGTGGCGGCGACATGTTGCTCATTTCCATCGGGTGATTGCAACGCGCGTTCCTTCGCCGGGTTTGGAATCGATTTCAAAATCGTTGACGAGTCTCTTGGCGCCGGAAAGTCCCATGCCCATGCCGGTGCCTGATGTCCACCCGTCCTTCATCGCCAGGGCCAGGTCGGGAATGCCCGGGCCTTTGTCCTCGAAGGTAAGGCGCAGGCCGATTCGCGCGCCGTCAAGCTGCACTTCCCAGCGCATTGTCCCGCCGCCGCCGTAGGTGAAGGTGTTTCGCGCCAGCTCGCTGGCGGCGGTGACCATTTTGGTCTGGTCGACCAGGCCGAACTTCAGTTCCACGGTCAGTTTTCTCACCGCCTGGCGGGCCAGGACGATGTCCTGCTCTGTGCGGAGGGGGAGCACATCAGTCTTGGTCACTTGCATCAGCGCTCTCCTTCCCGATGCCCGCCCGCAGCATTTCCATGCCGCGTTCGACGCTCAGCGCTGTTTGCACCCCTGAGAGCGTAAGCCCCAGTTCCACCAGGGTGATCGCAACCGCCGGCTGCATCCCGACGACGACGGTTCTGGCGTCGAGGATGCGCGACATGCCGGAGATATTGGCGATCATGCGGCCGATGAAAGAATCGACCATTTCCAGCGCCGAGATATCGATGAGCACGCCGCGCGCGCCGGTCTTTTCGATCATCGACGTCAGGTCGTCCTGTAGCGTCATCGCCAGCCGGTCGTGCATATCCACCTGGATCGACACGAGCAGGCAGTCGCCGATCTTGAGTACCGGAATTTCCGACATGGTGGGTCAGCGCTCCGACCGCACCGGCGACAGATCGACCACCGTCTTGCCGAGCCGC
>DASRRM010000452.1:0-6818 GCA_035695715.1 Tepidisphaeraceae bacterium
AGCAAGGAACCGTCATCCTGAGGTACTCCGAAGGATCTGGCCATTGCGGCGAAACAGCAAGATCCTTCGGAGTACCTCAGGATGACAGTAGCGCGTGATCGCGCAGGTTCATTTAGTCGGTGCGCGAAGGGGAGCAAGATCCTTCGGAGTACCTCAGGATGACGATTGCCCGCTCGATCAATCTGGAAAACGCTCTAGTCAAACCACCATTGCCCCCGCCAAAATCTCCCTCATCTTTCCCGCCCTGCCCGTCCGATAAAGCCGATGCATCGAAGGATTTCTGATGTGAGGTGGAGGTCTCGAAAAAGCATGGGAAGAGCAACCAAGAAGCTGGGCCGCAGGGAGATCGAAATCAGTCCGGAACGCGCCGCACTCCTCAGGCGGATCGCCATCCATGGGCTGATCGCCTGTTTCTTCTTTGGCGGGCTTGGCGTGGGATTCTATTACATCAAGCAATATGTCGACCGCGAGGTGGCCATGCCCACCGAGCCGCCCACCATCATCATCAAGAATAAGCCGCACTGGATGAGCGATTTCCTCGTCCGCCGCATCGCGGCCACGGCCCGGCCAACCCGGCTTCATTCGGCCTACGATCACGACCTTCTCGTCCAAACCAAAGCCGCCCTCGAAGCCAATCCCTGGATCAGCAAAGTCTACGAAGTCCGCCGGGCCTTCCGCGAAAAGCCGGGCGATACGCTGGAAATCGACTGCGAATACCGCGTGCCGACGGCTCTGGTGAAATGGGGCGCATACTACTGGCTGGTCGACCGCGACGGCTTCAAGCTGCCCGACCAATATGAGCCGGGCGATGTCAGCAAGATCGTCGCCGTCGAAGACGGCCACGTCGACATCCGCGTCATCGAAGGCGTCCACCGCCCGCCGCCCGCCACCGGGAAAAAGTGGCTCGGCGAAGACCTCGCCGCCGGCCTGGAAATGGCTGCGCTCTTGTCCGACAAGCCCTATGCCCAGGACATTCAGCGAATCAATGTCGCACACTTTGGGAGTGCGCGCGAGCCACACGTCGTGCTGGTGACGCGATACAATCCCCCGACAGAAATCCGCTGGGGCCGCACGCCTTCAGAGCTGGAAAAAGACCCCTTCCTGGAAGTGACGACGGCGAAAAAGCTCGACCGCCTGCAAAAAATCTACACCCAATTCGGCCGGGTGGACGCCGGCCAAAAAGATGGCCTGGACATCCGCTTCGACGGCCTGCCCACGCACGGCGCCGAAGCCTCCAGCGGAATGAACGCCCTGGCCGGCGGGCAATAACGCCTTGCACTTTCTCGCGCCGCGCCAGCGCGCGATGACTCGGAAATCGCGCGCGATTCGGTCACAATGTCACCCCGCTGGCGACCCCGCCATCGCGTAAATGCGCGAAAATGCGCGAGAGCGCACGATTTTTTGAGTATCGCGCATTGGACAATCTGTCGCAGCCAAATGAATCGGAACCGAATTTTATAACCATTGCCAGGTTTACAGCGCGAGATACAAGCCTTTCCCGCAACGCGATGTGACTGGCGCACAGTACGTTCCGGCGCGTCGCGGACGGCACGCAAGCGTAGTCTGCAGCGACTGGCGGAACGGCACGCAAGCGTGCAGCGGCTAAGAAGCGGTTTCAGAACCACCATCGTGACATGGGCGTCTCGCCGGCGTCTCGCCCATGCGTGGTGTGTACGGATCGAAAACCCCTGTAAATTGGGCGTTTCACAATCATAAATCGCAGGCACGGGCGGGACGCCCGTGTCACGATTGCGGTTAGGGCCCCGAAGCAGGGCTGAGCTTTTTACAATACCAGGCCTCAATGATGTGTGGCGTCGCCAGCCGCCGCCGCCCTGGAGGCGCTGGCAAGGGGCGGAGCCCGCTGACGGGGAATATCTCAACCTCGCCTTCACGGTTGCCGACAACGGCCGCGCCCACCCCCGAACCTGCAATTGCCGCCCTCCTCGGCCTCGGTTGCCTCACGCTCCCCCGCCGGCGCATGTGCCGCGTCTGACGCCACCGGTCAATGACGAAAACTCCATTTGCCCTATTTCCCCATATGGCTCAGCGTCTGGTAGCCGAGGTAGCCAAAGACCACCACCGCTGTCAGGGCGGCCATTGACATCACGATGGCGACGCTCAGCATCGTGGTGAAGCGGGTGTTTTGCTGGCGGATGACGGTTTCCAGTTGGCCGTCGCGGGTGCCGAGGTTTTCACGGAGGCTTTCCAGAACGCGCGTCCCGGTTTCGCTTGTCGTGCTGACGGCTTGCAGAACCTTGCCGACGGAGGTCAGGCTGTGGCTGATCGACTCCTCGTGCATGCCGATCATGTCCACCTTTTCGCGCACCGCGCCCAGCACGCGGCCATGCGCGGTTTCATCGCGGCTGAGGCGCTCCAGCACATCCGCGAGCTTGTTTTGCTGGGTGTTTTGCTGCTCGATGCCGAGCTGGATCGCCTTGAGCGCCTCGCCCTGCACGCGGTTGCTTTCGGGCAATGACTCCAATGCCTGCGGCAGGTGGGAGAGATAATTGAGCATCTCATCCTGGCGGCTGGAATTCTTTTCCAGGGTTTCGCGAATAGTGCCCATCAGATCTGACAACGCGGCCACGCCATTTTGGAGCTGGTCGAACGCCTGCTCGCGCTTGGCCCAGGGACGAAGGAACGTCGTGCGAGGCTCGATTTCCTCGATGTGGCTTCGGGTGCTTTCGTTATCGATCGAATCGCCCCCGCCGAGCAGGGCGCGAACCTGGGTGGTTGAATCCGTCGGCTTGCGAAAGAGATTGCCGATCCGCTCGAAGAACGTGGGGGTGACTTGGGCGCTCATGGACTATCCTTTTTATTGAATAACTTGGTTCTGACAGGATTTTTATCGGTCCATTGAGGGCGGGAGCCTTCAGTTTTTTTGGGATCACAGGGATTTGCCATTGGTTGGGCAACGCGTAGGGTGGGTGTATTCGCGTGTATTCGCCCACCGTCTTGCGCGGGCGGCAAATGGTGGGCGAGTACGCCCACCCTACATCGAGCAACCGGTTGCCAAAAATGACGGCCACACCCCCTTGGTTGTCGTTGGACCGAAGCGACGGCCTGCCGTTGCCACTGTTCGCACTTCGACGAGCTCGGTCGAGCTGTGAATTATCCGCTTTTAGCTCGAGATGCGCATTTCCGGAGGGGCGGTGTCGGCGGCTGGGGCCGCGGGCGTTGTTGCCGCGGGTGCGGGAGATTCGTGGCTGTTCGGAGGGCGGCCGCTGGGCGGGTAGGCGATTCGGCCGTGGTAAATGCCCAGCACCGTGCGGATCATCGTCTTTTCGATCTGCTCGAGCTCGCGCATGGTCAGATCGCATTCGTCGAACTGATGATCCAAAAGCCGTTTCATCGATAATTCTTCCACCAGGCCTTCCACCCGGCTGGCGGTGGGATCGTCGAGGGTTCGGCAGGCGCTTTCAACGCAGTCGGCCAGCATCACGATGGCGACTTCCTTGCTGCGCGGGCGCGGGCCGTCGTAGCGGTATTGGTGGTCCTGCACTTCCGGGCCGTCGGGGTCGAGCTTTTCCTGCCGGGTGCATGCCTGGCGGAAGAAATATTCGACGAGCGTGGTGCCGTGGTGTTGCTGGATAAAGGCAATGATCGAGGCGGGAAGATTGTATTCCTTTCCCAGTTCAACGCCGTCTTTTACGTGGCCGGTGATGATCATCCGCGAGACGTTGGGTGTGAGATTGATATGGCGGTTTTCGCGGCCCCCCTGGTTTTCCACGAAATACTCCGGCTTATTGATCTTGCCGATATCGTGATAATAACTCGCCACGCGGCAGAGCAGCGAATTGGCGCCAATCGATGCCGCCGCGGCTTCGGCAATCACGCCCACTTGAAGGCTGTGGTTGTAGGTGCCATTGGCTTCGATCGCCAGGCGGTTGAGCAACGGCTGGCTTGGGTCGGCCAGTTCCAGGAGCGTCATGCTGGTGGTGATCTTGAACGCCTTTTCGACGAAGGGGAGAATCCCCAGGACGATGAAGCCGACGGTCAATCCGCTGGCGCCGACGTGCAGGCAATTCAGCTCGATGTAATCCCATGGGTCGAAGGCAATCAAGCCCGCGGCGAGGGTGGCAAAAGCCATGGCGATGGCGGTTGCCCCGCCAACTTCGATCAGCTTGCTGCGGGTGCGGATGTCGTCGAGCATGAAGCAGCAGACCATCACCCCGGCCCAGATGACGATGAAAAAGGTGACGCCCTGGTCAAGTGCGACGGTGGCCAGCAGCCCATGCAAACCGGCAATGCCGATGGCGGTGCGCTGGTCGTAGCCGATCGCCAGAATCATCGCCACCAGCAGCGTTGGCGCAGTGCCGAAGAGAAAGAGCGGCCCGTTGCCCATGGCGGCAATCTGATTGAGCAGCAGCATCGACAGCAGCAATGCGCCGATGGCAATCGCCCGCGGATGATTCGACACCACACGCGGCTGATAGAATGCAATGTACAGGCAGAGCAGACAGGTGATGGCAAATACAACGCCGGTCACGCCAAGCCGGGCTTTCCATCGCGAATTCTTCAGGCTGTTGATGTATTCCTCGTGCTCCTTTTTCAGAAGTTGCCAGCCGGCCTGGTCAAGCCCGTGCGTGGTCGACTTTTCCACCAGAACCACGTTGGGCGCGAAGGTAATTTCCCCTGCGCTGGCGGGGACTTCATCCTTGGCGCGCTCCTGGGCCAAAACCGTGGCATTGCCGTCATAAAGATAGGTCGGCTTGAGCCGCGAAAACGTGAATTGCACGATCTTCGGTTGCAGGACAAGCAGGAATTGTTTCTGGGCGGCGGACCTGAGAATCGCCCGAAGCTGCGCAGAATCCGGACCATGCAGCGTGAAGGTTTGCGATGGATCAATATCCCCGTCGTTGGCGATCTGAATCCGCCGATGCATGTTCTTGTCCTGGGCGCGGTCCTTAGGCTCCAGGATAATGATGGGCCACTGGCGGCCAAACTCGGCAACCCGATACCCCCGCAATTCCTGCACGTAATCAGCCACCCGCCGAACGTAATCACTGCGTTTTTCTGCTGTGGCGAAATTGCGAAGTGCAGTGGCCGAGCCGCTATCGAAAATGGCCTTCAGATCGGCTGGCAATTCGTCGGCGGGCGCAGCGCTGATCCGGTCGGGAAGCTGCAAGAGTTCATGCTCCACCTCGCCCCAAATGTCATCCACCTTGGGGTTTGGGGAATAGATGCGCAGAACCTTGTTGGCGGCCTGGGTGCGCGCGATTTCCATCTGAGCCGGATCGTCGTAAGTGTATTTAACCCGGCTGACGACGTCGTGGTGAAGCCATTGTCCGGGCCGATAGGACACAACATCCTGGCGGAGCATGAGGATGGCGGAGGCGATGACAAAGAACGCCGCCGCGATGCCCAGCGAAGCGGGCACGCCGCGTTCCTTCAGTTTTTGCCAGTCGATTTTTTCTGCATCGGGCCGATTCTTGCGAATTTCGGCGCGGCGCGATCGACTTTTTTCTGACTGCATCCAGTAGCACGGGCTTCGGGCCCGTGTCCGAAAACTCGCAAAAGCGGGCAGTGCAGGACAAGCACTTTTGCACGGGCTCCGGCCCGTGCTACTGCACCCGCTCATACGCATTCACAATATTCTGCACCAACCGGTGCCGGACGATATCGGCTTTTTCCAGTGTAACGGTTGCAATTCCCTTGATCCCACGCAGCTTATCCAGCGCATCCACCAGGCCGCTGCGGCTATGTTCCGGCAAATCGACCTGGCTGGTGTCGCCCGTAATGATCATCTTCGAGTCATGCCCCAGCCGGGTGAGAAACATCAGCATCTGCGAAGGCGTGGTGTTTTGTGCCTCGTCGAGAATGACGATGCTCTCATTAAGCGTGCGCCCCCGCATAAAGGCCAGCGGAATCACCTCAATGACATCATTCACCATGAACCGTTTCACCTGCTCAAAATCCATCATGTCATGCAGCGCGTCGAACAGCGGGCGGAGATAAGGATTGACCTTGGCCTGAAGATCGCCCGGCAGAAACCCGAGCCGTTCCCCCGCCTCGACGGCAGGCCGGGCCAGCACAATTCGGCGGGCCTGGCCGTGCTTTAGCATGTTTGCTGCCGCGGCAACCGCCAGGTACGTCTTTCCCGTACCGGCCGGGCCGATGCAAAATGTAAGATCGTGATTCAAAATGGCTTCGATATATCGCCGTTGGCCGTCGGTCTTGGGTTTAACCGGATGTCCCTTGGCGTAAACGTCGATGGCATCGGCACTCTGCTGACGGTCGGCATCCACCGCCTGCCCGATCGCCTGGCCAACATCCTCCACGCTCAGCCAGTCCTGGCGGCGCAGCTTTTTCTGCAACTGCTCCAGAACGGCAACGGCCTTGGCGACCTGATCGCGTTCACCGGTCACGCGGACTTCGTCTTCGCGGGCAGATAGCTGAACGCCGAAGGTATCGCGGATCATGCGCAAGTAGCGGTCGGCCGACCCGAAGAGGGCCAGCTTTTTGTCGGGTTGTTCTAGTGCGATGCTTAAATTCACAGCTTAAAAAAAACAATACGTTTGCCGGGCGTGGAAGATCATGCTCCCGTATCACTCAACCCATGGTGCAAGCACCATGGGCGTTAAATGAAATTGCGGACAATCTCAATCAATCCGCCTTGGGCTGACGCCCGGAGTATTGTTGCACGATTTGGCAATTCTGTCGAGGCGAAAGCGCTGCCGGGGTGCACGCCCGTCTCTGCGCTTCACCTGGCGGCTTGGAACGCCTTGGCACGATTGCGGCCCACGGCGGAGCCGCGAGGACGCTGCTCGTGAAACGTGTCGGCCCGGCCATCCTGGCTCAAGTATGCTGCGCGAACC
>DASRRM010000453.1:0-3062 GCA_035695715.1 Tepidisphaeraceae bacterium
TATCGCCGGCAAACGCGTCCGCAACGTCCGCCGGGCAGTCCTGAGGCGCGCATGGCCACGACGATAGAAAAGCGTCTAATTCAGCAGATATTGGAACAAAAGCCGCCAGATTCGTTCGCGGCGTAGCGTGTCACGCGTGTCGCGCGTGTCACGATCGTGCCAAAAAAACGGCCACACCCGCACTGGCCGACAAACCCCCATTTTTCTTGCCTTAATTTGGCTGCCGGGTAGAATTTTCCCGTCCGCGGCACTTGAGGGAATGAAAATGCGCAAACTCGTTTTGACTCTTTCCTGCCTGATTTGCCCGATATTTACGGCATCGGGATGGGCATCGGTTATTGCGACGCCATCAGAGAATGACGCGGGGAGCAGCGCCTTTGCGGTTTCTGGCACGGACCTGGTCAACCAGGGCCAGTCCACCTTAAGTGGATCGGCCACGTATTCCGGATTTACCACTTATGCCGGAAGCAGCCCGACGGTTTTGAACGATGGGACGGCTGGAACCGGCGCGGTTAACGCTGCCGAATCTGCCGTCACCACCCAAGGCACCGACTGGGTGCTGACTTACAACCTCAACACCGCCGCCAACCCCAGCGGCTTTAAGCTGACCGAAATTGACACCGTCTCGTGGTGGAATTCTGACTATGTCAACCAAAGCTACACCCTGGCTTATTCCACCATCGACAATCCCGCCAGTTTCACCAATATCCTCGGCAACTTTTCCCTGTCGGCAACTGCCGGGCAATCCAACGTCGCGCAAGTCGCATTGAAGATCGCCCTGACCGATTCCACCGGCACGCTTGCGACCGGCGTTGCCGGCTTGCAGTTCACCTTTCATCCGATCGCCAACGGCACCTACGGCGATCATCAGGGTGGATACCGCGAGGTCGACGTGTTCGGCTCGGCCGTGCCCGAGCCCGGCTCTCTGGGCCTGCTGGCATTGGGCGGCATGATGCTGATCCGGCGGCGGCGCAACCGCTGCGTTCCATGAATCCATTCCTCATGCGCCCTCGGCCTTGTTCGCCAACCCCCGTCGTGTAGGATTCAGCGTTCGGGAATTTCCCGGCTGAGTTTTTACACGCCACGACGGGAGTGATATGTCAGAGAGCGAGAATCCCAATCCATTTTCGGGAGACGAGGTTCCCAAGCCCGCTGCGTCGGACGAGGGAACTTACACGCAGAAGTTCAGTCACAGCCCGGTTGCCGCCCGCGTGCCGGAGAAGATCGGCCGGGGGATTTTCAGCACCGGCGTGTTGATTCAAGATGGCCCCGGCGAATTCGTGCTCGACTTTTTGCAGGGCCTGGCCAAGCCGCCGACGATCGCCGCCCGGGTGATCCTTTCTCCGCTGGCGATGCACAGTTTTGTGAACAGCCTGCGGGAAAACCTGGGGAATTTCACGAAAAGCTTCGGTGCGCCCCAGCCTCTGCCAAAGCCTCCCACGCCTCACCGGCCGACGATTCAGGAGTTGTACGAGCACTTCAAACTGCCCGAGGAATTGCTCAGCGGCGTATATTCCAATTCGTTTTTGATCGCCCACGGGCCGTCGGAATTCGTGTTCGATTTCATCACCGGGTTTTATCCTACCGCCGCCGTTTCAGCGCGGACCTATCTGTCGGCCCAGCAGATTCCCCGTTTGCTCGACACGTTGACCTCATCGCTGGCGCAGCACCAGCAGCGTTTTGGCGCGCCCGTGCCCATTCCGCCGCAAGCGCCGCCGCAACCGCCGCCCGCCTCGCCGGAGCCGCATGGGTGATTTATAGCGTTTCTCAAGTTGGTGGCGCGTTCGCGCGACCGTCATCCTGAGGTACTCCGAATGATCTAGCCGGTACGCGAAGGCGAGCCAGATCCTTCGGAGTACCTCAGGATGACGACCGCCCGCTCGATCAACCTGAAAAACGCTCCAGGTTTCAGAGTTGAAATTTCAAATTTAAGATTTCTTTGAAATCACCCGATTTCAGGTTCGACTTACTTCTGCGATTCCCTGGCGAACTCCTTGTACTTCTCGTCCAGCTTCGCGTCGGCGGCCATGCCGGTGTGAATGACGGCGCGGTGGTGGAACGTCACGCTCTTGCCTTTTTCCAGCAGGAATTTTCCGGAGCCTTTGGGTTTTGATTTGTCGAAATCGCTCTGGCCGAAAATGTTGGATGACATCAACCCGTAGGCGCGCACATGCCAGTTGGCGGGATGGCGGGGGTTGGACGGGGCGTCGAAGATGGCGATGCCGAACGGCTTGCCGTCGATGTTGCCGGATTCATCGCACCAATCGGCGCGCTTGCCCCAGGTTGCCTTTTCGCCGGCCATTTTTTCGCCCCCTTTTCCCGTCGATTGCGTGATGGTCGGGTCGGCGGAAATCGCCGTCGCCATCCGTACCGCCATGAACCCCGCATCCTTCACATCGCCGAAGGTCACATCCCCGGCCGCGGGCGTGAAGGTTGACGTGATATCCACCGCCCGGCTTCCATCGGGGTAAACGACAAACTTGACCGCGCGGGTTTCGAGGAGCATTGGTTTGGCATCATTGTCATCCCAGATGAGCGATTCGACGAAGCTGTCCGCGCCGATGCTGTCGAATTTAATATGGCGTTGCTTGGCGGATTTTTCGCCCTTGTTGTCTTTGCCGAGCGACCAGTGGTCGACGCCGTTCACGTCGCTGTGGGAAACCCACAGAGACTGGTGATGGGGATGGTCGATCTTGGCCTTGGGGTTTTTCTGAGCCAGCGCGTATTGATCGCTGGTGACTTCAACGCCTCCCTGCGCCAGGACGGGATAGAAAAACGGGCGGACATAAATGCGGTCTTCGCGTTTGCCAAACCAGTAGGAGGTGAACGGCTGCCCGCCGACCGTCACATCGAGATGATTGTCGGCCTGGGTGATTTTGATCGGTGCGGCTGGTTCATCAGCCATGACGGCCGCGGCAAGGAATATCGAGCAAACGGATGCCAGCAAAAGGCGAAGGGGGGTGAGCACGGGTTTTCTCCTTGGGTTGGGGTCGTAAATCCAATACCGCTGGAAAGTGCAAGTGTGGAATCGGGTAATTGCCGAAAGAGCCGCGCACGAAGGG
>DASRRM010000454.1:0-14694 GCA_035695715.1 Tepidisphaeraceae bacterium
GGCAGATCATCGTCGTCGATCAGGATTTCATGTGGTCTTCGACCCCGCATGGCTCGGCCTCCGTTCCGAAAGGGCTTCGTTCCTTCTCGGAATCATAGGCGAGCGAATTCGTTGCAGGACTTCTGGCCAGGGCCACTAGCGCTCGCCTTGCGTGATATCTCAGTGATGCTTGGGCGGCGCGTCCGAATATCTTCGCCGCTGCCGGAATTTGCGGAATCGCGCTGAGCGCGGAAAGGTAGACCGTCGGATGTACGATGCCCGGTGCTTCCGCAGTCTCAAATCGGCTAAGTTTTGAGTTGTCGCCCAGCCGTGCAAGTGCCGCATTGTTGAGGTATATCAGGGTGTTTTGCTTGAACCACCAAGCGACGTTTGGGTCATTCCACACTGTCCATCGGATGCTGTCGAAGCATCGGTACCCCCGTCTCCGGAATTTTTCAGACCAGTACGATGGCCACTGCTCGTTCACGTGATTTGTGCCGCCCTGGTGCGGTATAGCGGCGGAGAAGAGAACAGCATCGGCGTGTCGGCTAATGGAGGCGATTAGCGTGTCTGCCGCACGTTCGGGGATGTGCTCCGCAACCTCTAAACAAACAGCCATATCGAATCGGCGGCCCAAATCCAACGGTAAGCTCAGATCCGCTGCTACAAAACGCTCGTACGGGATATGCAATGCCGACTTATCAACGTAATCGCCATCAACCCCGAGGTAGTCGCTTATGCCCTTGTCTACGAAAACCTTTAACCAAGCGCCAGCACCACATCCAATATCTAGCACGCTTGTGGGGCACAATTGCTCGATCGCCAGTGGAACCATCGAGTACGCTGATTTTGACGACGTGTCACTTGCGAAAGCAAAGAATTCAGAGTCATAATTTTGCTGCATATTATACATTTACCTCGGTAGCGGACTCGTTTACGTGAAAATCAAACTTGCACGCCGGAGCGACCGGCCCCACCATTGACGCGGGATACTGCCTTGATGAGGCCATACCGCGAACTTCAAACGAGATGCATTTAGGCAGTTCAATGAAATCCCGACTGCCGTCACCGAACCAAGCGGACATGAAATAATGTCCATCCAAGAATCTCGGCTCGGTTAAGCGCGCGGTGATTCGACCGGCCGAACATGGTTTATTCGGCGCATCTACTCCAAGTAGATAGGGATTTGCTCCAACAATAGGCGATCCTAAATGATCATATATTATAAACCCTAGATTTGGGAGTCGAATTGGGTGAAGATGCGACCAATCTGCATCGATTACGAGTGCGTGTCCGTCCTGCAGAACACGAAGCCGCTTAAGCGGTCCAGTTTCTGGCCGAACTTCGCTGCTGGCGCCCTCATCCAAATACCTTGAAATAATTTCCTCGGTAGATCCAAGTGCTTGAACTCTCCCTCGACCTAGAAGCAGGGCTGACGAACACAGCTCGCGTACTGCCGCCATGTTGTGGCTCACAAAAAGCACAGTTCTGCCGTGGTCGCTCACATACTTCATTTTGCCCAAGCATTTCTTCTGAAATTCGACGTCGCCCACAGCAAGTACTTCGTCCATGATTAATATTTCACTTCGCAGGTGGGCTGCTACCGCGAACGCTAAGCGTACATACATCCCGCTACTATAGCGTTTAACAGGCGTGTCAAGGAATCGCTCAATTTCCGCAAAATCCACAATGGCGTCGAACTCCCTCCGAATTTCGGCACGACTCATGCCAAGTATGGCACCATTCAAGAAGATATTCTCGCGGCCGGTCAGCTCATTACTAAATCCTGTTCCGACCTCAAGCAGGGAACCGATGCGCCCGAACACATCCACCTCACCGCTAGTGGGCTTAGTGATGCGGCTCAGAATCTTAAGGAGCGTGCTCTTGCCTGCGCCATTACGGCCAACGATGCCTAGGGCCTCCCCCGCTTTCAAATCGAAATTAATATCCGCCAGCGCGTTGAATTCTTCAACCGGTGCCCGCCGGAACGGTGCCTGAAGTCTTCCTGCGATCGCATCGCGAAAAGTCGGGGGCCGTCGACTGCGCGATCCCTGCGCGTCGTGGAGTATCCGGTACGTTTTGCAGAGCGCTCGGACTGAAATGGCGATATCACTGGACATAAGTTGCTAGTTGCTGGTTGTTAGTTATCAGATCACGTCCGCGAATTTTTGTTCCATCCTGGCGAAGGAAAAGGTGCCGAAGAGGAAGATAACAAAGACCATCGCGATTGAGTAGGCGATCTCGCCGGGGTGGACGTGGCCGGCGCCGAGCAGGGACCAGCGGAAGGCTTCCAGGAGGCCGGAGAGCGGGTTGAGCATGTAGATCGTTCGCAGCCGCTCGGGCACGACCTTGAGGGAGTAGGCGACGGGGCTGGCGTAGAGGAGGAACTGGAGGAGGATGGGGATGACGTATTGAAGGTCGCGATAGCTGACCATGAGGGCCGATGTGAAGAGCGCGATGCCGGCCGCCAGCATGACCAGGAGGAGGAGCCAGACCGGCAGGAGCAGCAGCGGATAGCCCGGCTTAATGTGATTGAAGACCATCAGGACAATCATCAGCCCCATGGCCACGGCAAAATCCACCAGTGTGGAGGCGACGGTGGAAAGGGGAAGGAGCAGCCGGGGGAAGTAAACCTTGGAGACGAGCTGGGCGTTTTGCACGACGACGGAGCTGCCTTTGCTGAGCGTGCTGTTGAAGGCGTTCCACCCGAGCAGGCCGGCGTAGGAGAAGAGGAAATAGGGAACGCCGTCGCTGTCGAACTTGGCGACGCGGCCGAAGACGAAAGTGAAGATGCCAGCGCCGAGGAGCGGCTGAAGGACGACCCAGACGACGCCGAGGGCGGTTTGTTTGTAGCGGAGTTTGACATCGCGTTCGGCGAGGGCGAGGAGAAGATCGCGGAACTGCCACATTTCGCGGAGATCGACGCCGGCGAAGCCGGAACTGGGCCGGATTTTAAGAAACGGCTTAGCCGGTGGTTCGGCGGGAGCTTCGGGTAGGATGGGGTCGGCGACGGTCATTTTGGAAGGCAGTTTTCGTTGTCGGTTGGCAGTTGTTGGTTGTTAAGGCGTCCCGCCTTACCGTCGGACCTGCCGGGACTCCGTCCCTCTCAGCTGCGCGATTTCTTTAGCGCAGACGTTTAGCCGGGGGGTTTATTTGCACGACTGCCTTTTTCGATGGCGAGTCCCCGGGAGGTTCCCAAATAGGCTGAGGCGGGCGAGCCACCTTGCCGCCGGATCATACAAGGGAAACGGCGTGGTGTGTAGGACGCCACGTTAATTTTTTACAAATCCTGCCAAGGCCCTGGTCGGTTTGGGCGGCGGATGATGTTTAGGCATCGCACGGTTTTGGTTCCTTTGCACGGCGATTGCTTTATCGGGCGTCAGGTTTCCGCCGGACGGGCGGGTATATACCAAGTGGCCGGGCGATTCGTCAACCGGAATTTGAAATGGGTACGCCGGGGGTGGGATTTGGGTTCGGCGGAATTGCGGGAAAGCAAAACATTCGAGTTGGGGGCGGGAGGCGGGGATGGTCGTCTGACAGCGGGCCGGTATGTGCCTCGGCGGGCGGCGACATGTGCCATTTGGAGGCGGGGTTTCCCATCGATTTTGCGATAAAACTTCGCTTGACGACGGGAGGGGATAAGGCCAGAATTGAGGGTCGAAGAATTGAGGGTGGGAGGGGATGGGGGATGGGACGCCGATGGGACATTTTTTGTCCCATGGATGTCTCAGATGTCCCAGCGGCTCGGCGTGGGGATTTTTGGCGGATTGGCGTAAGGATTTGCGAGGCAAGGGGTTGGGGATTCTGCAAAGAAGCGAATGTCCCATTTTTGCGGAAAAAACGTGAAAAATGGGACATGTTGGGACATGGGCCATGTTGCGCACCAAATTGGGGCGCGAAATGATGCGCAATGGGGCGCGGGGGCATTTTAGGTTGCGATTGATCAGGTGGCTGGGGGGGTTCGGCGAATGGCCGGTTGTGGAGCGGGTGCGGAAGCAAGTTTTAATAATCGGCTGGGAACAGATTCCTACGAAAGGCGTATTTTTGCAACGTCGCGGTCAGTGCGAGGAGGCAATAGATGCGGAGGAAGAAGAGACGGTTTCGCGGGCTTCGGCCCCAATGGGCCGCGCACTTGGCGGATTCCCGGGCGGAATGGCTGGAAGGCCGGGTTTTGCTGTCGGCGACGGGACTGACCGCGTCGCCGCCGATTAGTGTCGCGCCGGCCGGGGATGGGTCGATTAATACGCCGGCCGACATTGTTCCCAATCTCAATGGCGCGCTGACGCCGGGCAATATTCAGATAGCGTATGGCGTCAATTCGATTTCATTTTCCGGCGTTGCCGGCACCGGTGCGGGGCAGACGATCGCCATCATTGATGCGTACAACAATCCGAACATTATTGCCGATGCGGCGACGTACAGCACCCAATATGGTTTGCCGCAGTTTAATACGGCGGGGAATCCGACTCTTAAGGTGTTGAATGAGTCCGGCCAGGGCAGTCCATTGGCTGCCAACACGACGAGCTCTACCCATATCTGGGACGAGGAAATCTCTGCCGATGTGGAATGGGCCCACTCAATCGCGCCGATGGCGAACATCATCTTGTTCGAGGCCGGAAGTTCCGGCCTCTTTGACCTTTATTCGGCGGCGGCGACGGCGGCGGCGTATGCGGGGGTTTCGGTCGTCTCGATGAGCTTTGGATCGTCAGAATTCAGCAGTGAAAGCAACTACGATTCGATATTTACCACCCCCACTGGCCACCAGGGCGTAACCTTTTTGGCCAGCACCGGCGACAGTGGATCGCCGGCGGAATATCCCGCGTATTCGCCAAACGTCGTCGCGGTCGGCGGGAGCGTGCTCACCGTCAACAGCGATGGCAGCTATAACACCGAATCGGGTTGGAGCGGCAGCGGCGGCGGCATCAGCAAGTATGAAACCCAGCCAGCTTTTCAATCGGGAAATGTGAACGGCCTGAGTACGACGCTACGAACCGCGCCGGATGTGTCGATCCTGGCGACGGGACTTTCCATCTACGATTCCTGGGCCGGCGGCGCAAATAACGGCGGATATGTCAGCGTCAGCGGCACCAGCCTGTCGTGCCCGATTTGGGCGGGGCTGATCGCCATTGCCGATCAGGGGCGCGTGGCTAATGGTTTGGGTACGCTCGATGGGCCGAGCCAGACATTGCCGATGTTGTATCAGCTTCCCTCAACTGATTTTCATGACATCACCAGTGGCAGCAACGGGGCCAGCGCCCGGGCGGGCTATGATTTGGTCAGTGGCCGCGGGACGCCGATTGCGAATCGGTTGATTCCCGATTTGATGTCGCCGGTGCCGACGGTGACATCGGTCACGGCCGGTTCCGGTCCGAGCACGGGCGGAACTTCGGTGGTCATCAACGGGACCAATTTCACCGGCGTTACCGCAGTCAGATTCGGCTCGATTGCCGCCACCAGTTTTGTGGTGAACTCATCGACGCAGATTACCGCTATTGATCCGCCGGAAGCTGCCGGTGAGGTCAATGTCATTGTAACCTCCAAAGGAACATCCCCCGCCACCGGGATTAATCAGTTCACCTACGCTCTTGCCAATACAGCAACCACAATCTCGTCGGATACCCCCAATCCAGCTACCACCGCCCAGCCGATCAGTTTTTCCGTCAGTGTCAGTGGCGGCGTGCCGGACGGAGAGACGGTGACCTTGCAGGATGCCAGTAACGGCAATGCGATCGTCGGCACGGGAATGCTTTCCATGGGGTCGGCGACCATCACTATCGCCGCTGGCGCACTTTCGATTGGGACGCACAACATTTTCGCGAGTTACGGCGGTGATGCGAGTTACGCCGCCAGTCAATCGAGTCAGATGGCTCAGGTTGTCACCGCCGTTGCCACCACGTTTGAAGTGGCGGCACTTAATCCGACGACCAGCGGTTTTAATGTCACCTTTGATCGTGCGCTCAATCCCGCCACCCTGGCACTTTATGGTGCCAGCAGAACGCTCATTCCGGATGTGACGTTGTACGGTGCCAGCACCGGTGCAGTCGCGGGATCGTTGGTGTGGAACGCGGCAACCAACACCCTGCAGTTCGTAAAAACCGAAAACGCCATCACCAGCGGCGGCGCGGCGACCGCCGATCCACTGGGCGGCTATGCCCGCACGGATGCGTACCTTGCGCCCGATACATACACCGTGACGCTCACCAGCGGCGCCAACGGGCTGAAAGATTCAAACGGAAATGCGCTCGACGGCAATGACAACGGCGGCAGCGCCAACTTCAGCACCACGTTTACTGTTGGCGCTTATAACGGCCTGGTCGTGACATTGCCCGATTTCGCCCGAGCGCCGGGGGAAAGCGTGAACACGCTCGACGACGGCACGGCAGGCAACAGTACGATCAGCGCCGCCGCCGGGCTGCCCATTCGAATCAGCGATGGGAACGGCGTTCAAAGCGTCGCATTCGATCTGAGTTACGATCCCTCCATCCTCCAGATTAACGGAATTACCCCCCCTTCCGGATGGACGGCAAGTTTTGACAATTCAACCCCCGGCCTGGCGAAATTTACTGTCTCGTCCAATTCGGGTTCTTCGCTGACTGCCACCGATGTTGCCGCCGATATCGCTCATGTCAGCGCGACCGTGCTCAGCTCGGCGGCTTATGGCTCCTCCGAGGTCCTGAGCGTGAGCGGCGTCGTGGTAAATCAAGGCGCGCTCGCGGCACAAGGCGACGAGGCGATACATAAAGTCGCGCTGCTCGGCGATACCAATGACGACGGATCGCTCGGAAGCACCGACGCAGCGCTAATCGCGCGCGTGACCGTTGGAACCGATGCCGCGTTCAACGCCTATCCGCTGACCGATCCCCGCATCGTCGGCGACGTCACTGGCGACGGAACTGTATCCGGTCTTGACGCCGGCGATCTATCCAGCGCCGCCGTTGGCAATTCGGTGCCGCAAATTGAGGACGTTTACTCGGCCTACACGACCATGGCGTCGGTCGATCCGGCGCTCTCGTTGCCCACCCATGCGATTGGCGTGCGCGGCGGGACGGTTTCCCTCCCCGTCAGCGTTACCGAAACCCCGGCCGAATATGCCGCCGGCGGCGGCGTTGAATCCGCGGACCTTGGATTCACGTATAACAGTTCCCTGGTGCATCTCAGCGGCCTAAGTGCCATCCAAATTAACAGTGCCTTGCAAAGCCAAGGATGGCAAATCGGCGCGATTAATCTCAACGATGCCGCGGGAACAGTGCGCATCAGCATGTACACCACGGGAAACGCACTTCCCGCCGGCACCGCGACGCTGCTGAACCTCGTCTTTTCCGTGGCGGCAAACGCGCCGGCCGGCGTCTCGCCTGTCAGCATCGACACCAGCGGCACGCCCTCGCACACGCGACTAAATGAAGGTCAATTGTCGTTGACGCCGATCGACGGCGAGATCACGATCCCAATCGCTGTCAGCATCCTCGACGCGCCGGCGAACATTACTTATGGAACTTCGGTTAAATTTGACGCCACCAATTCCACGGATGTTTCACTCTTCGGGCAAGCCGCCGGAAGTCTTGGGTATCAATGGACAGTGACCGAGGCGGGCAATACGGTCGACACCAGCAATACATCGCTTCTAAATTTTACGCCGACCGTCGGCACGTATGTTGTCACTCTGGCCGTCACCGATTCGGCTGGCAACGTAGGAACGAACTCCCAGACGATCACTGTCGGGCAAGCAACACCGACCATTTCCTGGGCAACGCCGGCCGCCATCACCTATGGAACTGCATTAGGCGCACAGCAGCTTGACGCCGGCGCGTCGTGGACGGTGGCCGGAAGCTTGGGAAGCGTGAACGGAACATTTGCATACACTCCAGGAGCCGGCACAATTCTGCATGCCGGGCAAAACCAGCAGTTGTCGGTGACATTCACGCCATCGGACGCGCTGGATTACACGCCGGCAACGCAGAGTGTATTGATCAATGTCGGGCAGGCGCCGTTAACGATCACTGCGGATGACAAGGCCATGACCTATGGCGGAACATTACCGCCGCTTACGGCCAATTACAGCGGCTTTGTGAATGGCGACACCGCCGCAACCGTAACGGGGTTGACCCTTTCGACGGTGCCGGCGACCAGCCATGCCGGGACCTATGCCATCACCCCGAGCGGCGCGATCAATGGCGATTACGCGATCAGTTATGTCGTCGGCCACCTGACGATCGGGCAGGCAACCCTGACCATTACGGCGGACGACAAGGCCATGACCTACGGCGGAACTTTGCCGCCACTGACGGCCAGCTACAGCGGCTTTGTGAACGGCGACACCGCGGCAGGCGTTACGGGGTTGACCCTTTCAACCGTCCCCGCCACCAGCCATGCCGGCATCTACGCCATCACCGCCAGCGGCGCGGTGGATGGCGATTATGCAATCAATTATGTCTCCGGTAATTTGACCATCGGCCAGGCGCCATTAACCATCACGGCGGCCGACAAGACCATGACCTACGGCGGAACGTTGCCGCCGCTCACGGCCAACTATAGCGGCCTGGTCAACGGCGACACCGCGACAAGCCTTACGGGGTTGACGCTCTCCACGGTTCCCGCCAACAGCCATGCCGGCACCTACGCCATTACTCCCAGCGGCGCGGTCGATGGCGATTACGCGATCACTTATATCACCGGCCATCTAACGATCGGCCAAGCGCCGTTAACCATCACGGCCGCCGACAAGGCCATGACCTACGGCGGAGCATTGCCGCAACTGACGGCCAACTACAGCGGCCTGGTCAATGGCGACACCACCGCCACGATTACGGGATTGACCCTGTCAACCGTCCCCGCCACGAGCCACGCAGGCACCTATGCCATCACCCTCAGCGGCGCGGTGGATAGTGATTATGCGATCAGCTATGTCGCCGGCCACCTGACGATCGGCCAGGCTGTACTGACGATCACGGCGGACGACAAGACCATGACCTACGGCGGAACATTGCCGCCGCTGACCGCTGATTACAGCGGCTTTGTGAATGGCGATACCGCGGCAGGCGTTACGGGGTTGACGCTGTCAACAGTTCCCGCCACCAGCCATGCCGGCACTTATTCCATCACCGCCAGCGGCGCAGTCGATGGCGACTACGCGATCAGCTATGTCTCCGGGAATTTGACCATCGGCCAGGCGCCGTTAACCATTACGGTCGCCGACAAGGCCATGACCTATGGCGGAACATTGCCGCCGCTGACAGCCAGCTACAACGGGCTGGTCAACGGCGATACGGCATCAAGCGTTTCGGGATTGACGCTTTCCACCGTTCCCGCCACCAGCCATGCAGGCACCTACGCCATTACCGCCAGCGGCGCGGTGAATGGCGACTACGCGATCAGCTATGTCTCTGGCAATTTGACCATCGGCCAGGCGCCGTTAACCATCACGGCGGACGACAAGGCCATGGCATATGGCGGAACATTACCGACGCTGACGGCCAACTATAGCGGGCTGGTTAACGGCGACACCGCCGCCACAATTACCGGGTTGACGCTGTCAACCGTCCCCGCGAATAGCCCGGTTGGCACCTACGCAATCACCGCCAGCGGCGCGGTGGATGGCGACTACGCAATCAATTATGTCGTCGGCAATTTGACCATCGGCCAGGCGCCGTTAACCATCACGGCGGCAGACAAGGCCATGACCTATGGCGGAACATTGCCGCCGCTGACGGCCAACTATAGCGGGCTGGTCAAAGGCGACACCGCCGCCACGGTTACGGGATTGACGCTGTCAACCGTCCCCGCCAACAGCCATGCCGGCACTTATGCCATCACCGCCAGCGGCGCGGTGGATGGCGATTACGCGATCAGTTATGTCGCCGGTAATTTGGCCATCGGCCAAGCGCCATTGACGATCAATATCCCTAATGACACCCAGACTTTCGGATATCCGGCCAACCTGGCGAGTGATCTGGGTTCCACCGTCGCCACCGGGATCAACGGCCAAACGTTAAACGTCGCATACGCCAGCACGGGGAATACCGCCTCGGCGGCTGTTGGTTCCTACGCCATCGCCGGCACTCCCTCCAACGGCACCGCATTGCTGTCTGATTACAATGTCACACTAAACCCCGGCACACTTTCGGTCGTTCACTTCGCCGTCACTTCTGTTACCCCAAATGCAAGTGGCGTTGATTTTAAACTTAATGCACCCGCCAGCGTGTCTTCGCTGAATCTCTATGACGGGGAGAATAACGCCGGGCAGGCAATTGACCTGACAGTGACCAATACCGGGACGGGTCAGGCCGTGAACGGGTCGGTGGTATTCAACGCCAATGATACCGCCGCTTCGTGGGTCGCGACCGGAGGGATCCTGTCTGCGGGAAATTACGCGTTGAACCTCCTCAGCGGTTTTGGTTCTTGGAGTGATGCAGTCGAAGCGCTCAATGGAACAGCCGGTTCCAATTTCAATTATTCGTTCTCGGTAACGGCGCCAACCGCGCCGACCATCACGATTCCCGACTTTGCCCGCGGCCCGGGGCAGGGTGTCGATGTGCCGGTTACCGCGCCAGGCGCTGACGGAGCCGCAGGCGCCACGGGACTGCCGGTCACGTTGAGTAATGCCAACGGCGTGAACCGTGTCGACCTTCAGATCAGTTATAATCGAAACCTTCTGACCATCAGTAGCGTCGCGCTGGATGCGAGCATGAGTACGTGGAGTGGCAGCAATCTCTCCTGGAGCACGGCCGGCGGCCTTTTGACCATTCACGCTTCGGGACCAGCACTGGGATCCGGCGTGCAGACCTTATTTGAAATCAATTCCACAGTTCCGTCGACCGCCACCTACGGCGCGGCGCAGGTGTTGGCATTCACCAGCGCCATGCTGAACGGCTCGACCAACGCCGTCGGCGATGAGGCGATGGACAAGGTTGCTTTCACCGGCGATGCCACGGGTGACGGCAGCTATAGCGGCATGGACGCATCCCTCATCGCGCGCGTCGTCGTGGGCATGGACAGCGGGTTTGATGCCTACGCGCTGACCGACCCGGTCGTCGTTGGTGATGTCACGGGGGATGGGACGCTTTCCGGCCTTGATGCCGCGGACGTCGCCCGCGAATCAGTGGGCGGCATTCCAGAGATAACCGGTATTCCCAGCGGCTTTGTGCCGCTTTCAAATTCGGGATCGCTCGATCCGCAGGTCAGCGTCGGCAACGAAACGGCCGCACCGGGAGGCTCGGTCGTTATACCGGTCACGATCAATTCGGCGACGGGATTGCAGGCGGCCGATTTCACCTTCACCTATGACAGCAGCCTGATCACGCTATCGAACAGCGGCGTGACGCTGGGAACGCTGGCGGCGGGATGGCAGGAAGCGGTCAACGTCGGCAATGGGCTTGTCCGCGTTTCTCTCTACGATGCCGATCCGCTCTCGGGAGGGTCGGGCACCCTTTTGAACCTGACCGCCCAGGTTTCCGCGGCGGCAACTCCCGGAACAATGTCCCCGATCGACATCGCCTCAGGCCCGACGCCCAGCCGGCTAAACGAAGGGAGCCTGACGCTGACGGCGGTCAACGGAGCCGTGACGGTGCAGACGCCCACCGTCGTCGGCGAATACATCTTCTACCACGACAGCTATTACTCCGACCCGGCCAATGGCGGCAGCGACAATGCGGCGATCGATACCTCCAAGACGGCGCTTCTGCCTGGACAAACAGCCACTTTTGCCAATTGGACGAGCTACGATAAAGGCATCAACGGCGTGATGGTTGATATCGCCAATCTGCCGGCGAATGCAACGCTCAGCGCGAACGATTTCAATTTCCTGGAAGGAAACAGTTCCACCCTCTCCAATTGGACAACCGCGCCTCCGCCGAGCCAGGTATTAACCGTGCCCGGCGGCGGGGTGAACGGGTCAACGCGCGTGGAACTGATTTGGCCGGATGGGTCGATCGTCGGTCAATGGCTTCAAATCAGCGTGGTTGCCGACGCCAACACGGGTCTTGCCGCCACCGACGTGTTTTATTTCGGGAATGCCCCGGGCGACAGCGGTGATCCCAATACAGCCGGCTTTGTGGCCGTGAATGAAGACGATGAGTTGGCCGCCCGGAACAACATCACAAATTTCGTCACGAATCCGGCCACCGTCACTGATCCATATGACTACAACCGCGATGGGATCGTCAACGAGGATGACGAATTGTTGGCGCGAAATCATGAGACCAACTTTTTGACCGGCCTTCAGATCATCACCGCGCCCCAGGCGGGATCGACCTCCGACGCCCAGCTATCATCCTCCAAAATAAATGCGACCGCTCAGCGAACTTCGACGGCTGCATCCGCCGTTACTTCTACGGCGCTTGCAGCCTTGGCTACAGCAGCACCTTCGTCTCAGAAAAAGACAGCCCCGAAGATGCCGGTTGCGCCGATTTTGCCGCCGGTTACGGTGAAGGTTACCCCCAAGAAATCAGCTCCGTTGGTCGTGGCCGCCCATTTACCCGATGCGCACCCAAATTCGACGGCGCCCAGCCTGGTTAAAAGCGCCGCCTCCTCACTCACTGCTGATGGCGTCAAATCCAAGAGTATCTCCAAGGCCATCGAGCTGATCATTTAAGGTCCAAATTTGCCGTGACAACCGTCGCGGTTTAGGCGAGTATTCCAGACGCGAACAAGTGCAATGCCATCCGCGTATTTCACTTACGCGAGGAGATTTCAAAGGGGATTCCGATATTTCTAGATCAACGTGCAGTACACTGAACGACTTGCCATTCTCTTGCAGCCGTTGCGCGGGCGGATCGTGCAGCCAAATAAATCGGTCGCCCGCGCCGTCGCCTTGGGGGGCGTTCGAGTCGTTATTGCCGAAAGGGTGGAACCGCGTTTCTTGCTGAGCGCGGCTTTCGGGTCTGAGACGTCGAAAAACGCGGCCAGTCTGCCGACGCTCTCGCTGCCGGCGGGATGGGAGGCCACACCCGATCTTCAATCCGTCGCGCTGGGTTCAAATGGCTTGTCTTCTCCGAGCTCGAGCGATTTGACGCTGGCACAAATGCGCGGGGCTTATGGGCTGGGCCAAGACGGCGCCAGCGCCGTTACATTCAAAGGCGCGCAGGCGGATGGAACCGGGCAAACGATCGTCATTGTGGACGCGTATGACGATCCGAACGTTGGAGCTATGACCAAAAGCTGTGGATGGCTCCCCGGGAACTCAAGCGGCTTTTCTGATCCCGTCGACGAACACGACGCCGTCGATTACTTCCTGTAGCTTCCCACTTTTGTTCAGCCGTCGCCAGCCCTTCTCGGCTTTTTGGGCGAGTTTGAACGCCATGGCCAGGGCGGCCGCCCGCGAGCCGGGGCCTTTGGTGCGGTAGGTTCTCAGCCGCACGGTCGCGAAGGTGCTTTCAATCGGGTTGCTGGTTCGCAGATGCCCCCAGTGCTCGGCGGGGAAATCATAGAAAGCCAGCAACTCCGCCCGGTCCTTTTCCAGGCACTCGGCGGCGCGCGGCCACTTCACGCCGTAGGTTTCGATGAAGCGGTTGAACGCTTTGGTTGCATCTTCTTTTGTCGCGCTCATCCAGATCTCGTGGAGGTTCTTTTTCGCCTGCGCCTGCTGGCCCTTGGGCAGCTTGTCCAGCACGTTTGCCGTCTTATGCACCCAGCAGCGCTGCTGTTTTGTCGAGGGAAAAATCTTCGCCAGTGCCAGCCAGAAACCCAGGCTGCCATCGCCCGTCGCCAGCTTGGGCGCCACGGTCAGGCCCCGGCTTTTCAGGTCCAACAGCAATCCGGTCCAGCTTGTCTCGCTCTCGCGTTGGCCATCCAGGATTGCTATCAGTTCCTTGCTCCCATCTTTCGTTGCGTTCCGGTAGTTCCGGCACGGTTTACAGGGGCGATCATCGGTGAGACGGCAGCCGAAGTAGATTCCATCCGCCCAAAGGTAAACGTATTCCTTCCCAGCCAGGCTGCGTTTGCTCCAATCCTCGTGTTCCTGCTGCCAGATCTCGGTCATTCGCACGACCGAGGAGGCCGACAGGCCCGTTCCGTCGAAGCCCAGATGCACCAGCGCATCAGACATCTCACCTGTGGAGATTCCCTTGAGATAGAGCCACGGAACCAGATCTTCAATCGCCTGTGTCTTGCGCAGATACGGCGGGAGAATCTTTGAGATAAAGCGAAAACGCACGCCGTTCTCGTCGACGCGGCGATCGTCGACGCGGGGTTGCTTCACCTCGATCGGACCCACCGCCGACAGGATCGTTCGGGTCGACTTGTGACCGTTGCGCACGACCTGCCGATGCCCCGATTCGTCAAGGCACTGGCGATGGGCATCGAGATATTCTGCCACCTCGTCTTCGATCGCCTTCTGCAGGGCGCGCCGTGCG
Source organism: Tepidisphaeraceae bacterium (assembly GCA_035695715.1). GTDB lineage: Bacteria > Planctomycetota > Phycisphaerae > Tepidisphaerales > Tepidisphaeraceae > RYN-428. The sequence continues at coordinate 14,325 of DASRRM010000454.1, forward strand.
CCCTCGCGGGCGATCTGTTCGAGGGTGACACAAACGACCGGCTCTGTTGCAAGCCGGAGGCTAACTGCGGATGATGACATTGGCGTATCCTTCTGGCCTCGTTGGCCAACCGGGTGAGGTTTTGAACACTGCACCCAAGGTACGCCGCTTTTATTGGCGAGTCACCATCCACAGCTTTTGGCCATAGCTCGAATTCCGCCGGCTTTGTGGCTGTGAATGAAGACGATGAACTAGCCCTTAAACCAGTACAGCCGCTGCCGAAAATCGCTCAGAATTGAAGAAAAAAACTCGAAACGCCCGCGTTTTACTGTATGAAGTGGGATTGTCAAAGTCCGACAACTTCATACGCACGGAGGCGTTTCGAGTGAAC
>DASRRM010000455.1:0-18594 GCA_035695715.1 Tepidisphaeraceae bacterium
TCAGGATGACGGTCACGCAAACGCGCTGCTACGTGAAAGATGCTATACTCTACCGATGGCACCGCCCCGCCGGTAAACCAAAAATCCGCATTCGGCCCCATAAGATTCCCGGCTTTTCCTTGCAGCGGGCGGTGGGCGTTATATAATCTTCGTTGCATCAAGCAGTGTTCTCCATCCACCGGCATGGCCGGTTCATCCATGAAAAGACCTCGTCGCCGAAATCGACCGCTGGTTTACGCTCTTTACGCCAATGCGGCTTTGCTGCTGGCGATCCTCATTACATTGGTGTCGCGGGGTTCGGGAAGCATGTTGCCGACGGCGTCGGGGGCGGTTGCGCCGCAGTTGATTGCGGGGAATGGCACGCTGTATTTGATGCCGGGGCAGTTGCTGAGCAATGTGTGGGGCTGTTATGTGCTGGATACGGAAAACCAGACGCTGTGTGCCTATGCGTATAGCGGCAGCCTGCTGCAACTGAAATGTTCGCGGAGCATTCGCCACGATCACGAGTTGGAAGATTACAATACATCGCCGCCCCCTGCTGAGATTCGCAAGCTTGTGGAGATTCAGAAGGGGAAGGTTCACGGGATTGTGCAGCCGGCGCCGGAGGTTGTGCCGCCGGTGGACACCGAGCCGGCGACGACGCCGGCGGTAGGGCCGCAGCCTTCGCCGACACCTGCGCCGGCGCCAGGTCCAGAACCGTCACCAGCCCCCGCACCTGCACCCGCGCCGGCGCCGGGTCCAGAACCATCGCCAGTGCCACAGTAAGTTGTGCCGTAAAAAGTAAGGAATTGCCAAAGCCGGATTGAATGTCGCCACTCATCACCAGGAGACTGCCCCATGGCCAAGATGTTTTACACGCTCGATGAAGCCAAGAGTGCCCTTGGCAAGTCCGAGGATGAAATCAAGGCATACGCCCGCGAAGGCCGCCTGCGCGAATTTCGCGATGGGCCGCGATTGATGTTCAAGGCCGACCAGGTTGAACAGCTCAAATCCGAACTGACCGGCGGCGACAACGTCGACCTGGGCGTTTCCGACTCCGGCGGGCTGATCGGACTGGTCGATACCACCGGCGCCAGCGGAACAAGTATCACCTTAAGCGACGACGTCGGCCAAAGCTCCGGCGGCATGCGCACCAAGGAAGATACCGCGTTGGCCGCAGACCTCGGCTTGTCGGGAACCATGGGCGCGGTGCCTTCGCCAACCGTCCGTTCCATGCGCGAAGGTCCGCTTAGCGGCACCGGCCTGTCCGGCACCGCCAGCGGCAGCCGGGCCGGCATCAATGTCTTCGGCGACACCGAAGAGCACGTCGACCCATCGGCCCAAACCGCCATCACCGGCGGCATCCGCGAGCAAATCAACCTGGAAGGCGTCGGGTCCGGCTCGGGCTTGCTCGACTTGACCCGCGAAAGCGACGACACCAGCCTGGGAGCCGTCCTCGACGGCATCGGCCCGGCGATCGGTGGCCGCGGCCAGGTCGGCACGATGGACACCAGCGAGTTGATGGACGATGACGATGAGCCGGTGGTCACCCGAACCGTCGCCGCTCCGGTTTACGTTACCAAAGCCGACCCGCTGGCGCCCGCGTTCGGCGGCGCGGCGCTTGGGGCGGCAGCCGTGCTGATGTTCGGGCTTTATGTGCTTTTCGCCAGCATGGCCGGCACCTGGCCGGATGCGACCAAGTATTTCAACAAGGAACAATGGTTCATCCTGCCGGCCGGCGGCGCGGGATTGGTGGTGGTTTTGTTTATCATCGGGCTGGTGATTGGAAAAGTAACCAGCAGCAGCAGCCGATCGTAAGAGGGCTGATTGCAACGGATTCGCAAAAAGCCGCGTTGGGAGGCAAATGCTTTCCACGCGGCTTTTTGCTGCGCTTTTACGAGCGATTCTGGCGGTCAGTTTTTGACTCGCGACATACATTTTCATATAGTTAACTCATGGCGAATCCATCGGACTTCCGTTGGAACGAGTTCAATTTGGACAAGGTTGCCAAACATGGGGTCAAGCCGCGGGAAGCGGAGCGCGTTGTTCGATTTGCCACCCGGCCTTATCCCCGGCCGCACAAAAAGGGAACGTACTACGTGCTGGGCCGAGGCGACAGCAACCGCAGACTTCAGGTCATTTATCTGCTGGACGAGGACGGAACGGCATACATCATCCATGCAATGCCGGTACGGCGCTAAGTGCCGACAGGAGGCGATTATGAAAATTCGGACCCAAAAAAGGAAGCCGGTTAAGGACATCCCACAGTTGACCACGGCGAAGGCGTTCGAGCGCCTCAGCGCCCAGGAGAAGGAGGATGTCTACAACTATTTCGATCGGGAAATCCCCGCGTCGGAGTTGCGCGACCCGACTTCGGCCCAGGCGGCCGTTCTCGCCCGTCACCGCAAAAAGATGGGCCGGCCGCAGATCGGCCAGGGCGCGAAGGTGGTTGCCGTCACACTGGAAAAGGGTCTCCTGCAGCGCGTCGACGAATGGGCGAAAAAGCACGAAATGAAGCGCTCGGAAGTCATCACACGCGGCCTGAATCTGGTGATTGGAAAAGCGCCATGAAGCAATCGTTGCAATGACAATGCAAAATGCTGGGGAGGAAACGCGAAGCGAGCCGCGGCGAATGGTGCGAGAGCGCCCGTGTCGACGTCCAGCTCCTTCGTGTTTTACGATCCACATTGAGTTTAACATAACACTGATTATGGGACGTAGGGGGGTGAAGTCCGCAGGAAACGGCTTGGGCTTGGGATCGACGAAACCCGAATGACGAATGCCGAATCAAATGCGAGTCACGGATGAGCTGACCAGTAACTGTCTGCGAAACGGCGAACCACTCGACCACAACCCATGCTGCAAGCAGCATGGGCTTTTCGGGACCTGACCGCGAACCAATGACAACTGACCACTGCAACAATATCTTATCCCCACCCCAGTCAACGCCCTTGCCGTCAGGATGTAAGCTATTTAGACTCTAAAACCCCGGTTGGTTATCGAACCCCATTGGCATGGGACACATTGATCTGGCCGGCACCGCGTGATCCCCACAATTCGCAAGGAGAATCCATGAAGCGACGAATGACCAAAGATGGCGTTGTCCGCCAGGCCGTGCAAGGCGTTCCGACCGGCGTTGACCGCCGCGACTTCCTCAAGGCCTCGGCGCTGGTCGCCGGCATGGGCGTGTGGGTTGCCACCGGCAGCAGCGTCAAGGGCGTCGACGAGCAGTCGGCCAACGAAAAGATCAATATCGCCTGCATCGGCGTGGGCGGAAAAGGCGACAGCGACAGCGACCATTGCGCCCTTCATGGCAATGTCGTCGCGATCTGCGACGTCGACGAAAAGCGTCTGAACGCCAAGGCTGAGCGCTCGATCAAGAATCATAACAAGGAAAAGATCACGCCGTTCGCCAAGGCCAAGAAATACACCGATTTCCGCAAGATGTTCGACGAGATGGGCAAGGAGATCGATGCCTGCACGATTTCCACGCCCGACCACACGCATGCCGTAGCCACCATGCATGCGATCAAGATGGGCAAGCACGTGTATTGCCAGAAGCCTTTGACGCACGATGTGTTTGAAGCGCGGCAGATTCGTCTTGCCGCCGCCGAGCACAAGGTGTCGTCGCAGATGGGCAACCAGGGCACGCGCAACAACAAGCTTCGCGAAGGCGTTGACGCGATCCGGCAGGGCGTCATCGGCGCAGTGAAGGAATTCCATGTCTGGACCAACCGCCCGATTTGGCCGCAGGCTCCGAAGGTGATGGCCGCCCTTCCCGCCCAGCCGGTGCCCGATTACATGCACTGGGAGGAATGGCTCGGCACCGCGCCGCAGCGCGCTTATAACGGCGGCTATGCCCCGTTCAACTGGCGCGGCTGGTGGGATTTCGGCACCGGCGCGCTGGGCGACATGGGCTGCCATACCGTCAACATGCCGTTCATGGCCCTCAAGCTGGAATATCCCACGTCATTACAGGGCGAGTGCGGCGACTTGAATCCGGAAACCTATCCATCCTGGGCCAAGGTCAAGTACGAATTTCCCGCTCGCGGCGAATTGCCGCCGGTCACCATGCACTGGTACGAAGGACACCTCAAGGACAAGAGCCAGGTGCTTCCGCCGAGCGAACTGGTTGAGAAGGTGATGTCGGAATACAACAAGAAGCACAATAAGAACGACAAGCTTCGCGACAGCGGCTCGATTATCGTGGGCGAAAAGGGAATCATCTATTCGCCGGACGATTACGGCGGCACATGGGATTTGCTGCCCGCCGACGCGTTTGCCGATGTGAAGATCACCCCGGTTCTACCGCGTAACTCCGACGACGGCGACGAGGGCAACAAGATCGAATGGCTGGAAGCCGCCCGCGGCGGGAAGCCCTCGCTGGGCAACTTCAGCTACGCCGGGTTGCTGGCCGAAACGGTGTTGCTGGGCAATATTGCGATCAAGATGCAGGGCAAGAAATTGGAATGGGACGGTCCAAATCTGAACTTCTCCAACGATGCTGATGCGAACAAGCTTCTGAAGCGCACTTACCGTGCGCCGTGGAGCCTGTAAAAGGGCGGTTGGGCTATTGAGTTTTGATATTAAAGGGCAGACGGTGAAAACCGTCTGCTTTTTTTATGCTTGCGATTGGAAGTGCGCTTGAAGCGACGGGTGGAAAATCGCGAAATCGCAAGCGACTTTGGAGCGGCACAGCGCGAGGAGCTTCGGCTACCGGGGTCGATTGCGATTCGGCGATTGCATTTCACCAGCAGGGGTTTTGTTCGCGAAAATCAATCACCCCCCTTTCGGATTTGCAGGAAGAACCGTTACCGCGATTGCAACTAAAACCTATGATCGCCCTGCCTGGTCGTTCGATTCGTAACTTCAAGAGGAATGCATCATGTCTCTCCCCATCCCGAATCATTTCATTCATACAACATGGTTTTGCCTGCGCGTCGTCGCGGTGGGCTTGTTGATGAGCGCCGCGCCGATTCCGCAGCAACCCGCCCCGCCGCCACAGCCGCAGCAACCGACGCTGGCCGACCTGGCGGCGGCGCGATATCAGGTGGCGACGCAAGGATATCAATTCGCGATGGCGGGTCATCTCCCGACCGATGCGCCGGGGGCTGATGTGCTCGACTGGATGCGCCGGCGGGTTCGCGCCCGGCTCGATATTCCCGCGCCGAAAAATGATCGCGTCGCGTTCGTGAAGCAATACGTTGAGATGCTCAAGGCCCAGGAAGCGTTCGAGGAAAAGATGGTGCAAAAACGCCTCAGCGGAACGGAAACACTCCTTCGCGCGCAATACGATCGAATCGAGGGGGAAATGCTGCTGATGCAGGAGCAAGCGAAGTGAAGCAGCCATAGCCGTTGCGCCACAACGAAAGAAAGAAGAAACACCACGGAAGCACAGAGGTGTGGTTCGATCGATACGCGCGCCAACGAAATGCCTCTTTTTTGAAATCTCTACTACGTGATTTGCGCAGATGCGTGGAATGGAAATCGCCCAATAGCTTTTTAGGCGCTGACTTTCCCATGGTGCCGCGACTAGATTGCCTCTCTCAAAACTGAGTTGTTTTCAGAGAGGAAACGGGATGAGTGCAAAGAAGGCGACTGGACGTTCCGGGGGGAAAGACAACAAAGCCACCGACCTCGAGCGCGATACGGCCGCGCCCGGTGAACATCTCACCACCAACCAGGGCCTGCGCATTGCCGACGATCAAAATGTGCTTAAGGGCGGCGTGCGCGGGCCCAGCTTGCTTGAGGATTTTCACTTCCGTGAAAAAATCACCCACTTCGACCACGAGCGCATTCCCGAACGCGTGGTTCACGCCCGCGGAACGGCGGCACACGGATACTTCCAGGTCTATAAGCCGATCCCGGAACTGACCAAGGCGGCAATTTTTCAAGATCCCGCGGTGCGTACGCCGGTGTTCGTGAGATTTTCCACGGTTGCCGGTTCGCGCGGGTCGGCAGATACGCCGCGGGATGTGCGCGGATTTGCCGTGAAGTTTTACACCACCGAAGGCGTGTGGGACCTGGTCGGCAATAACATGCCGGTCTTTTTCATCCAGGACGCCATCAAGTTTCCCGACTTTGTGCATGCCGTGAAGCCCGAGCCGCACAATGAAATTCCGCAGGCGGCGTCGGCTCACGATACGTTCTGGGATTTCGTCTCACTCACGCCTGAGTCGATGCACATGCTAATGTGGGTCATGTCCGACCGCGCCCTTCCGCGCAGTCTGGCGATGATGGAAGGGTTTGGCATCCACACCTTCCGGCTGATTAACACGAAGGGGAAATCTCGCTTCGTCAAGTTTCACTGGAAGCCGGTCAAGGGCGTTCATTCGTTGGTGTGGGATGAAGCCCAGAAAGTGGCCGGCAAGGACCCGGATTTCAATCGCCGCGATCTGTACGATTCCATCGAGCGCGGCGATTTTCCGGCATGGGAAATGGGATTGCAGGTTGTTGAGGAAAAGGACGAGCATAAATTCGATTTTGACCTTCTCGACCCCACCAAGATCATTCCCGAAGAGCTCGTGCCCGTGCAGCGCATCGGCAAGATGGTCCTCAACCGCAATCCGGATAACTTTTTCGCCGAAACCGAGCAGGCAGCGTTTCATCCCGGGCATGTCGTGCCGGGTATCGATTTCAGCAACGATCCGCTTCTGCAGGGCCGCTTGTTTTCTTATATCGACACGCAGATCAAGCGCGTCGGCCCCAACTTCGCGCAGCTTCCCATCAACCGCCCCACCTGTCCCTTTTCCAATAACCAGCGCGACGGTGAAAGCCAGCAACTGATTCATAAGGGACGGGTGGCTTATTTTCCAAATTCGCTGGGCAACGGCTGCCCCGCGCATTCGCCGGAAGGAATGGCTGCGTTTTCCAGCTATGCGGAGAAAATGGACGGCGCCAAAGTCCGCCAGCGCAGCCCCAGCTTCGCCGACCATTTCAGCCAGGCGACGTTATTTTGGAATTCGATGGCGGGCTGGGAAAAAGAGCACATCGCGGCGGCCTTCAGCTTCGAGCTAAACATGGTGCAAACCAAAGCCGTCCAGGAGCGCGTGCTGAACGAGTTGCTGGCGAATGTGGCGGATGAATTGGCGGAAAAAGTGGGGCTGCACATTGGAATGAAGCCGCAGCGCCGCAACCCCACCGGCATTACGCCCGAGGCCAGTGCCCCGCCGCCGAAAAAATCCAAAGGCGCAGCGCCGGCCTCGCCCGCCCTCAGCATGGACAAGCCCGCCGACGGGATCAAGGGACGCAAGATTGCCATCCTGGCGGCCGACGGCGTGGACGCAAAACAGGTGGCGCAAATCAAGTCGGCTCTTGCCGCCGAGGGCGCGCTGGCCGAGGTCATCGCGCGCTTTGCCGGCACCATCAAGGCGCACGGCGGCGAAGACCTGGCGGTCGATAAGCCCGCGCCCAACGCCCCATCGGTCATGTACGATGCCGTTTTTATTCCCGGCGGGCAGGCGAGCGTGGCAACACTGGCGGCCTCGCCATTGGCGATGGAATTCGTCACCGAGGCCTATAAGCACTTTAAGCCGATCGGAGCTTTTGCCGAGGGCGTCGATTTTCTTTCCGCCGCCGAAATCAACGGCTCGGACAACGCCGGGAAAATCTTCTCTGAAAACGGCGTCGTCACCGCGTCGGGCAAAGACCTCGGCGCATTTTCCAAGGCGTTTATCCAGGCGATCGTCATGCACCGGCATTTCGATCGCGAAGCCGAAATGTAAAACGAAATGATACCGGCCTGGCGGCTTGTGCCGCCGGGCCATTTGCTGTTCTCATTCCACTCGGAGGTTCTTATGCGACTGTTCACAGCAGTAGCCGCGGCGGTTTGTGCGTTGCTCCTGACGATCACCTTCACGATGGCGGCAAACAAGGCCGAGCCGGTCACATCAACCAGCGGAATTCTGATCGACCAGGCGTGCGGCGCGAAAATGATGGACAAGGACGACCCCGAAAAAGCCGCCGCCGGACATACCAAGGAATGCGCGACCAAGGAATCGTGCGAAAAGTCCGGCTATGCCCTGATCTCTGGCAAGCACATGTACAAGTTCAATGAGAAGGGAAATGTTCTGGCCAAGGAATTCCTGAAAAAGACCGACAAGGAGAGCGACCTGCGCGTCCGCGTCGACGGCGCCATCAAGGGCGACGAGATTTTGGTCGACGGAATCGTGGCGGAAAAGGATCACAAGTAAGACGCGATGCGAGCTTGTGATTTCATATAGCGTTTTTCACGCTGGTCGCGCGACCGCCCGACTGTCATCCGAGGTATTCCGAAGGATCTTGCTTGTCTACGAAGGCGAGCCAGATCCTTCGGAGTACCTCAGAGCGTGTGAATTTTTGTGTGGCATGGGCAGCCCGCCCATGTTTTCGAAAGGGAAACACGGGCGGACCGCCCGTGCCGCGTTGAAAACTCACACGTTCTCAGGATGACGATTTGCCGCTGCATAAACCTGAAGAAAGTCGTTCGATGTGAGCATGACATCCGTGGGCTTCCGCCCCCGGCTATCATCGGATTCACTTCATTTGTCCCGTCCCGATTAGTAGCTGATGCGATCACCAAGCTGCCGTCTCATCGCGCAATGCGACTCACATACTGACGGCCACATCGCTGAAGACCGACGAATTAAGCACGGCAGATGCGCCCGACGCGACCGCCAATCCCATCTCCACCGTGGCGTTCATCTTGATCCTTGTCGAGCCGGCTTTTTTCCAATGAATGCCGTCCACCGAGTCGTAGGCGGTGAAGGTGTTGCCCTTGCGGACGAGCTTCAGCCAGTCGGGCGTTGCTTTGGTCGATTTGGTTGTGGCGGCGGTGGTGCCGCCGGTTTTGGCGCGATGGGCAAAGCGTGTCCCTTTTTGTGTGATGAGCAATGCGACGTCCTTCGCCCCGGCGGCGGCGGTTTCGCGGATCAACAGGCCGGCCTGATCGCCCACCATTTGCGCGCTGTCGAGGTGCGCGACGATCGTGCCATTTCCCGCAAGAGTTTGATAGACATAATCAAGCGCGTCGGCGGCTTGGGCGACGCCGGTTCCAGCGCCGGCGATAGTGAAGGTTGAGCCGGTGTTTGTCGCCGAGCCGAGTTGGCCTAGTTTGCCGACGGAGATATTCATCCAGGGCGTGGAAACCGCCGGGGCGGCGGCGTTGACGATGCGCAGGGCGGAGATCGTGCTGGGGACGGCGGCGTCAACCAGGGCGGTCGGCTGCGTGGATCCGCCGGCGGGGGCTGACAGCAAACGCGCCCCAGCCCAGTCGGCGTGGTCGTAGTCGATGCTACCGGCAATGCCGTTGGTGGCTTGCAATGTCAGTGTCTGCACACCGGTCACATTCACATCGAGCGTGACGGTCGGGCTGGCGCTGGTGAGTATGCCGCTGTCGAAAAGGACTTTGCCGTCGCCGATCACCTGGAAATCGACCGAGCCGGAGCCTTTGCCGACTTCTTCGGAATCGATGCCGATGTCGGAGATGAAGTTGGTGTACGCCCCGGCGAGGTTATAGACGATGGTTGACGCGGCGTGCGTGCCGATGCCGGTGGAATAGACCACGCCATTAAGCCTGATCGGATTCCCCAGGATGCTGAGGTTTTTCTGCACCGTGGCATAGCCGGCCATGGCGCTCACCCAATTCAACGCGCTGAGATTGGTCCCGATCGACCCGGCAGCCGGCGTGGCGACGGCGACGGTGTTGCTGAAAGGGGAATTCCCGCCGGAATTGGTTGCGGCCACTTCATAGGTGTCGGTCGCGCCGGCGACGGCGGCGGTGTCGCTGTAGCTGGTGACGTTGGCGGCGGTGGTGGCGATCTGCGCGAAGTTCAGGCCATCGGTGCTGCGGAAGATCGCAAAGCCGGTGGCGTTGGGGGCGTTGTTGGTCCAGGCGAGATTGACCTGCGCGGGGTTGACAGCCACGCCGGTTAGACCCGACGGCGCGACCGGCGCCTGGCCCGGCGATGAAAGCAACTTCGCCCCGGCCCAGTCGGCATGGTCGTAGTCGATGCTGCCGGCGATGGTGTTGGTCGCGATCAGCGTCAGCGTTTTCACGCCGGTGACATTCACGTCGAGGGTGACGGTCGGGCTGGTATTAGTTAAAACGCCGCTGTCGAAGAGGACTTTCCCATCGCCAATCACCTGGAAATCAACCGCCCCGCCGTTGCCTTTTTCTTCGCCATCAATGCCGATGTCGGAAAGAAAGTTGGTATACGCGCCGTTGAGGTTGTAGACGATATCGGAGACGGCATGCGTGCCGATGCCCTTAGCATAGGTGACGCCGTTGAGGGTGATCGGGTTGCCGTTGATGCTGAGATTTTTCTGCACGGTGCCATAGCCGGCGGTGGCGCTGACCCAGTTCAAATCGCTGAGATACGTGGTGATCGCCCCGGCGGCGGGCGTGACAATTGCCAGGCCGGGGGTGAAGGGCGAATTACCTGCTGAGTTCACGGCGGCGACTTCATATGTGTTGGTTGTCCCGGCAGCGGCGGCGGTATCGGTGAAGCTGGTAATGCCGGCGGCGGTGGTGCCGATCTGCGTGAAATTCACGCCGTCGGTGCTGCGGTCGATGACAAAGCCGGTGGCGTTGGGGGCGTTGTTGGTCCAGGAAAGGTTTACTTGCGTTGGCGAAATCGCCAGGCCGGTTAGGCCGGATGGCGCGACTGGCGCTTGGGCGGAAGAGGAAATCAATTTCGCGCCGGCCCAGTCGGCATGGTCGTAGTCGATGTTCCCGGCGATGCCGTTGGTGACGTTCAGCGTGAGTGTCTGCACGCCGGTTACGTTCACGTCGATGCTGACTGTGGCGCTGGTGTTGGTCAGCACGCCGCTGTTGTAGAGGATTGCGCCGTTGTCGCCGATCACTTCGAAGATGACCGCCCCGCCGTTCGCTTGTTCTTCCCCATCCACGCCGATGTCGGAGATGAAGTTGGTATATGCGCCGCCAAGGTTGTAGACAATGTTGGAGACAGCGTGTGTGCCGATGCCTGAAGCGTAAGTCACGCCGTTGAGGGTGAGGGGGTTGCCGTTGATGCTTAGGTTTTTCTGCACCGTGCCATATCCGGCCGAGGCGCTGGTCCAGTTCAAGGTGCTGAGGTATGTGGTGATAGACCCGGCGGCGGGCGTGGCGACGGCGACGGTGTTGCTGAACGCCGAGTTGCCGGCGGCGTTTACAGCCGCCACTTCGTACGTGTTGGTCGTCCCGGCGGCGGCGCTGGTGTCGGTGAAGGTGGTCACCCCGGCGGCGGTGGTGGCGATTTGCGTGAAGTTCACGCCGTCGGTGCTGCGATCGATGACAAAGCCGGTGGCGTTGGGGGCGTTATTGGTCCAGGAGAGATTCACCTGCGTCGAGGAAATCGCCACGCCGGTAAGGCCCGAAGGCGCGAGGGGAACCTGTGCCGAAGAGGAGATCAACTTTGCCCCGGCCCAGTCGGCGTGGTCGTAATTGATGTTTCCCGCGATGCCGTTGGTGACGTTCAGCGTCAATGTCTTCACGCCGGTCACGTTCACGTCGATGCTGACGGTGGGGCTGGTGTTGGTGAGGATGCCGCTGTTGTAGAGGATTGCGCCGTTGTCGCCGATCACCTCGAAGATGAGCGATCCGCCATTGGCTTGTTCCTCGCCATCGACGCCGATGTCGGAAACGAAGTTGGTGTAAGCGCCGTTGAGGTTGTAGACGATGTTGGAGACGGCATGGGTGCCGATGCCGGTGGAATATGTCACGCCGTTCAGGGTGATGGGGTTTCCGTTGATGCTGAGATTCTTTTGAACCGTGCCGTAGCCGGCGACGGCACTGACCCAGCTTAGCGTGCTGAGATTGGTGATGGTTGAACCGGCGGCAGGCGTCGTTGCCGTGGCTACAGGAGTGAAGGCGGACGAGCCGTTGGCATTGGTGGCGGCAATGCGATAGGTGTACGCCGTGCCCCCGGCGGCAGTGGTGTCGGCATAGCTGCTGACGGTTGCGCCAACGCTGGCGATTTGCGTGAAGTTCACGCCGTCGGTGCTGCGCTGGATGAGTGTCCCTGTGGCTGTCAGCCCGTTGTTGGTCCAGGCGAGATTCACCTGTGTCGGCAGGGTGGCGACGGCGCTCAAACCCGAGGGCGCGGTCGGCGGCAACAGCCCCGACGAAAGCAGCTTCGCCCCCGCCCAATCGGCATGGTCGTAGTTAATGTTATTGGCGATTCCGTTGTTCGCGATCAGCGTCAGTACTTGCACGCCTGTCACATTTACATTGATGCTGACGGCCAGGCTGGGGTTGGTCAGGTCGCCGCTGTCGTAAAGCAGCTTGCCGTCGCCGAGCACCTGGAAATCGACCTCGCCATTCCCAACGCCGTTCTCCTCTGAATCGATGCCGATGTCAGAAATGAAATTAGTGTACCGCCCCGCCAGATTATAGACGATCTGCGAGGCGGCATGAGTGCCGATGCCGGTGGCGTAGACAGTTCCGTTGAGCGTGATCGGGTTGCCGTTGATGCTGTGATTTTTCTGCACAGTATCGTAGCCGGCCGTCGCGCTGACCCAGTTCACAGAGCTCAGGTTCGTCGTGATCGACCCGGCGGCGGGCGTTGTGGTGGAGGCGACCGCGCTGAATGGCGAAGCGCCATTGGCGTTGGTCGATGCGACGCGGTAGGTGTAGGTCGTTCCTCCCGTGGCGGTGGTGTCGGCGAACTGAGTTACAGCGGCGGCGGTGGTTCCGACTTGCGCGAAGTTCACGCCGTCGGTGCTGCGCTGGATGATAAAGCCGGTCTCCAAGCCGTAGGCCGTGTCAGTCCAGGAAAGGTTGATTTGCGTGACACCGGCCGCGACGGCGCTGACCGCGATTGGCGCGGGGGGCAATGCGCCGGGCACCGCATTCAGCGCCGTGCTCCAGGGGGAATAAAGCGTGATCCCACCGGTAGTGAGTGACCATCCCAATCCGCTGCCGGGCTGAAACGCGCCGGCCGACACGGCGTCGCCCGTCCCGGTGCCGTTGCCGCTGGGACCTGTCACATTTCCCCACCAGTTATAGCGGGCATCGAATGTTCCGCTGTAAACGGTGGCGTCGTAAACCACGCCCATCTTCGTCGCATAGGCGTTGTTGTTGTTGTAGATGTTGTTGAAGTTGACCACGAAGCCGGAATTCAGCCCCGGCGCGCCCTTGCTGTCGACGGCCACCCCGGGCCCGGTGTTGCTGAAGATGGTGTTGTATTCCATCACCACGTTCTGCACGTTTCCCTCGAAGCGCATGGTGCCGCTGTATTGGTCGCGCGAGGTCGTGACGGTGTTGCCTTCGATGAAAATGTTGCTGGCGTCAAAGATCAACACGCCCTTGCCGTTGCCGGTCATCGTGTTGTTGGTGATGCGGATGTTGGATTGCTTGCCGGCAACGGTTGCTTCAAGTGCACAGGCGGCTTCGAGATTGGTGGTGCCGTCGCCGCCGAAGTTATTGGTGAAAGCGTTGGAATCGATGGTGACGTTGGTGAGATTTCCGCCGGAGACGCTTTGGTCGCTGTAGATGCCGCGCCCGCCGTTGATGCCATTGTTATTGTTGTTGCGGAAGACATTGTGTTGAATCAGGGCGGCGTCGGTGCTGCTGCTGTTGGCCAGGAACAGGCCCGAGACGTTGTTCTGCAAGATGTTGTTGACGATGTGCGTGCCGGAAACGCCCGGCGAGATGAGAATGCCGGCGCTGGTGGTCAGGCCCTGGTCGGTTTCACCCTGAACGGTGAAGCCATCGAGGGTGACATCGTTGGCAGCTATATCGAACGCGGCACTGTCAACGCCGCTTTTCACAGCGCCGGTAACGATCGATTCTTCGGACGTGGGACCATTCAGGCGGGTGGTCTGCCGGGCATCAATCCCCGCCTCGGCCCCCTCGATCGTGAGCGATTTGGTGACGGTCACTTCCTCGGGATATGACCCGGCATCCACCGTGATCACCGCCCCCGCCGACGCGGCGTTGACGGCGGCCTGAATGGTCGAATAAACGGTGCTGCTGCCGGCGATGTGTGCCGCCAGCATGACGCGGTTTTCCAGCGGCTCGACAACTTTCGAGCAGGCTTCGGAAATGGCAGCCGTGTTTCGCCGCGCGAACTTTTTTTCACCCAATTGCAGTCGCATTCGTACCCCTGCCAGTAACAAATCCATGGGAGCAAAGGCGCGTATTGACGACCGCGCCTTGGACTGCAAACCTACCCCGCCCGGCGCGCCGCGACGGGTAATTGTGAAGCGTGGTTGAAAAAGTTTGCGCGCCTGGCGAGAAATTGACCGACACTCTTCGGCCTGTAGCGGTCGTGCCGATTTTGACGGCTCATCCGATAACCGCGACGTCGCTGAAGGCTGAAGACCGCGTAGGGCGGGCAATGCCCGCCGCGATCCGGCCGCCGGCCGGTCCGCTCGGCGGCAGTGCTCGCCCTACGGTACGCGAATCCGGTTGCTGGCCGGTCCACTCGGCGGGCAGTGCCCGCCCTACGGTACTACGTTACACGATCCGGTTGCTGGCCGCCCCACTCGGCGGGCAATGCCCGCCCTACGGTCGGGGCCGGCGAACATCATCCCGATACCGCGACGTCGCTGAAGAGCGAGGAATTCAACGCCGTGGTCGTTCCCGAAGCGGCGGCCAGGCCAACATCAACGCCGGCGTTCATCTTCACGGTCGTCGCTCCCACCTTCTTCCAATGCTTGCCATCGATTGACACGTATGCAGTGAACGTGTTTCCCTTGCGAACGAGCTTTTCCCAGGTGTCGGCGGCGGCCGGTTTATTGGACGCAGCGGCTTTTCCGCCGGTCTCGGCGCGGTGAACCAACCTCGCGCCTCTGGCCGTCAGCAGCAGGCCGACTTCTTTCGCCCCTGCGCCGGTGCCTTCGCGAATGAGGAGGCCGGCTTCGTCGCCGCCGCTCTGGGCAGTTTCCAGATGCGCGACAATCGTGCCGTTGCCGGTAAGCGATTGGTAAACGTAGTCGAGCGCATCAGCGCTGCCGGCCACGCCCACGCCAGCCCCGGAAACGGTAAATACACCCGCCGATTCCGATGCGCCGCCGAGTTGGCCCACATTCCCGATGGAAATATTGGCCCAGGGTGTGGGAACTGCCGGGGCGGCGGTGTCGACGATCTGCAACGCCGAAATCGTGCTAATCGGGCGGGCGGCTTCCATGAGTTCATTGGTCACTACCGCCCCGCCGTTGCCGGCGGCTGCCAGCCGGGCACCGGCCCAGTCGGAATGGTCGTAATCGATGCTGTTGGTCACGCCATTGGTCGCAACCAGCGTCAGCGTCTGGACGCCGGTGACGTCGACATCAATGCTGACAATTGGGCTGTTGTTGGTGACAACGCCGCTGTCAAAAAGCACTTTTCCATCGCCGATGACCTGGAAATCGACCGAGCCGATTCCCTTGCCGTTTTCCTCATCGTCAACGCCGACATCGGAAAGAAAATTTGTATACGCGCCGTTTAAATTGTAAACGATGGTGGAGGCCGCGTGCGTGCCGATGCCCGAAGCATAGGTCACGCCGCGAAGCGTGAGGGTGTTGCCGGAGATGGTGCTGTCCAGTTGCACGGTGCCGTAGCCCGCGGTAGCGCTGACCCACGGCAGGGAACTGAGATTGGTAACAACCGCCGACGCGGCGAGCGTGGTGGCAGTCGCGGTATTCGACGGCGAAGAGTTGCTCGCGCCGTTGGTCGCCAGCACCTGATAGGTGTACGTCGTGCCGGCGGCGGCGGTGGTGTCGAAGTAAGTCGTGACGCTGGCGGCGGTGGTGGCGATCTGTGTAAACGCTCCGCCGTTGGTGCTCCGCTGAATGATGAATCCCGTTGCGGTGGCGGCGGTGCTGGTCCAGGTGAGATTGATCTGCGTTGCCGATGAGTCCACCGCGACGAGATTGGCCGGCGCCGCGGGCGGCTGGACGGAGGAAGACAAGAGCCGCGCCCCGGCCCAATCGGCATGGTCGAAATCGATGCTTCCGGCCACGCCATTGGTCGCCACCAGCGTCATGCTCTGCACGCCGGTCACGTCGACATTGATGCTAACGGTGGCGCTGGTGTTGGTGAGCACGCCGCTGTCATAAAGCACTTTCCCATCCCCAATCACCTGGAAATCAACCGCCCCGCCGTTGGCCTTTTCCTCTCCATCGATGCCGATGTCGGAGAGGAAGTTGGTGTATTGCCCGGCGAGGTTATAGACGATGTTGGACACGGCATGCGTGCCGATGCCGGATGCGTAAGTCACGCCGTTGAGGGTGATCGGATTCCCACCGACACTCAGATTTTTCTGCACCGTGGCATAGCCGGTGGTGGCGCTGACCCAGTTCAGTGCGCTCAGGTTGGTAGTGATCGCACCGGCGGCCAGGGTCGTTGCGCTGGCGGTGGCACTCGGTGCGGAATCAATCCCGGCCGACGAAACCGCCAGCACTTCATACGTGTAGCTGGTTCCCGCTGCGCCCGTCGTGTCGCTGAAGGTGGTAACGCCGGCCGCAGTGGTGCCGATCTGCGAGAAGCTGGTCGATGTGCCGGTAGCCCGCTCGATGATGAATGTGCTGCTTGGGGCGGCGTTGTTCGTCCAGGCGAGATTCACCTGCGTGGTGGAGAGCGCATTGGCCGTCAGCCCCGACGGGGCGGCGGGTGGTTGCGTTGCTGACGATAAAAGCCTCGCCCCGGCCCAGTCGGCGTGATCGAAGTCGATGCTGCCGGCCACGCCATTAGTGGCCACCAGCGTCATGGTCTGCACGCCGGCGACATTCACATTGATGCTCACAGTGGCGCTGAGATTGGTCAATACGCCGCTGTCGTAAAGCACTTTCCCATCCCCGATCACCTGGAAGTCCACTGCCCCACCGTTGGCTTTTTCCTCTCCGTCGATGCCGATGTCGGAGAGGAAGTTGGTGTAGCCGCCGGCGAGGTTGTAGACGATGTTCGACACGGCGTGCGTGCCGATGCCGGAGGGATAGGTCACACCGTTCAAGGTGATCGGATTTCCGCCGACGCTCAGGTTTTTCTCCACCGTCGCATAGCCGGTGGTTGCGCTCACCCAATTCAGCGTGCTGAGATTGGTGCTGATGGCATTGGCCGAAAGCGTTGTGGCGGAGGCGATGTTGGACGCCGGGGAATTGCCCACGGAATTCACCGCCAGAACCTGGTAGTAATATTTCGTGTTGGCGGCGGCGGTGGTGTCGGCGTAGGTGGTCGCGGATCCGGCCACGCCGCTGGCAATCGTGCTGAAGTTCACGCCGTCGGTGCCGCGCTGGATGATGAAGCTGCTGACGGCGGCGGTGGTTTCCGTCCAGGCGAGGTTCTCCGTGCTGGTGCTGATGGCGGCGGCGGTGAGGTTCGATGGCGCGGCGGGCACTGCGGGCAGCGATGAAAGCGTCGCACCGGCCCAGTCGGCGTGGTCGTAGTCGATACTCCCGGCAACGCCGTTGTTGGCAACGAGCGTCAGGGTCTGCACGCCGACTACTGAAACCGAAATATTGACCGTTGGGCTGGCGCTGGTCAGCACGCCGGAATCGAAAAGAACTTTTCCATCGCCGATCACCTGGAAATCGACCGACCCGGAGCCTTTGCCGATCTCTTCATCGTCGATGCCGACGGCGGATGAGAAATTCGTGTAGGTGCCGCCAAGATTGTAGACAATCGTAGAAGCGGCATGGGTGCCGATGCCGGTGGCGTAGGTGACGCCGTGCAGCTTGATCGGATTTCCCAGGATGCTGGTATTTTTCTGCACCGTGCCATAGCCGGCCGTGGCGCTCACCCAATTCAGCGCGCTGAGATTGGTGGTGGTCGCCAGCGAGTTGGTGGTGACGGTTGCCGACGGGGCGGAGGTCAGCCCCCCGCCGCTGGCGACGATGCGATAGGTGTACGATGTGCCGGCGGCGATGGTCGTGTCGACGTAGGTGCTCACGCCGGCTGCTGTGCTGGCGATGTTGCTGAAGTTCACGCCGTCGGTGCTGCGCTGGACGGTGAAGCCGGTTGTCGTTGGGGCGGCGTTGTCGGTCCAGCTCAGGTTGACTTTGCTGCCGGACACCGTTGCCGCCAAATTGGAAGGCGAAGCGAGGTTCGGATACAGGTCGCTCTGGGGAACGATTTCCGTGGTGATCGTCGGCGTCGCCAATGACAGCGAGATCGTGTCGTTCCCGCCGGCCTGGAAATAATCCAACTCGATCGAATAAGACTGCCCGGCAACCAGGGCGATCGATCCCTGCTCGGTCGTGGCCGATTGGCCCACCCAGTCGTTGATCAGTTCCTGCCCATTGACCCACAACCGGCAGCCATCATCGGACGTGGTGCTGAAGGTATAGGTTTCCGTCGTGGGCGCGACGAACTGGCCGACCCACCGCGTGCTGAAGTTGGTCGTCGGAACGCCGGTGCCGGGCACCGCGCCGTTCCACGTGAAGTTCACCGTCGGATCGACGCGCGTCAGCACCGGCGTGCCGGTGAGATTGGTGTTGTTGAAGTAAGACGCGAAAAGCCCGGTGCCAATGGCCAGCGTTTTGGCGGCGACGCTTGCAGTTTGCGCGGAATTTGCGCCGGTATTGTCGAGTGTGGCAACCGTATAGGTATAGCTTGTCGCCGCGGCGACGGTGGTGTCGACGTAGGTGGTACCGGTTGCCGTACCGATGGCGGTGCCATTACGGTAAACGGTGTAACCAACGATGCCAAACGTGGCC
>DASRRM010000456.1:0-10484 GCA_035695715.1 Tepidisphaeraceae bacterium
GATCCGCGGCGCCGAAGCGTGCTCGATCTTGCCCGGCGATGCGCCTGGCATCAATCGCACAGCGAGCATGTGGCGAAGCTGTGCGTCGCGCTGTTCGACCAGTTGCAGCCGTTGCACAAGCTTGCCGCCCAGGATCGCGAGCTGATCGAATACGGCGCATTGCTGCACGACATCGGCTGGCACATCGCCCGCGAACGCCATCACAAACACAGCCAGTACCTGATCCTCAACGGCGGCCTGAAGAATTTCACCGACGAGGAAATCTCCGTAATCGCCAACATCGCGCGATATCACCGCAAGGCCGCCCCCAAATCGTCCCACCGGCAGTTCGCCAGGCTTTCTTCAAGGGCACGCCGGGTGGTGCGCGTCGGAGCAGCACTTTTGCGTGTTGCCGACGGTTTGGACCGCAGCCACGGCTCGGTTGTATCAGCCGTAAAATCCGAGATCGGCGGGAAGAAGGTTGAACTGACGGTAAAGGCGCGGGGTGATGCGGAGTTGGAAATCTGGGGGGCGCGGTCGAAGATGGATATGTTTTTGGATGTGTTCGATCGGAAGCTTAGGGTAAAGTTGGGCGCATAAATCCCTGCGTCCGCGCTGGAGGTCTAGTGAAAGGATCGGTTAAAGCCCTCGCCGCGACAACAGCAAGTCCGGAAAACCCATGACGATTCTCGTACTGGCGGATGATGATACGGTTGCGCGACAGATCGCGACTGATCCTGTCGATGCGCTCATCTCCTGCGGCGATCTCCCCGACGCAATGATACTTCGGGCGGCGCGATCAACTGGTTGTTCAAAGGTTCTGGCAGTCAAAGGCAACCACGACAGCAGCGGCCCATTCCCCCCGCCGATCATCGACGCAGTGCGTCATGGTGAGGAAATTTCGTTCGACATTTCTTCCGCCCGGGTTTTATCGCAATCGGAGAATTACTTCTCCGCCCGATATGTCTGTCCGTCGAACGTCAGTTTGCCATCCAGGCTAACCGACGCCAGTTCGCTGATCTGGGAATTCTTGTCGTCCACCAGGGCCTTGAGGGCGGTGAAGGTTTGGGACTGGCGGTTCACGCTGAGCAATTGCAGCGGCAACGTCACGCCCAGCTGGCCGGCGGCGTCGAGGCGATCCGTCGACCCGTTGGTGGTGTCCTTCGCGAAGGCGGCCAGCGCCTCGATGGCGTCAGGATTTTGAAAGTTGGCGGCAAGCCCCAGGCCTCGGATGGCCAATGAGCGAACCTTGGCGTCCTTGTCCTTCATGGCCACCGCCAGGGCATCCAGCACCGGCTTTCCATAGAGACGTTGCTGGCACAGGGAAGCGGCATTGAGGCGGACGGTGGGCTTGGCGCTCTGCAACGCCACGACCAACAGCGCATCGGTTTCCGGGCCGGCAAGATTCAGCAATGGCGCATACGCGCTCGTTGGCGGGTTCCACTTTCCGCTGCTTAGCTTCGCGCTCAGGTCGTCCACGATTTTCCGCTCCGCATCAGTCAGCGGAATAGCGCGATTGCGAAGGGCATTCATGAAGCGGATGGCGTCCTGGCGGGCGGGCTGGCCGCCGGGGCCGCGAAGGCCATGATCATCCCCGGTGAGCTCGTGATACACGAACCGATAGTTGGCGGCCTTGAGGCGGGCGCAGGCATCGTGGGCCATTTTAACGTCGACCATCGTGTCCTTCTCGCCATGGATGATGTAAAGCTGGACGGCGGCTTCTGCGCCGTCTTCGAGCTTGGGCGGGTCCCACAATCCGCCGGACTGAATCACCCCGGCGGCCAGAAGATTTTGGTGGCGCGGCGCGAATTTTCCGGTGAAGAACGCCCCGCTGGAAAAGCCCCACGCATACACCCGCCGGGAGTCGATCGGATATTCCTTCAGCGCCCAGGCGATCGCCTCGGCGACGGGCTGGACGTCGGCATCCTCCCAGCTTTCACCCTTTGCCTTGAGGCCCAGTACCACATATTGGCCGGCAAGATTATTCGCGGCCAATGCCTGCGAGATCGGCCCCACCTGCTGCTTCTCATCGCCCCCTTTGCCGTGCAGGCCGAGGATCAGGCCGAAGAGCCGGTGCGAGGGAAGCCTTGGCGGGACCAGGCCGGCGTAGCGAATGACATCGCCGCCTTGGGCGTCGGTGATGGTGCCTTCGATCGCGCCGGTTTGGCCTGGGTGACTGGACGTCGCGGCTTGGGCCATGACCGGCAAAAGAAGCATTAATCCGATGACGCAGATGGTTTTCATATGGTGTCCCTGGAGAAACCCCCGCAAGGAATGATAACCGGCACGCGGGTTTCGCACTATTGCAATGGATTCCGGCCGACAAGAATGTCTGCCCCACCGCGCCGAATGTCGTTTGTACGCTCCCGAAAAAACGCGCATGCTCATCATCGGCGGGTGCGGCTTCACCTGGCACGGGCGGCCCGCCCGCGAGTCGCGGTAACTCCGCGAGATTCGATTGATACCAAGCTCACGGGCGAGCCGCCCGTGCCACGTTGCAACGATCCGCCGCCTCACGCACCGCCTCGCAATCTCAGTACTTAAATTACCGCGACGGCGGGATCGACATCGTGTATAATGTACACGCACAGCCGGACGAACAGACGGCAATCACGCGGGAAGACCATGATGCAATCCATGAAAGCCATCCAGAAAATCGGCACATCGATCGCCCTGCGGGAAATCCCGCGGCCGGCGCGGACATCGGCCGACGAAGTCCTGATTCGCGTGGCAGCGGCGGGAGTTTGCCGGACGGATGTGTATGTGGCAATCGGGCGGATTCCCGCCGCCGATCCTCTGGTGCTGGGGCACGAGTTCTCGGGGATTATCGAAGAGGCAGGCTCGGCCAGCGCCTTTTCCCGGGGCGAGCGGGTTGCGGTGATGCCGCTGATTCCGTGTGGCAATTGTAGTGAATGCAACCGCGATCTCGCGACGCTGTGCCAGAATCGAACGATGCTGGGCGTCGATCGCGACGGCGCGTTCGCAGAATTTGTAACGGTGCCGACGAAGGCGGTTTGGCGGATTCCACAAAAGCTTTCCTTCACCGAGGCGGCTTACGCCGAGCCGGTGGCGGCGGCGCTGGGCGTTTTAAACGCCGAACTACCGGCGGGCGCAAAGGGGCTTATTTACGGGAAAAATCGCTTTTCGGCGCTGGTGCGGCAGGTTTTGACGGCGAGTGGGTTTACCGATATCGATATCCACGACGCCGGCGTTCGTGGCGGGCGTCTTGCGGACAATTCTTACGACTTTGCCATCGAGACCATTGCCGATAGCAACGCGCTGTCGGCCATCGTGCGCGCGGTTCGGCCGCGGGGAACGGTGGTGCTGAAAAGCCGTCCGCCAATCCCGATTGGGCTTGATATGCACACGGCGGTCATGAAGGAACTGACCCTCCGCGGGGCGTGCTATGGCAGCTTCAAGCAAGGCATCGGTATGATGGTCGAGGGCGCGATCGACGTGCGCGGATTGCTCGGCGAAGTTCATCCGCTGGAGGATTTCCAGGCGATTTTCGCCCGCGCGCTCGAAGATGAATCAACCAAACTCTTCTTCTCACCCGGCGGGGGATTATGTGCGGAATAGCCGGCGTGATTTCGTGGAATGCCCCGGTCGAGCAAGGCGCAATCCGCCGGGCCATCGCGGCCCTGCGCCATCGCGGGCCGGATGGACAGGGCATATGGCAGACGCCGGATGGCCGGGTCGCGCTTGGGCATGCGCGCCTGAGCATCATCGATTTGGAAACCGGCGCGCAGCCGATCGCCAATGAGGATGGGAAAATCGTGGCGGTGGTGAATGGCGAGTTTTATGAATTCGAGGCAATTCGCCGGGACCTGGAAAAACGCGGCCATCATTTTTCATCCCAGAGCGACAGCGAAATATTGCTGCATCTCTACGAGGATTTCGGCGAAGCATGCCTCGAACATTTGCGCGGCGAATTTGCATTTGTGCTGTGGGATGGCCGCCGGCGCAAACTCTTTGCGGCGCGCGATCGATTCGGAATCAAGCCGCTCTGTTATGCGAATGCCGGCGGAACGTTGTGGATTGCGTCTGAGGCAAAGGCGCTCTTCGCTGCCGGATTGCGGCCGGCGTGGAATCACGCGGCGGCCGTGGCCGCGATGAGCCTGCAATATGTTCTTCCCGAGCAAACGCTGTTTGCGGGCGTGAAGCAGGTTCCGCCCGGGCATTATCTTTTGGCGCATGATGGGAAGGTCGACTTACGCCGGTATTGGGATATGGATTTCCCGCGGGACGATGAGAACGCAACGAGCGCATGGGATGAAGATGAACTTCGCGGCGAGCTGTTTCACTCGCTGGATGACGCCGTTGCCGTTCGCCTGCGGGCGGATGTGCCGGTTTGTTTTCATCTCAGTGGCGGGTTGGATTCCAGCACGATCGCCGGGCTGTCGCGCAAGCGATTTCAGACGCCGATGCATTGTTTCACGGTGGCGTTCGAGCATGCGGTTTACGACGAGCTGGCCGCGGCGCGGGAAACCGGCGGCGACCTTGGCGCGGTGCTGCACGAAGTGCGCGTGACGCAGGCCGATCTGCTGGAGGCTTTGCCAACTGCCCTTTATTACAGCGAGGGGCTTGCGATCAACGGCCATTTGCCAGCGAAGTTTCTGCTCAGCCGGGCGATTCATCAGGCGGGCTTCAAGGTGGTTCTCTCCGGCGAAGGGGCCGACGAGCTTTTCGCCGGCTATCCGCACCTGCGCGAAGATTTGTTGCGATCGAACGATTCCGCTGGCGGCGATTTATCCGGATCGCTCGCCCGGCTTTACGCCGCCAATCCGATCATGGCCGGCATTCAGCTTGCCGCGGGAGATTCACTGCCGCTGGGCGCGATCGAGCAGTCGCTGGGATTCATTCCCAGCTTCCTGCGCGCCAAAGGTACGCTCGGGTATCGCATGCGGAAAATTCTAAGCGATGATTTCACTGCCGATTTTTCCCGGCGGGATTGCTGCCAAAACTTGCTCGACGCATTCGATATTACCGGCCAGCTTCGCGGGCGAAATCGCGTCGATCAGGCGACGCATCTCTGGTCGAAACTGGCGCTGGCAAATTATATTTTGCGAACTCTCGGCGATGGAACGGAAATGGCCCACTCGGTGGAAGGGCGATTGCCGTTTCTCGATCATCGCCTGTTCGAATTTGCCCGGCGGCTTCCGCTTTCGCTGAAGATCAAGGGGACGACGGAAAAATATCTGCTTCGCCAGGCGGCAAAGCCGGTGATCAGCGATGCCGTCTATCACCGGCAGAAGCAGCCGTTCACCGCGCCGCCTTTGGCGCGCTTTACGGATGCGAAAATCGAAACGATGATTCACGACCGCGTCGAAAGCCCGGCGTTCGCCGCCGTCCCATTTCTCGATCGGCCGAAAATGCGGCAGCTGCTCGATCGAATTCCTATGATGCCGCCGGGCGAGCAGGTGGCGAGCGACCCGGTGTTGATGATGGCGCTGTCGGCGGCGGGATTACAGGAGCAGTTTAAGATGGAGGCCGGAACGTGAACGACGACAGATCCACAGCCTGGTGGCATTCGTTTTATAGCGAGACCATGGCCGACATGTTTCTGGTGCGCGACTCCGCCACGGTGGATGCGGTATGCCGGTTTCTGGTCGATAAGTTACAACTGACGTCAGACCATACCGTGTTCGATCAATGCTGTGGCATCGGTGGCCTGTCGATTCCGCTGGCGCGCCGCGAGATTGAGGTCATTGGCGTCGATCAGTGCCAATCATATATCATCCGGGCAACCGTAGCCGGCAACAGGGAAGAGTTGCCGGTGCAATATTTTTGCCGCGACGCATTCGAATTCACGCCGCCGATCCCGTGCGATGCGGCGTTTAACTGGGGCAGCAGTTTTGGAAACGCCGACACGGATGTGCAAAACCTCTCGATGATCCAGCGCGCGTTCGAGGCCCTGCTGCCTGGCGGACGGTTCATTCTGGATTACCAGAATATTCCCGGCGTTCTGCGCGGATTTAAGCCTTCGATTATTCGTCGGCATGCAACCGATGATGGCGACATTCTCCTGCTGCGTGAATGTGCCGTGAGTTTGGCCGCCGGGAAATTGGAGCAGGTTTGGACGTATATCTTTCCCGATGGCCAACGCGTCGTCGAACCAAGCAGCCTGCGGCTTTATCTGCCCGACGCCATCGCCCAGATGTTGAAAACCTGTGGCTTTACTGAAATTGCATTTTTCGGCGATATAGACGGCTCCGGCTTGTCACTCGACAGCCCGCGCTGCATCTGCCTGGGGACTAAACCATGAACACCAGCGACATTTCAACCGCCGCTCCGAAAGCCAACGAGGCATTTCGCCGGGCCGTTTACGATGGGCAGATTTATCTTCTCCCGGCCACCGATATTTCCCGCCGGCTCATCGCCGATGTGCTGCAACTGATTGAGGCGGAGCTTGGGCAGGAGGGCCCGGTGCGCGAGGCGCAATTCCGCCTGACCGGCGACGAGCTTTTTCGCCGAATCGGCCGCCTGCGCAAGGTGCTGTACGAAGAGACGCGCTTTTTGCAGGCGATGCGCGATATCGTCGGCGAATATGGTTTTGACGCCCGCCGCAATGCGTTCGATCCGCTGCGCCTGCGGGTTTCCACGCATCGCGGGTTTGACAATCCCAAGGCCGCCCCGATTTATTACGCCCATCGCGACACCTGGTATTCGCATCCAGCCTGCCAGATCAGTTGGTGGATTCCGCTGCATGACCTGCCGCCGGAGCAGACGTTCGTTTTCTTCCCCGATTTTCTGCGCCAGGCGGTGGAGAATAATTCCGGCGATTTCGATTACGACACCTGGACGCGCGACAAAAAAAGCCTGCGCATCGGCTGGCAGGATCCCAACGCCGGCACCACGTCGCTCTACCCCGGCTTTCACGGGACGATGGGCGATGCCCGGCGTGTGCCGTTCTCCTGCCGGGCGGGGGAAATACTGGTCTTCGCCGGGGCGCACCTGCATCAAACGGTAAAAAACGAGACCGGCATGACCCGCTTCAGCGTCGATTTCCGCACGGCCGACGTCGAGGATTTCCGCGCCGGCATCGGCGCGCCGAATGTCGACAACCGCTCGACCGGATCGGCCCTGCGGGATTATTTTCCGCCGCTGGCCTATCCTCATTCATCATGAACGCGATCATCCTTTCCATAGGCGACGAACTCGTTTTGGGCCAGACCATCGACACCAATTCCGCATGGCTAAGCCAGCAATTGGCGGAAGTGGGGGTGGGGGTTGTAGCGCATATCACGGTGCCGGACGATCTTAAAAAAATCGAGGCGGCGATTCTTCGCTCTGCTTCGGAGTGCGACTTTCTGATTATTTCCGGCGGTATCGGTCCGACGGAAGATGACCTGACCCGGCAGGCTCTGGCAAAGGTTATGGACGAACCGCTGGAAGAAAATGCGGAGTGGCTCGGCGAGTTAAAGAAGTTTTTCGAAGCACGGGGCCGGGCAATGCCGCCGATCAATCGCGTCCAGGCGATGATCCCGCGCGGTGCCGCAATGATTTTTAATACTTGCGGGACGGCTGCGGGGATTTATGCGAAGCTCGGCGAAGCGCCGGAACTCGCGGCGGCAATAGCGGTGCGCGCGCAAGCGCGGGCCGTAGCTGACGCGCCAAAAGTCAGCGACGAATACATGGAACGCATGTTCGGCAAAATTGGCACGTTTCAAGCACGCAGCCGAGATGAACTCGAGCAGGAGCTTCGGGACCATTTTTTCGGGAAGGCCAAGACCAGGGCGCTCGTTGGCATCGCGTTGCACAAGGGCGGTCGCGGAACGGATGTGTACATCACCCCCGGCGTTCCCAAAGAAATGAAGGCGATGTTCACCCGCGACATCCTTCCGCGTATCAAACAATCCGCCGGCGGGGCCGTCATCCTTTCGCGCACGCTGCATACCTTTGGCCTGGGCGAAAGCGCCGTCGCCGAGAAGCTCGGCGACTTGATGCGCCGCGATCGCAATCCATCCGTCGGCACCACCGTCGCTGGCGGCATCGTTTCCCTGCGCATCAATGCGCGCTTCCCGTCGCTGGATGAAGCCAAACGCGAAGTTGAAAAGACCGAAGCCGCCTGCCGGGCGGCGCTGGGGGATTTGATCTTCGGCGTCGACGATCAAACGCTCCAGCAGGCGCTCGCCAAGCTGCTGAACCGCGATGGCGATGCGAAGGAAATCATTCAGGCCGTCACCACCGCCGAGTCATGCACCGGCGGCCTTATCGCCAAGATGCTGACCGATGTTCCCGGCACCAGCAAATTCTTCAAAGAAGCGTTCGTCACCTATTCCAACGAATCCAAAACCGAAATGCTCGGCGTTCCCGCCGCCATGATCGAAACTCACGGCGCGGTGAGCGAGCAAGTCGTTCGCGCCATGGCCAAAGGCGCCAAGGCCCGCGCCAACGCGGCGTACGCGCTGGCCGTCAGCGGCATCGCCGGTCCCGATGGCGGCACGCCGGAAAAACCGGTCGGCACGGTTTGGATCGCGCTGGCGCATCCCGATGGCGTCGATGCCCGTGTATTTCTGTTCCCGGGCGATCGCGAAATGATCCGCGACCGCTCGGCGAAGATGGCGCTCACCATGCTGCGATTCAAGTTGCTGGAAAAGGATATGCCATTCTGATTCACACGCTCCTGCCACTCTGGCAGCGGGTTGCGCGTTGGGAACAGGCTTTGGCAGAAACACGCCGGTTTGGGTCTTCATCCGCTGCAGTATGCCCCGGCACACGCCCTCGCGCAAGACAATTTAAGCAATAGACTTACAACAACGCACGCCATCATTCTTATGAAGCTGATTTCGGCACGCCCATTGCCTTAGTGCCTCACAACCCCCCGACCAGTGGGCACGGTTGGTATTGGTTATGGTGCAGGCAACGAATCCAAGTCGGCTGACCGTTTTGCTCGCCAACGAGCAGGAGGGTTGGCATCACACGGTTCGGACGCTGCTTGAGCCGCAGGGGGTGGAAACAA
Organism: Tepidisphaeraceae bacterium; assembly: GCA_035695715.1. Lineage (GTDB taxonomy): Bacteria > Planctomycetota > Phycisphaerae > Tepidisphaerales > Tepidisphaeraceae > RYN-428. The sequence continues at coordinate 8,942 of DASRRM010000456.1, forward strand.
TTTCCGCCCGCAGCGGCCGCGAGGCGTTGCATCTAATGGAGTCAAAGCCGGTGCATGTGGCCGTGCTGGATGCCCAGATGCCGCAGCTTGGCGGCATGCAGGTGATTCGGCTGATGCGGGAAATGCCCGCGGCGCCGCCGGCAATTTTGCTGGCGCATGATCTGACGAGCCACCTGCTTCGCGAGGCGCTGGGAATGCATGTGTTCAGCGTGCTGAGTAAGCCGGTGGATTTCAACGTGCTGCTCGACACCCTCGCCCGCGTGATGCGCCGGCATTACGAGAGCCGCTGGCCGAAGTCGGGAACCGGATCTGGCGATACCGAGACGCGATCGTAAAGCGACGCGAAGACACGGAGAAAAGAAGAGAATTTAAACTGACCCGATCGAAGCGAAGGAGCATTTGCGCATAACCATGGATAACTAACAAATATGGCACCTTTTACATTGGGGCGCGGGTGCGCCACTGTCATCCTGAGGTACTCCGAAGGATCTAGCCCGTACGCAAAAGCGAGCCAGATCCTTCGGAGTACCTCAGGATGACAATTGCCCGCTACCTCAACCAGAAAAACGCTCTAGCAACCAACAAACAACCACTGACAACTGACCACTGACAACGAACAACTGACAACTGACAACTGACAACTGACACCCCCACAACAAAAGAAGGAGCTACCCACATGGCTAAGCTGCGTCCTCTCGGAGATAAGATCCTCGTCAAGCGCGTTGAGGCGGAAACCAAGACCAAGAGCGGCATCGTTCTTCCCGACAGCGCCAAGGAAAAACCACGCCGCGGAAAAGTCCTCAGCGTCGGCGAAGGCAAGCGCCTTGATAACGGCGAGCGTTCGCCCCTGCACGTCAAGAAAGGCGACGAGGTCATCTTCGCCAGCTACGCCGGCACCGAAATCAAGCTCGACAACGAAGAGCTGATGATCATGAGCGAGGACGATGTGCTGGCGATTGTGGAATGAATTCGGATTCACCACGGAGGCACGGAGACACGGCGGCGCGCTCAAATCTCCTGTGCTTCGACGCAAATAAAGCTGCTAGTTAATTAGTCAAAGAGAACAAGAAACAAAAACGATCCCAGCGGGAAAGCACCGGAAGTCGAAGCGCCTCCGTGTCTCCGTGCCTCCGTGGTGATCCAAATCTGACCTACAGGAGATACCAACCATGGCTGCTAAACGAATCGAATTCGACCAGGCCGCTCGCGAAGCGCTCCTTCGCGGCGTGAAGAAACTTGCCCGCGCCGTCAAAGTCACGCTCGGCCCATCGGGCCGCAATGTCGTCCTCGAAAAATCCTTCGGCTCGCCCACCGTCACCAAGGACGGCGTGACCGTCGCCAAGGAAATCGAGCTCGATGACGCCTACGAAAACATGGGCGCGCAAATGGTGAAGGAAGTCGCCAGCAAGACTTCCACCGTGGCCGGCGACGGAACCACCACCGCCACCGTCTATGCCGAAGCCATCTTCACCGAAGGCCTCCGCAACGTCGGCTCGGGCGCAAACCCCACCCAGATTCAGCGCGGCATCAACCTGGCCGTCGA
>DASRRM010000457.1:0-57062 GCA_035695715.1 Tepidisphaeraceae bacterium
GTGCCTCCCGGCGAAAAGTGATATATATTTCATCAATGAAGGAAAATCCCCGGAAAAAGCGTCTGAGAAAGGATTCGACCCCGATCGGGCGCGAGATCGTTGAGTCGCTCACCGAGCTCGCCGCCGTTCTGGAATCAGGACGTTCGGATCTCAAGCACTTCAAGAATCGCACGATCGCCGGGTCAGGGAAAATCAGCGAGCAGCGGAGGCGGACGGATTATCTCGAAGAAATCAATGCGGATTACGCCGCTCTGAACAAGAATCGGACAGCGATGGCTGATTTCAAAAAGGAAATGGACGCGTGGGATGTAACAAATCTTGATGGACTGGCCAGGAATGATTAAATCTCGCCAAAATGCGAGGTCACGTCGAGGCCGAACGAACACTTGGCATTCCACCCGGATGACACTTCCCCTCCTTCCCCCTATCATTTCCTCCACGATCTTTTCGGAGAGGAATTCGCCTTATGTCCCCGCGCCGGTTGTATCTTGATAACGCCGCCACGAGTCGGCCCAAACCCAAATCCGTGCATGAAGCGATGGCGCGATATGCCGCCGAGCTTGGCGCCAGCGCCGGACGCGGCGCTTATGCCGAGGCGGTGGAAACCGGCGAGCTGATCGTCGAATGCCGGCGACGGCTGAATCGCCTCTTTCACGGCCAGCGGGCCGAGCATTTCGTCTTCACGCTCAATTGCTCCGGCGCACTCAACATGGCGATCAGGGGACTGGTCGATCCATACCTGAAGGGCCACGCCATCTGCACGCACATCGATCATAATTCCATCCTGCGTCCGATTGGCGCGATGCAGGATCGCGGGTGGATTTCCGCGACGCGCGTGGCGGTCGATGGTACCACCGGCCTCGTGGACCCGGCGGATATTCGCCGGGCACTTCGGCCCGACACCCGCTTTATCGCCGTTACCCATGCCAGCAATGTCACTGGCACCATCCAGCCGATCCGCGAGATCGGCCAGATCGCCCGCGAGGCGGAAATTCCCTTCATCGTTGACGCGGCTCAATCCGCCGGGCATGTGCCGATCGACGTGCAAGCGGATGGGATCGACCTTCTGGCCGTGCCGGGCCACAAAGGATTGCTCGGGCCGCTGGGGACGGGTTTTCTCTACATCCGCCCTGGAATCGAAAAGAAACTGGCGACGATCAAGGAAGGGGGCACAGGTTCGGTCAGCGAGCTCGATCGCCAACCCGATTTTATGCCGGATAAATACGAGCCGGGCAGCCACAACGCCATCGGCATCGTCGGCCTTTCCGAAGGCGTGCGCTGGATCATGGAGCAAACCGTCGAAAAACTTCACGCCCACGACCTGGAGCTGATCGGCACATTCCTCGACGGCATTGCCGACGTGGAAGGCATCACCTACTACGGCCCGCGCGGCGTAAAGAATCGCGTGGGCGTCTTTTCGGTGCGCGTCGAAGGATATGAGCCGCACGAACTATCGGCGGTTCTGGAAAGCAGCTTCGGCGTTCTCACCCGCTCGGGAATTCACTGTGCGCCATTGGCCCACGCCGCGATCGGAACCGCCGCCCTGGGCGGAACAACGCGTTTCAGCTTCGGCCCATTCCTCAGCGCACAGGATGTCAGCTATGCGACAGACGCGCTGTCGGAAATCGCCTCGGCGCGGGTGGAAACGCCGGGGCGATAATGGTTGTGTTGCGGTGGTCCGGATCGTGGCACGGGCGGCCCGCCCGTGGTCGCGGTATTTCGCGACCCGGGGGAGGATTACATGCGCCATGATTCAACCGAAAACGCCGGGTCTGAGGTACTCCGAAGACCCGGATCGGATGCGCGAATGAAACCCGGCTCTTCGGAGTACCTCAGGATGACGGACCCATCCGTTCCAGAAACCGGACAACTTCACGCGGCGGGTGTGTCAGAACCGGCGTCAGTAATTGCGACTTTTCCCGCGCCTAATTTGACGTTGTTTCCCCGATCGCGTTTGTACGACTATTTCCCCCCACCGGCGTATGACATCACGATCGCCTCGTTCATCTTCCAGTCGAACTTGAAGACTTTTCCAGCAGGCAACTCTTTGCCCGTCCGTTCGTCGCGCACGCTGGCGAGGTTGTTCGTGAAGGTGAGCGTCAGGGGAATTGTGTCGGTTTTCAAGCCGACCGAATTTCCGCCGCCGGTGCTGGAGACGGAAATTTCGGGGTTCGACACGACGAAAAGAATCGTGCGGTCGCCCTTGGTGAAGTAGGTGACCTCGGCACTTTGCGCCTTCTCGCCGCCGTCGAGGGTCACGCGCCGGGAAATCCCGGCGGCGTGAATGGGAGCCATGAAAATGGCGCGCTTGGCGGCGGCGTCTTCGCCGGCCGTGCGGTAGGCGTTGTACCATTGCGGCGAGAGGTTCAGCAAAACCGCCGAGCCTTTGCCCGCCTTGTTCACATGATTCACCGCCATCTCGCGGACGGCTTTGTCGAACCCGCTGGCGTCCTTGATGCAGGTGTTTTTGTTGGTGAGGAACTGCTCGTAGGTCTTCCAGCCGAAGTTGGCGTCCTGGTCGACTTCGCACCATAGCCGCCCGCCGAAGAGGTCCTTCGATGACATCTTCGGGTCATGCTTCACGCCGAACAATTCATCGAGCGCGCCGCCGGTCGCCCGGCCCTTGCCGTGTTGGTCCCACAGGCCTGGCATGTAATCGGCAATGACCGTTCCCCCGGCATTGGCAAACGCAGTGATCTGCCTTGCCTCGGCATCCGACAGGCACAGGCACGCCGGAAGAATCAGCACGCGATATTCCTTCGGCACACCATGTTGAATCACATCCGCATAGCTGAGAAAACTGTATTCGATCCCCTCATCGCGAAGCATATTTTCCCAGGCATGGCGCACATGATGCGATGCCCCCAGGCGATCATCCCCGTTGCGGGCGGTCCAGGTTTTTCCATGGGCCTCGGCATCGAGAATCCAGCCGAGCTGAATTGACGCATGGCTGTAATAAATCGCAACGCCATCGTGCTGCCACTGCGCGCCGCTCATGAGCGGGCCGATTTTATTATCCGCTTCGAGATATGTCGGCGCGACCTGGTCGTGCCAGGGCTTGGGCGTAGTACCGTCGAACCATTTTTCCACCCAGCCGATCATGCCGCGGTTGCCGTGGGCGAGGTAATACCAGACCTGCCAGATGTCATCGTCGGCGGTGCGGTGGAAATGGCTGGTGACCTGGGGGATGGCGTTGTGCGGGTTGAAGGAGCGGATGATCGCCTGCGAGGAGCCTATATTATAGGCTTCAATATATTGCACTTTACGCATCACCTTGGCGTAATCGTATCCGCCGAAGGGGCTTGGGCCTTGCCCGCCGACAAAGCCGCAGGGCGTTGCCGGGTCGATGGAGTTGGCGTATTCGACCAGATCACCGATGTAGTTGTTCCAGTAGGAATCGTTAAAGGTCCACTGGTCCATCAGCGGGCTGGCGTCAAAGTCCCCGATGGTCCAGGTGCGGAGCCTGGGCTCGATGTCGTTGTAAGTGATCCACTTATCGCGATGCGGGGCGTCCTTGCCATAAATTTCCTTCAGCCACGCCGGATAGGCGGCCTTGTCATCGGTTACGCACCACATGGCCGGGTGAACGAAGTGCCCCCAGGAAATTTCATCATCCAGCGCATACGCCCCGCGCCAAGGCGACGATTTCACGTTGGCGATATGCGCGGCGATGTACTTGTGAAGCTGCGCCGTCATGGCCGCATTCAGCGGAACCGTCCGCACGCCGTTTCCATGCAGTGCCGGAAGCCGATTCTTCGGCGGGCTGCCATCCCACATATGCAGCAGGCCTTTGCCGCCGACATGGTCGACGTAAAAGCGCAAATGGAATTTGTTGATCCAGTCGAGCCGGCCGGTTTTCGATCCATTGGCCTCGACGTTACCCCAATCCACAAACGCGCCGTTGTAGCCGTGTTCGACCGACCATTTCCCCGAAGCATCGGTGTAGCCGATGGTCCATTGATAGGTCCACGGCATATAGGTCCACGACGGAAATGCCTTGAGGAGAAACGCCGGGTCTTGTTTGACGCTCTGGAAGTCTTTGGAGGTTTTGACGTATTGCTCGTAGGGATCGACGTCAGCCCGGCCTTTGAGCGGACACGCCGCGATGACTCCAAGCAATACGACTAGAAACGCAAGGCGGCACTTTCGCTGCATTGTCATCTTTCTGTGGTTAACTTCTCTCGCCTGAAAAGATTGAAGAGGTATAAAGACATCTACCCAATCCGTAAGCCGGCGTTGGAAAGTGACGATCTGTAGAGCGAGCGCGCGAGCAAATCGATGAATTCTGACGTGCAAAATCTCTTTGCTCAATTGAAAAAGCAGATCGAGCACCAAGAAGCCTGGAACATCGATCTGCTGGGCGATGCGCGGGCTCGGCCGGTGGGGGATCTGGCCGAGTTCCTGCGGCTGGCGCAGCCGGCGGTCTCCAAGCACCTGGGCGTGCTGAAAAAAGTCGGACTGGTTTCCGTCACCCGGCTCGGCCAGCAAAGGCTCTACCGCCTCAACCCGCAGGAGCTCAAACCCGTGAACGACTGGGTCAAACCGTTCGAGCGATACTGGAACAACCAGATCGATCGCATCAAGCAACGTGCCGAGGAAAAAGCCGCCAAATCGCGGCTGGATGAATCACACGATCACCCGCAACCAAGAAGGAGAAGCCATGAACATGATTGACGTGGAATCGCAGATCAAGACGCTGGAATTTACCAGGGAACAGCGCATCGAAGCGCCGATGGAAATCGTCTTCGAGGCCGTTCTCGATGAGATGGGCCCCGCCAGCGAAGGCCCGCCCGGCACGCCAATGCCCATGAAGCTCGAAGCGTGGCCCGGCGGGCGCTGGTTTCGCGATTTGGGAAACAACGCCGGGCATTTATGGGGACATGTGCAGGTGATCAAGCCGCCTGCGCTGCTGGAAATCTGCGGGTCGATGTTCATGTCATACCCGGCGGCCAACCATCTGTCGTACCGCCTGAAAGCCGACGGCAAATCGACCGTGCTGACCTTGACGCACCGCGCCATCGGGCTGATACCCGATGAGCACATCAAGGGCGTGCGGATGGGCTGGAACAGCAAGGTCGAGCACATCGTGCAGATCGCAATGAAGCGAAACGGAAGCCGGGCGGGCTCCAAGGAATGATATGACGCGTTGGGAACGGGCCATGAAGGTGAAAAGAACGGGGTCGCAGCTGGTTATTTTTCAATCTAGCTGCGACCCCGTTCTTTCCGTCCCCGTTCTTTCCGTCCGTTTCGCTATTGGGATATCGTGATCTTGACGCGAAGACGCGAAGGATCGAAGGTCGCGAATAGGAGTGTTGATGCTTGGAAAGTTCGGGCCGAGCGGGGAGGGCCAATTCTTCGTCTCCTTCGTTCTTCGCGCCTTCGCGTCAGCATTTTTGTCCCCAGGTGGCGGATGCGCCATCAAACTGAAAAATGCTCTAAGCGCCCAGCTTCCCTGACGCATGGTATGCGTCGATTCCCTTTGCCAGCGTGTACTGCGGGTCGTACTTCAGCACCCTGCGCGACTGGGTCAGGTCGGCTTCGGTCCAGGTCTGGAAAAAGTCGTAGGGGTTTTCGAAATAGTCGGCCGCCAGCGTGGTTTTCAACACGCGATTGAGCTGCTCGACCACCTGGTTGAAGCTGTAGGATGCCCCGCTGCCGACGTTGAATACGCCTGTCGTCTTGCAATTCATCGCCAGCAGGTTGGCCTGGATGACATCCTCGATGTGGACGAAATCGCGGCGTTGCTGGCCATCAGTGAAAATGCGCGGCCGCTTGCCCTGGGCCATCTGGCGGGAAAGTTGAAGGATCATGCTGGCGAATTTGCCCTTGTGGCCTTCGCCCGGCCCATACACGTTGAAATAACGCAGGCCGACGACCGGATGGGACAGGCGATCGGCGTAGCGCTCGACAAGCCGTTCCATCGCCAGCTTGGAATATCCATAAACGTTCAACGGCTGGGCGTGTTGCGATTCCTTGTTGGGCGATTCGCCCCGGCCATAAGTCGCGGCACTGCTCGCCCACACAATCCGGCTCTCCCACTTCACCGCCAGGTCGAGCAAATTGCGAAAACCCTCCACGTTATTATGCATCATCTTGCGCTGGTCCATCACGGTGGTGTCGGTGATGGAAGCCTGATGGAAAATAACGTCGAAGCGCTCCTGGGCAGCAAGGGGCGCAATGCAGCCTGCAACGTCGAGGGTCAGGACGTCGCCGGGGTAATCGATGAGGTTGGTCCAGGCGCCGGAGGAGAAGTCGTCGACGACCACGGTTGAATAGCCGTCGGCGGCGAGCCGTTTGGCAAGATTAGACCCAACAAACCCGGCTCCGCCGGTCACCAGAATGCGCACTGTTCACCTCGGTTCGTGTAGACTCCCCGTGGATAATATGGCGGTTTCCAAGGTGAGAATCCAGAGGGACACGCCCGCATAAATGTCGCGAAAAAGTAATTATCACTACGACATTCGTGCCACAATGACAGTCTCATAAATGGGACGCTTGAAAAGTGCTCGACCCGTGGAATGACAGATATAATCTCCAGAGGATGAGCAGCATTAAATACTTACATTTGCGAAATTCAGCCAAAATGAACACGTCCGGGCGTGTTGGCACCGCAGTTGCGATTCGTTCTTCCGTCTGACGTCGTCTTTCAAGATTCAGCAGTTAGATGACGAGACTTTTAAACTTGCCATTCTTCCCCCCGATGAGAAGGGTTCCTTTTCCCACAACCCAGGAATCCCTTCAGCCCATTCGAAGCCGCCCTTGCCCGGGGCGGCTTTTTTTGTGCGCCGAGCAAGGAAGGGAAGATACGATTTGGCGGTGGCTCGGTAAAGGCGATTGAACCCGTATACTTCAGTTTGAAAAGGTTGAACTTTTGCCTTCCCAAAAACGGTCCAGATGGGTCTGGCGGCGACGATTTCAGTTTCGGTTGGTTAACCCGATCAGCCGTAAATCTCCTTTATTGAATCTCGCATTCCTTGCCTCTCGAGTTCCATTGCGATAAATGGCGCATATCGGCGCAGCGTTTCAAATGGAATGCCCGGCGCCTTGCAGTATTGGGTTATCCATTCCTGTCGGGCTTCTACACATGTATCGTCATCGTTTAGCTTTAGCCTCTTAATGGTTATCTCTACCGCAGTTGCGAGTTCCGGGGAAATCGCATCCGATGGCCTTACTTGCATTGAATCAAAATCAAGTACAAACCATCCATTCCGAACGAGGAACGGATCAAGTACATCCTCGTGGTCGCCCTTACGACCGTTCAGTCGCCCGCAGACCAGTCGGTAATTGCTCCACACGTATGCAAGGTGTGGATACAACTTCTTCGGTTTGAAGTGCTCAACAGATTGAAACCCCGTGTCCGCCGGAATCCAGTGGCAGGTGTACGCGCAGATATGACTGTACCGAGCTTTAAGCTCTGCTGATATTTCGGTCCAAAATGCGTGGGAACTCCATTCTTCGCGAGTCGGGTTGGACGTTCGCGATAAGAACTCCCTTCCTGGTCGCGCGACCGTGGCACTAAAACGGGTCGGTTGTTTTTGCCGAGTAACGTTGATCACCGCGCTACTCCGTGCTTCTCGGCGAAGAATCTCCATCGCGGCCAGTAGATGTCGTCGTCGGCAAGGTTCTTGGAGAGAAGTTCGTCAACTTCGCCGACGGCTTTCTGGTTGGGTTGTTTCTCGAGTTGGAGGGCCTTTGCTAGCTCGATCGCTTGTTCACCGGGTAACGATCTTGCTTGTGCCAAACCGAACACGTCAGATGTAAGCCATGCATCGGCGCGTCCAAATTTCACAAAAGGCAACTCCTCAAGGATAACGTCATCGTCGACCAGTTTTAAGTGATGGAGGTTGTCGCGCACCTCGTCGAAAACAGGCTCTGCAGACGCCATCACCATTGGAGAATGCGTCGCGATATGGATCTGTGGTGCCAGTTCGGTCGCGAGTTCCTCAATGACCTTCATAAGCGATGGGATTATCACCCTTTGCCACCGTGGATGCAGATGCGCTTCAACCTCATCAATAATCAGCACGAGGCGCCTCTGTGGCTGCCTGCGAATGACCGAGCTAAAAGTCATATGCTCGTTCCACGCCCATACGAGTACATACGCGAGGGCCGATACACGTTGTACGCCTGCGGAAGCAAAGAGAAGTGGAACATCACCATAGGGCATCGAGAGAGTTGGGATTTCACGCGAATCCAATCCCAATCGACGGGGTTCACCTAGTCGAAGGCCTTCTTCCGCTGATGGCGAGAGCGCGGCGATAGCGGATTCCAGTGCTTCAAATTGCGGCCCATATCTTTCACCCCCCGTTTGCCAAAGAACCCAATCAGAAACGAGGCCATTGCAAAGCGTCTCCATTCCGCGTTTTCCGGGAAGTTTTAGGCCGTCCCAGACGTCGTTGCGACGAAAATAGAGATAACGCCGATCATCGTCTTCTGCTGCGAAACGGCGGGCAGGGTCCGCTATCGCAAAGGAACCATCATACCGAGCGTAGATCACTAATGCGGGCGGCGACGGCGGACTTTTCCTTTTGAAGGTCCATCGAAGGCGTTCCCAGTCATAGAGCGCAGTGGATTCCCTCACACGCCCACGGGTGCTTACCGAGAATGTGATACGAGGCTTTGTCTTGGCGGCCGTGGGTTTCGGTTGGACTGGAATTTCCAACCAATCTTGCGTAAGCGACCACCAGATTGTCTCTAAAAGGAAGGTCTTTCCCAAGCTATTATCGCCGGTAATTATGTTCAAACGTTCGGCTGGTTCGTAGTGAAAGTGCGACCCTGGCCCAACGTCTACAAGGTCCAGGAATTTTAGAGCCGCGCCCTCTGCGGGAAGTTGCCCAGGCGGCGGACCCAACGCGTCAAGCAGAATGCCCTCCGTTACGCGGTGCTCTACGATCCAATGAGACAGTACGGACGGCTCGTCCGCGTCGAACAGGGATCGGGTCTCCTCTGCCGTTATGCGGAATTCCTCGATAAAAGTTGCGATGATTTTTTGAGGGCTGGTTCCTTGCGGCCATTTCTTTAGTCGATACAACCATACAGCGAGGTCAAATGCAGGCAGTCGCGCGCCCTTAAGATGCTTTTGAAGTCGCGTGACATAATCCTTCCGCCATCCCCACTCCGACGAGTTCTTTGTGTGGATCAACACATCGCCGAACGCGTCCACAGTTGTCCGTTGCAATGAGGTGCTCCCGTAACGGGCATTCACCCAGTGCTTCGTCGCGGAATATGGTTGAAAGAAGCCATCGAATCTATCCGTGACGCGATGGAACTCTTCCAGAAAATCGTCAATTACATTGGAGAAAACCATCCCCTGCACGCTCCCCACAAGCAAATCAAATCGCTTGAATGCAAGAAAGGAGATGCCAAAAAAAGGATTAACGTCGGTCAGACGCGAAAGCGACGCTTCGATTTGTTCGATGCTGAAATACATGCGATTAAAGTGGACTCAGTTGCTTAATCATATAATTGCAAAATTTCTCGCTCAGGTCGACTCCCGTCGCTGGCCGACCTGTCCGAAGCGCCACGCGAAGTACCGTGCCAGCACCGGCGAACGGATCGAGAACTCTACCACCCTCGACGCAGCCGACGCTCAAACATCTCTCGACCAATTCATCGGGGAACGCGGCAGAGTGCACGCCCCTTGAATTCTTAGGCCGACCCTTGATGACCCAAATGTCCTCTTCGTCCTTTTTCAGTCGCTTGCGATCGAAAAAATACCGCGGTGTCTTGCTGAACATGAAAATCATTTCATGCGTCCGCCAAGGGCGGTCGTGTGACGTCCATTCCGGAATGCTTCCGGGGCGACTCCATACAATCGGGCTGCGCAGCGTCCAACCGCGTGTAATCATCTCAATCGCCACCCTCCACGGAATACCGATTGCCGTTTTCCGCGGGACGCCCAATCCGCTTGCGTCCACCGCTCGTAAACCGAAGCGCCGAGCCCCGTTCTTCCTGTCAACTCCCTTGGGCTGGCCCTTTCCTGAATAATACGTATCGCCAAGATTCAGGAACAACAACCCCCTGTTATCCAGCACGCGCCGAACCTGATCCATTGCATCAGCGATATTTTTCACATACCCGTCTATGGTGGCTTCCATTCCAAGCTGGCCTTTGACATCGTAATCACGCTGCCAATAGTAGGGCGGCGATGTAACGCTGCAGTCGAACGAGTTGTCCGCAAGGCCAGCAAGAACGGTTTGGGTATCGCCCCGGATGACTTCCCAAGGAAGGCCGGATTTCGTGTGTGCTTGGATACGATCGATGCCTGCAGGCAATGGCATGGCAGGTTTTTGCATTGGTGGCCAAACGACCCTTCAAATATTTATCAACCTGACCCGGCTCTTCGACGTACATGTAACCGGCGTCATTGTTCAAATGTCTTCCTCATCACGCCTTCGGCATTCCCGGCGGCAAGGGGGGCGGCACTTCCTGGAACATCGACGCCAACTCCGCCACGTTGCTGGCGGCTACCCACGCCGGCATGCCCGTCGTCCAGACCATCGATTCGCGCGTGATTGCCCCGGCGGTGATCTTGTCCTGCAACGCCGACATGTCGAATGGACCGGCTTGCTGGCCATTCACCGCAACGTAATAACTGGCCTTCTTCGGCAGCGGCGGCGGGCCGGCGGGGCCGACGGTTTGCTGGCCCTGCAATCCCTGCTGCATCGCGTTGCCCATCGCCACGCCCATCGCCAGGCTCGCCCCGGCGCCGGCCAGGCCGCCGGGATTTGCCGCGGCGGCGGGAAGGGCGTTGGCGGTCTGGTATTGCGTGTACGCCGCCAGATTTCCGATCGCGCCCATGCTCGAGCGTTTATCGATGGCCGCCTCCACTTCCGGCGGCAAGGAAATGTTCTCGACGTAGAAATTGGCGATCTGCAAGCCGAACGGCTCAAAATCCGTCTCGATCTTCGGCAGAATATATCGCCCGAGCTGCTCGTAATTCCCCGCCAAGTCGAGGGCCGCAATCTTGCTAGCGCCCAGGGCATCGGCAAATCGCGCGCTCACCATATCGCGAAGCTGGCTGTCCAATTCTTCCAGCGAGAATTGCCCATTGGTCCCGGCGATCTGCCGCAGGAAATTCGCCGGGTTTGCGATGCGGATGGCAAACGTTCCAAACGCCCGCAGGCGGACAATGCCAAAATCCGCATCGCGCAGCATGATCGGGTTTTTCGTGCCCCATTTGCGGTCGGTAAACGTCCGCGTCGAGATAAAATAAACCTCGGCCTTGAACGGGCTCTCAAACCCGTACTTCCATCCCATCAAATCCGACAGCAGCGGCATGTTGGGCGTGTTGAGCGTATAGGTGCCCGGCTGATAAACATCCGCCAGCTTTCCGCCAGCCACGAATGCTGCCGCCTGCGACTCGCGGACGATGAGTTTCGCCCCATTTTTAATTTCGTTGTCGCCGCGCGGGAATCGCCAGGCCATGGTGTCGGGCGAATTGTCGAGCCATTCGATGATGTCGATGAGCTGATTTTTAAAGAAACCCATAGTCAGTGCTCCTTTGATGAGGAAGGATCGGTGAGATAAGGATACATCAGCCGCCGGGAATCGGAAGTATGCCAGGGATAGAAATTCCGTCGCGGATTATAAGGCGATCCGACGGAATCATCGCGGTTTAGTTTTCCCCGGCGCGTTGAACGACACCGGTGTTGGAATCACTCCGCCGCAAGTGTGAAGGAAAACGTGCTTCCCAAGCCCAATCCCGGCGACTCGGCGCGGATCTGGCCGCCATGGCGCTGGACGATCTTCTGGCATGTCGCCAGGCCGATGCCGTTGCCGGGATATTTCGAGATGCTGTGGAGTCTTTCGCCCAGGCCAAAAATCCGTTCCAGATATTGCGGCTCGATTCCGATGCCGTTGTCGGCGATAGAGATGTGCCAATGCGCGCCTTCGCGGGCGGCGCTGATGTGAACGCGCGGGTGCAATTCGGCGCGGAATTTCAAAGCATTGGCGATCAGGTTCTGAAAGAGCTGCGAAACCTGCGTGGGATCGGCAATGACCGTGGGCATCGCGTCGCAGGTGACCTGCGCCTCGCATTCATCAATGGCGGCTTGCAGATTTCCGCACGCCGCCGCCACCGCCTGGGCGCAGTCGGCCAAGGCGGGCTCTTTACCCTGGGTTGTCACGCGCGAGTACGCCAGCAGATCGTCGATGAGCACGCGCATGCGGTCGGCGGCATTGTTGGTGCGCGTCAGAGAATCGTCGGTTGCCGCATCGTGCTTGCCCAGATGCCGTTCGGCCAGTTTTTGCGTGTAGCTTTTTATTGTCCGCAGCGGCTGACGCAGATCGTGCGCGATGATATACCCGAATTGCTCCAGGGCGGCGTTGGAGCGCTCGAGCTCCTGCGCGCGGGACTCGGCCATGGCTGTGCGCTCGGCCACGCGCTGCTCGAGCGTCTGGTTCATTGCCTTGAGGCTAGCCTCGGCTTCTTTAATCGCGGTAATGTCAAAGGCAATTCCCTGTAAACACAGCGGCTGGCCCTTGTCATCCCGCACCAGCTTGGCTTCGCCGCGAACCCAGATCACCCGGCCGTCGCGGGCAATAAAGCGATAATCGGCCTTGAAAGGCGCGCCGCTTGCGCAGGTATTGGCGAATTCGCCATGCCACCGCAAGCGATCGTCCGGATGAAGCTGCGTGTGCCAGAGCACGGGATTTTCCAGCCATTCCTGCTGCGAGAATCCCAGAAGCGTCTCGATTTGCGGGCTAACATAAAGCTCATTAGAGCCTCCATCGAGAGCAGCCATGAACGTGACAGCTGGAATTTCCTCCACCAGCGCCCGATAGCGTGCCTCCATCTTGCGAAGCTCGGTTTCGTGCCCGCGCGATGCACCGTCAGCCGCCGGAGGTATGCGAGGCGCCGGCGACAGCACCACCACGTCAGACGCGTCGGCGGTGAAAGTACCGGCCAGGCGAAGCAGAATGGCCTCGGCCTGCTCGGCCGTGAGACATTGGGCGGGAGTTTGCGGGTCCAATGCGTGCATGTCGGGCATGGGTAGTCTCTGGGGGCGAAACAGGAAGATACAAATCCAAGTCGAAGGATGCCACAGCAAAATCCACGCCGGTTGCACCGGCGCGCGCTTTTGACTGCACAAGCATGTCGCAATGCTTCTAACGCATAGCAATTAACTGAAACGGTCTCTGGATTCGTTGACGCCGGAACCTCGAGGCGCTCGCGCGATGTGCGCGCGGCGCTTGCCGCGTGAACAATCGCATACTCGCAACGTGCGGCCTACATGCGGCTCTCCATCCCGAAGCAAGAATTCGCCAGTTTTCCTAAATGCCCCGCCTGGCGCGGCTTGGACGCGGAATTGGCAAACCCTCGCAAGCCCATTTCGCCGGCGGCACGATCGTTGCTTCGTGGTTCCTCGACATCCGGGAAATCACGGGCTTCTGTGAATCGCGATGTTCTCTCTTTCTCCATTTATGCGAGGATCAGCCATGAAAGCTTCCACCACATCGTCTCTTCGTCCTTCCCATTCCTTCGTTATGATCGCCGCGCTGAGCGTGCTGAAGATCGTTGCCCGCGCATTGCGTGGCGATTCGCAGGTGTCGCACGACTTCAGCTCCAGCCTTTGCCCGCTGCTGTGAAATACAAGTCGCGCTGCCGACTGAGACGCCGGCTTTGACAGGAGTCATCCACATGAAATTCATTACAGCCCAGGTCGACCCCGTGCAAGACGGGGCGGAAACGTGGCCATGGAGTGACACGATGCAATCGTCCAATCGCGGCGAGCCGATCGAGATACTTCTGGTCGAGGACAGTCCTGACGACGCCGCCCTGACCGTCGATGCCCTGCGGAGCGGACGGGTTCATAATCGCATCAGCGTGGTGGACGATGGCGTGGAGGCGATGGCTTTTCTGCGCCGACAGGGGATTCATACTCAGGCCGCCCGGCCCGATCTGATTCTGCTGGACCTTAATCTGCCGCGAAAAAGCGGCCGCGAGGTGCTGGCGGAAATCAAGCAGGACCCGGATCTCCGCCGCATCCCGGTGGTGATCATGACCAGTTCCGACGACGAGAAGGACATCCTCGCGGCCTACAACCTGTACGTGAACTGCTACATCACCAAGCCCGTCGACCTCGACCAGTTCATCTCGGTGGTGAAGACGATCGAGCATTTCTGGTTCAGTGTCGTGAAATTACCTGCTGCGTAGGGCTTGCCAGTGCAGGTGGCATTTCATAGTCTATTTGCGGGCAAAGATGTCCGACAGGGCATCTTTAACATGTGGGACCGGTTCGTTTCTGATAATGCAGCGCCATTTCATCGCAGAAGATATTCCCAGTGATTGGCGCTGCAAAGCCGCGCAGTTCGAGAACGGCCGAATCTCCGGAGGCCGACGGTGGTCAAGATTCTCTTGATTGACGATGACCCTGATTTGACGCATTTTCTGCGCGACGCCCTGGAGCAATGCGGCTACGGCGTGGAATGCCTCGATCGCGGTGAACGCGGGCCAGCCCTGCTGGCCGAGACCAATTTCGACCTGGTCCTTCTCGATAACAAGATGCCGGGCCTGTCGGGGATCGAATTCCTGGCCGCGATGCAGGAACGCGGCATTCGCGTGCCGGTCATCCTCATGACCGGCTACGCCACAACTGACACGGCCATCCAGGCGATGAATCTGGGGGCATTCGATTATGTCATCAAGCCGATGGAATTTGCCGAATTGTTCCGCGAGCTCCAGCCGCTGATTCACGAGGCCCTGGAAATTGCACGCCCGCTGAAGGAGGTGCGGCTGCCAGCGGAGATTCCACACGATTCGTTGCCCGGACCGATGATGGTCGGGAAAAGCCGGGTGATGGTCGAGGTTTACAAGCTGATCGGGCGTTTTTCCAAGAGCGATGATGCCGTGATGATCCTGGGTGAGACCGGAACGGGGAAGGAACTCGTCGCCCGCGCAATTCACACCAACAGCTTGCGCAAGAACATGCCGTTCGTTGCCCTCAATTGCACGGCGCTGAATGAAACCCTTCTCGACGATGAATTGTTCGGCCACGAGCCCGGCGCATTTACCGGAGCGGCCAAGCTTCGTAAGGGTAAGTTCGAGCATGCCAGCGGCGGAACGTTATTTCTCGACGAAATCGGCGACATGCCGCTAAACCTGCAGGCGAAGCTGCTGCGGCTTTTGGAGCATCAGGAAGTGTGCCGGATCGGCGGGAATGAGGTGATCAAGGTTGACGTTCGCCTTTTGTCGGCGACCCATCGCGATCTGCAGGCGGCGATAAGAGGCGGGACGTTTCGCCGCGATCTGTTCCATCGCCTCAACCGCGTGACGGTCCGGCTTCCATCGCTGCGGGAGCGGCTGGCGGACCTCCCCGAGCTGGCTCGATATTTTCTCGAGCGCGCTGCCGACGCCGCCGGCCGCGAAGCGCCGACACTCACCCAGCCCGCGCTCGATCGCCTGCTGGCGTTTCCCTGGCCGGGAAATATCCGCGAGCTGCAAAACACGCTTCATCGCGCAAGCGGCGTCTGCCGCGGACCGCAAATCCTTCCCAGCCATCTCGATCTGGGCGGCGATCGCGCCGACGACTGGGGCGCGGACTTTGCCCGCAACGGGTCGTTCTCAACGCCCGCGTCGAGCGAAGATGCCGTCGCGGCGCTGCGGCAGGCGATCGTCTGGGCGTGGGATACCAATCAGCCAAAACTCTGGCCGCTTCTGCGCGATCTGCTGGAGCGCGAGCTGGTGCAATTCACCGTGAGCAAGTTGGATGGGAACCAGACCCAGGCCGCCGAACGACTTGATATGGCGCGCGGGACGGTGATCAAGCGGATCGCGGATTATGGCATAAAGTAGCCGCCTATCGAGTAGTGGGTCAGTTTGGATTGCCGGGTGGGTGCCACAGGTCGCGGTACTCCGAGACCGGTGTTTCTGGGCCGACTCCAAGGCACAGGTCTCGGAGTACCGCGACCTGTGGCACCCGACAATGAAATCAAACTGACCCACTACCGCCTATCGCGCCCGCCGCGCCGGCGCTCGATCGTCCACCTCACGAACACCCCGCGCCTCAGTCCACGGCTTGCGGGAATCGCAACGCCGTTATTCTGGGGAAAATCCGGATTGCAAATATTTGCTGAATCGCGGGTTGCGCGCGTTCGGGATCAGCTCGCGCGATCCTCCGGAAATTCATGGCACCGTCCTTGCGATATGCCCCGTATCACGGGCGTCCCGCCCGTGTCCCTTTTCAAACTAAGAACACGGGCGAGACGCCCGTGATACGGGAAACAGGCGTCGCCGTCGGTGCGTGTTTTGGTTGTGGCCAGCGGCCGCTCTGAGGAGTGCCTCAGGATGAGGGTTTCTTGCGTCCATAGCGCTTAATCGCGGAAGGCTATTTTTGAAGGCGGCTCACCATGCGAAAAACACTCCTACTTCCGGCAGTCCGTATACCGTGCCGCGCCTTTGGCGAAAAAAGAGCATTGACGGCAATGCCGCCTGACGCTTCGCAACGGCTCGATCTGTCGGCGCCGCTACACCCGTCGAAAACACCCGGAGCGCTTCGAGGTCTTTGGCGCTTCATGGTGGCTGTGCAGAATTGTGAAGATTTCACGTCCGCCCTTGTTCCATTTCTATAACCCCATTTTTTAAGGAGAAGCTGATGTTCACGCGATCCGGTTTATTACGAGCAGGTCTCACACTGGTGGCGATCCTATGCGTTTGGTGGCTGGCGGCGGGGGCTCAAGCTGGCCCCTCGATCCAACCGGCGGCCGATTCGGATCCCAGGATTCATCCGGCCGGACCACTCGACTTCAAAGTCAACAACATCGATGGCCGCGAAGTCAATCTTGCCGATTACAAGGGAAAGGTCGTGCTGATCGTCAACGTTGCGAGCGGGTGCCGCTACACCTCCCAATATACCGGCTTGCAGAGTCTCTACGTAAAGTACGGCGAGAAGGGATTCGTGGTCCTGGCATTTCCGGCCAACAACTTCGGCACGCAGGAACCTGGAACCAACCAGGCCATCAAGGCCTTCGCCACTTCGCGTTACCATGTGACGTTTCCAATGATGGCGAAAATCAGCGCAAAGGGCGACGACCAAAACCCGCTCTATCGTTTTCTCACCGCCAAGGCGACCGGGGGAGAATTCGCCGGTGAGATCGAATGGAACTTCACCAAGTTTATTGTCGGGCGAGGCGGCAAAGTCGTGGCCCGCTTTCCCTCAAAGGTTAAACCAGAAGACCCGCCAGTCGTGGAGGCGATCGAAAAAGCCATGGCAGACAAACCATGATAAAACGCCACTCTCCTGGCAGGGCACGGGGCTGACAAACTTCGATGTGGAAGAACGCCCCGCCTCTTCTTATTCACCAAATTCCTTGGGCTGATCGACCACCCGCAGGCAAACCGTCGTTGGCTGTATCGTCCCCATCGCGTCGATTTCCTTTACCGCGGCGCGGATTGCGCCCTCCCGCGCCAGGTGTGTCGTGATTACCACCGGCACGAATTGCGAATCCTCGGCTTCATGCTGGCGGATGGCGGAAAGACTGATTCCCTGCTGGCCCAGCGCGTGGGTGATTTGCGCCATGACGCCGGGCAGGTCGCGGGCGGTCAGCCGAAGGTAATAGCGCGATTTAAGCTGATCCATCGGGAGCACCATCACCGGCTCGGCCGAATCGGGGAAAATGTTGAGCTGCTTAAACGCCAGCGCGGTGGTGCCGGTGGCTACGCCAACCAAATCAGCCACCACGGCACTGGCGGTTGGCATTTCGCCCGCGCCGCGGCCATAAAAAAGCGCATGGCCCAGGGCGTTTCCGTACACGCTGATGGCGTTGAAGCTGCCGCTCACCTCGGCAAGCACGTCCGACTTGTGAACCAGCGTGGGATGCACGCGCAAGGCCAGCCTGCCATCGCCGGCCCGCTCGCCAATCGCCAGCAATTTAATGACATATCCCAATTCTCCGGCAAATTGAATGTCGATCGGCGAAAGCTTGTCGATCCCTTCCACATGCAGATCAGCCTCGGCGATTCTGGCGTTGAACGCCAGGCTGGCCAGCACCACGAGCTTCTGTGCCGCATCGCGGCCAGAGACGTCCAGCGTCGGGTCGGCCTCGGCAAACCCGAGTTTCTGCGCCTCGGCCAGGGCCTGCTCGTAAGACCAGCCGTTGCGGGTCATGCGGGTGAGAATGACGTTGCAGGTTCCGTTGACGATGCCGATGAGGGCGTCGATGCGATTGGCGACCAGGCCGCGTTGCAGGGCGTCGATGATGGGGATTCCCCCGCCGCAGCTTGCCTCGAAGGCGATACACGTATTGTGCTTGCGTGCCAGTGCAAACAGGTCGGCCCCGCGCGCCGCCAGCAGGCTTTTGTTGGCGGTGACGACGGGCTTGCCGAGCTTGAGCGCTCGCTCAACGAGATCGCCGGCGGTGGTTGTTCCGCCCATCAGCTCCACGATGATTTGGACCTTTGGATCATCAACCGCGGCTTTTGCATCAGTCGTGACGGGCATTCCATGTCGCCCGGCATGTTTGGCGGCATCGCGCACAACGAGATGGCGGATGTCAAACCGCACGCCGGTGCGCCGGCGGAGCAACTCGGCCTGGCTAGCGAGGAGCTTCACCACGCCACCGCCCACGATGCCGCCGCCCAACAGACAGATGCCGATCGTAGATTCGCTCATTGGGGGGAACTGTAAGGTTGGGTGGGGGGTGAATCAAGGTAATATGATGTGGAGCGTCAGATGATGTGTGGTTATCGACGGGAACGGGGACGAATCGCGAAATCGCAAGCGACTTCGAGACGGCACTTCGGGAATCGCGGTTGCCGGGGACGCGGAGGAGTCGCTTGCGATTTCGCGATTCACGCGCGGACGTGAAACCCGGTATGTCATGACGATGAGGAAGAGGTAATCGTGGCCGGAAAGAGATCCGGCTTTGGAATGTGCTGGATTTAAAGTAGCGCTGTGCGATCAAGGATCGGACGAGCATTTATGGAGAGTTTTTCCGCTTTCACATGACACGGGCGTCCCGCCCGTGCCGGCGATATGATGAATTCAAGAAGCACGGCCAACAACTATTCTTCGGGTTTTCTCGTCACAGGCACGGCCGGGACGGCCGTGTCACGATCAGCGTTTTACAAACCGCTCAGTTTGGGCATTTAATTCTGTCAAAAATGCGGCGGAAATGAGACGACCTCGTCCCATCGGACCGTCTCTCATGATGACCGCGGCGCAGTTGGAAGCTTTGCGGCCGTCACTGTCAATCCGGCGACGGGTTCGGTTAATTCCAGCCGGACCGTTTCCTCTGTCACGCGCAAGAAGGTCAACCCGGCCTCTTCGAGGCACGTCCTCACATAACTTTCGCGATGGGAGTATCGACCGGCCGGATTCAGCAAGAATCTGTCATTGCCGCCATCTTTGAGATGCTCGACGGTGAAGATGAAATGGCCGGCGGGTTTTAAACAGCGGGCGACGCCTCGAAATACCTCGGAGAGAACGCCGAAATAGATGAACGTGTCGGCGGAGATGGCCAGATCAAACGTCGAAGAAGTCGTTTGTAGGAATGCGGTCAATTCGGAAATGACAAGCTCGTCATATCCGCCGCGCTGGCGGGCGCGCTCGATCATGGCGGGGGAAAGGTCGACGCCGGCGAGGTGTCTTGCCCACGGCGCAACGGCCTGGCCGGTCAGCCCGGTTCCGCAGCCGGCGTCGAGAACGCGGAGATCCTTTTGCGGCTCGGTGAGCATGGCCAACGCGGCGGCAATCTGCTGCGGGCCGTTATAGTTGAGCGTCGCCATCACATCGTCGAAGGTGTCGGCGAAATCGTCGAATTCGCAGCGGATATACCCGTCCGATGCGCGGTCCATGGTTTTCGTGCCCGCGGTTGCCTCGACCATGTGGCGCGCGACGGGATTGGCCGGATCGAGGCTTTGCCAGTTGCGAAACGTCGCCGCCGCGTCGAGAGGGCGGCTGAGGCGATGGTAGATTTTCCCCAGTTGGAAATGCGCTTCGGAAAGTCCGGGATCCAGCTCCAGGGCACGGCGGTAAAACGCAACCGCCTCAGCGCGCTTCCCGGAGCGGCGCAGCAAATCGGCCACGTTCAGATGCGACTCGGCGATATCGGGCGCGAGCTCGATCGCCCGGCGAAATGATTCCAGCGCCTCTGCGGGCCGGCCCAAGGCGCGATAAATATTCCCGAGATTGTGATGTGCCTCGGCATACGTCGGCGCGACGGCAATCGCCTGGCGGATCAGGGCAATTCCCTCGTCGGCGCGATTTTGCCGGCAGCGCAAAATACCCATGAAATGCAGGCCGTCGGGGGAATTGGCGTCGGCATTCAGGACCGCGGCCAGAATTTGCTCGGCCTCGGCCAATCGGTTTTCGTCGAGCAGGCGGGCTGCCAGCGCAACGGCATCGGGAAGCGACAAGGCCCTTGGGGTTGGCGAGGAACCTGCCGCGTTTTCGTTCATCATCGAGAAATCCCATCACGAAACGTCACATCACGCCAATCATTCAGAGCCCGGCGTGCCAATATAAGTTGCCTCCAGGCCGAAAAGCGATATCAGCAAATCCTGAGTCCGGCGAATGCTATCGTAGTGCCAGAGCGGGCACGTCAGCGACATATTCGTCAGTCGCGCGTCATAGCCGTCGGGGGCGCCGCATTGGCTGGTGAGGATTTCGCTTGAGTTGATTCCGTCGCAGCCGATCAGGCGCACGCGCTTGAAGCCGCAGAACCAGATGAAATGGATGAGCGGATGGATGGTTCCGGAATGGAGGTAGAGTATTTTCAACCGCGCGACTTCATCCCTCGTCGCTGTGAGCAAGGCGCGGCGGTCCATCTCGCGCCAGTAGTAGAAAACGACATTGTCGCGATGCTTCAGCACATCGCCCGGCGAATCGACGAATATTTTCCCGTCGATGGGAAGGACGGCCGTCGCGCGGATCGATCCGTTCAGCCAGATGCGCATCCGCGCATCGTGGGCGAAAAAAAATGTTTCTGAAGAAACATGCTTTTCCAGGCAGACGGCATCATTGATGAAAAAGACCGGGTCGGTGACATCGGCAAGACGCGCATAATCAAATCCCGTCGGTCCCCGGCCAACAATGTAGCAACCCTTGCCGGCATATTTGTTGTTGTAATCGGCAAAGGCCACTTCATGTGCAAATGGCAAAGGCGGGGGATTCAGCGGGAAGGAATCGAGAATTGCCGGCAGCACATCAACCACGACACTCTTTCAGACACACCGAAAGCCGCTGCGTTTGCACCGTTTTCAATCGTTTATCGGGCGAAAGGCGGGCAAACCCCTCGGCGCGGTTCCAAAAAAGCGGCCCGCAGCCGGCCGGCGCCCGGCTTTGCCATGCCGATTCAATCTTCTTCACTTGCGCCCCGTGCTATCCGATCTGAAGACAGGCACACTGTATGTCATACGATGTATTCATCAGCTATTCGTCAAAAGACAAGCCGGTTGCCGAGGCGATAACGGCGGCCCTGGAATCCAATGGCCTGACCTGCTGGATTGCCCCGCGCAATATCAAGCCGGCCGAGGACTTTGGCGAGGCAATCATCGCCGCCATCAGCGCATGCCGGGTGATGGTGGTGGTTTTCTCCGCCAACTCCAACACCAACGAGCAGGTGCAGCGCGAGTTGGAGCTGGCGGTGAACCGGGAAGTGCATATCACCGCCGTTCGCATCACTGACGCCGAGCCTTCCAGCGCGATGGAGCATTTCGTCACCGCCGAGCACTGGCTCGACGCGCAAGGTGGCCCGACCAAGGAGCACCTTGCGAGGTTGACGGCGTCAGTTCGTAACGTGATTTTTCCCCCCGCACCGGCGGCGGAGGCGGAAGCTTCCGAAGAAGGCCCGCAGGCCGCCGACGAGCAGCAACTGGCTGCGGAGGGTCCGGTCGAGCAATCCGCCGATGCAGCCGCTGAAGCGCCCGATGCCGATCTTTCGCAGGCGTCGGCCGATTCTCAGCCAGAATCGCCCGATGAAAACTCATCCGAATCTCCCGAGCCCCAAACACCTGATGTAATCGATTTAAACGAAATTCCGCCACGCCGCCGGCGCAAATTGACGCTGGCGGCAGCCGTGCTCGTCGCGATCGGCGTGGTTTCGTGGGTCACCCACGCGCGCCTCCGCACGCATGCGAATATCGCATCGGCTGCGCCGCTCATTCAAGTTGCTGCCACGCCGGCCGCGCCCCAGCCGATTATCCTTCCCGCCGCCCGGGTTGATGTCGACGGGCATCGGGTTGTCGACCTGATGAAAGTGGTTGATGTGAAGCGCGACACGGTTGCGGGCGTATGGTCGAAGGAAGAGGGCGAGTTAAGCAATAACACCGCCTCATTTCCCGTCATCGCCACCAGCTATCAGCCGCCGGCGGAATATAACTTCCGCGTCGAATTCACCCGCAATTCCAGTTACGGCGATTCCGGCGTGGGAGAAGTCCTCAGCTCGCACGGCCGGCGATTTTCCTGGAGCCTGGGCGCGGGTAATGAAACACTTAAAGACGGCCGCAAATATCTCTTCGTCGTCTGCGTGCGGGAAAAAGCGATCACGGCCTATCTCGACGGCCAGTTGATCGGCAAAAAAGATCCCCAGGATATGACGCGCTCGGAATGGGACATGGGGCTCGACGAGCTTGGCGTCGGCTCATATCGTTGCTCAGTCGTCTTCCATAAGCTCGAGGTGGTGGAAGTCTCCGGCCCGGGCCATGTCACGCCAGCGCCCTTGCCCGACGCCCGGCAGATCACCCAATTGCTGGTCCACCAGCATCCCGTGCAGCGCATTCAGTTTTCGCCCGATGGAAGAATTCTCAGCACCAACCGCGAAGAGGCGATCCTCTGGGATGTGCCGAAGAAAACGCTGCTTCGCAAGGTTCAATGCACCGGCGTGCACAATCTGCTTTCGCCCGACGGGAGCCTGCTGCTTCTGGAGGAAGACGGAGAGATGAGCGTGCAGAACCCCAACAGCGGGGATGTGCAATTTCCGATTCGCGACAATGCCGGGTGGCAGCCTGAGGCCGTCGCGTTTTCCGCCGACGCAAGTCAAATCGCCATCACCGGCGGGAATGATATTACCGTTGTCCGCGATGCGCGCAGCGGCAAGGTGCTTCATAAATGGACCGACCCCAAGGCGCAGAATACCGCCGTGCTTTTCTCGCCCGATGGGCAATACCTGGCTCGGCTGACGCGCGAAAAGTCACTCGGCGAAATCCGCAGCCTCAAGAGCAGCACGACAACGCCGATCACGGATTACGCCAACGCCGCCGCCTTCTCTCCCGACGGCTCCAAGCTGCTGACGTGGATGCAATACCCAGCCCTCTCCTCCGCCCTTCACCTTCATGACGTGCGCAGCGGGCAATTCCCGGTGAGAATCGACACCGGCGGGAAATACATCAATGATGCGGCGTTTGTACTGGGCGGCCGGGCCATCGTGGTGGCCGGCGATGGGGGCATCCGAGAGTTCGATCTTCAGGGAATCCTGCTCTATACATTCCCGGTGCAAAACGCGGGCATCGCGCAGATCGCCGTCACCCCCGACGGCAACCGCGTTTTGGCCGCGGGCAGCGACGGCCTGGTGCGGCTGTTCGACGCCGCCACCGGCACGCAAATCACCGCCTACACCGGCCATCGCGGCAAGGTGATCAGCGTCGCCATCTCCACCGACGGCCAAACCGGCGCATCGGGCGGGATGGACCGGACGCTAAGGTTGTGGCGCTTGCCGTAACATGGCACGCGTGGCACGGGCGGCCCGCCCGGGAATGTAAGCGGTCGGGGTCCCGAGTGCGGCGAGGCGAGCTGATGTGAACAAGGCATACTATTTGCCGACAATCGCGCAGCGGCAGGCGACGCTCATCGCGATAACGTCATAGCTCGGGTTTCCCGAGCCGTACTCACATTTTCCTGAACCAGAACTGTCTGCCCTTGACGTGGAGTACCTCAGACACCGGCGTGAACTTTGCGGTGCCCCTCTCCGTCAGTACAGGTGCAGGGGGCCGCCCCACAATTCAAAGCTATCCCCGTGATCATTTCCCCCCTTTTTCATTCACAATCAGCGACAACATCGCTTCCCCAAACGCCTTTCCGATCGCGCACATCGTTTTCACGCTGCCATAATAGTGATAGCCATAGTCGCTGCCCACCGTATCCCACTCGGCCTTGTTTTCCTTCCATCCCTTCTTGAAAACCGCGTCGGCATCGGTGTCCCAAAATTGGTCGGTGTGAACCAGTGCCACATTCCCCTTGAACTCCGGCATTTCCGCAACCGCCGCTTCGGCTTCCTTGAACGCCTGGATTTTCTTGTTCGGCTTCGTTCCGTCAACGCCCATCTGCCCAATCACGAACGGCAGATTTGGCGATTTCAAATCCTTTCGCACATCCCGAATAAAATTCGCCATGTTCGACGAATACTCGGCGGTGTACGAATCATTAATCATGTCGTTCCATCCCTGGAACCAGACTATTCCGGCAATTTCATATCCCTGGCCCTGATATCCGGGGAATTCGGTCTTCAAATTCGCCAGCGTGTGATTGATCTCCTCGAGCATGTCGCGATAGGAAAAGCCGAACTTGGCTTTTACTTCATCAAGCGTGAGGGCGGGATTTTTCACCTGCTGCTTTTTGAGCATGTCCTCCAATACACTTTGCGGCGGCAGGCCGGCCGAGGGCGGCCGGAAATCGTGATACAAACTTCGCCCGCCCCAGGCGGTCTTAATGAGCAGCACCGGCTGCTTGTAATGGTCGCCGACGACGTTACCGAACTCCAATTCCGGGCCGATGCAGTCGGGGCTGCCGTAGCCGACGGTCAGTTTCCCCTTGCGGTCGAGGAATTTGATCCAGACATCATCGCGCTCGACAAATTTGCCATCCTTTTGCAGATGGGCGAATAGTTCCTTGGTGCCCGGCCGCTTGATCTGCGTTTCCAGGAGTTGGACTTTTGCCTTTCCCTCCATGTTGGATTGCCCGGCCAGGATGAACACCTTGATGGGGGCCGGCGATTTGGTTTCCTCGGCCCCGGCTTTTGAATAAAAGCCCAGCGCGGCGAAGAGAACGACGGCAAAAAACGCGGATGATTTGGAAATCATGAATTTACCCGTGCGATGAACGACGAATGGGAATAACGCCAAGGAAAGATACGTCCGCGCCCGTCGCGACGTTGTCTTCTTTAATCATTTGCGCAGGAGGAGCCGCCCACGAAGGGTACTCCCGAAGTAAGCGGTCTTCGGACGATTGCCCCCGCTCACTCCCCGAGCGTTTATAGCGGTTCGTCTCGGCCGAAAGGTTAGCCGCAAGGGAATAGATCGTCCCGAACGCGTCCGCCAAGGCGGGACCCCTACAATTCGCATCGTGTTCATCCATTGCGCTTCCTGCCCATCTGCGGGAGAACTCAGGGTGACGGTCAGGCAAGCACGGCTAATGCAAAAGGTCCTGCAAACAATTCTTCAATAGCAATATTTTTGAACTTCCACTCCTCCGTCTCCGCGGGTAAAATCTCCATTCCAATTGAGGCCGAGGCGAAGTGAGCAACTTCGCCGCGAATGGTCCGCTCGCCGCTTCGGACTATTCGTGCATTCCATTCACTCAGGCGGCGATGGAGAAGACTCATGCGGAAAGTTAAAACAGCATTGGCGGCGGTCGTTCTCGCCGGTTCGATTGCAGGCGGCACCTACGCATTTTTCGGCAGCCCCCTGGTTCCAACCGCCCAGGCCAAATGGCACGATCATCCCAAGCTCGAGGCCGCCTATAACAGCATCAAGGACGCAAAGGATTATCTGGAGAGCTCGCCCAGCGATTTCCACGGCCATAAGAAATCGGCAATCGAGGCAATTAACGTTGCGATGCATCACCTTCGGCTCTGCGCTGAAGAGGAAGCCCTCCCCTCGGCCGACACGGAAAATGCGCCCTTCGCCGAGCATCCCCGGCTTCACACCGCCCGCGAGCACCTGAAGGTAGCCCGCGATTTTCTGCATGACTCTCACGAAAACTTCCATGGACATAAGGAAGAGGCGGTTAAAGCCCTGGATGTGGCGATCCGCGAGATTGACAAGTGCTTGGAATAGGTTGAATTGGCTGATATCGAGCAAGTGCGTCTGGGCGAATGCAGAAACCATTCGCCCAGACGCGTTTTTTGCTGGATTGAAATCGATGGCTCTGGCACTGGGTGCCGATTATGTCGCCAACCGGAGTAAGTCGCTGACCAATCGGTCGATTTTGATCATCTTCGGATCCCGCACATCGAACTGTGGAAAGTTATAGTCCGCCGGCGCCTGCACCAAATGCGTGACCGGATCTTCCCACGGGTATTCCGGATTGGGATGTGTCAAGCCGGCCTGGTCAGGAGATAAGCCTTCAATCCGAGCTGCCAAATCGAGAAGGGAGTCGATAAAGCTTCTGAAAAGGCTGGCGTCGGCAAATCCCAATTGCCCGCGGATTTCCCTTCGTCCTTTAATGACTTGCAGCATTCGGACGAAGGCAGTGTGCGTCGTTGGTGCTGGACTGCTGCTACCCGCTGGCGTCAACATCGCTTTGGCCAACTTTTCAGTCACCATTTGCAGATAGTGGAGGCGGTGGCAATATGGGACACGTGCCGCCTTGAGTTGACTTCTGATAAGTTCTTCGCTGCGCGCTTGAGCCAGGTAAGCCTCGTGCCATCCCATATTCGCGCCTTTAGAGCTCGATCGCATCAGACCAATCGCCCCAGCCGCTTGGCAGCCGCAGATGACCGAACTCCTGAGGCCTGATCAATGCGATGGCCGAGGGAGCGGGCAGATCATATTGCGGGGCGGCACGGAAATAGAACGGCAGCGCCTCTCCTTCGGTGGTGACCGGTATTTGTTCCGTCAGCTCAACCAGCCGCACTTCCTGATCGTCGGGAAACCAGAAGATACGAGTGATGTCAGGCTGGGCGCGGCGATTGTCCTCTGCCAGAGATAATGCCTGATTGTGAATCAGTGGATTAAGGGGCTGAACGGGCATCGGTTGCTCCCGAAATCTGTAATGAAGGCGGCGCCAAATCTATTGATCGTCTAATAGCAGCGACTGGAATCGAACCAGTGACCTTGGGCTTATGAATCCCGCGCTCTACCAACTGAGCTACGCTGCCGAAATTCGCGTCGGCAAGATACCAATTTTACGCCCGTTGACAAGGTCGGTTCAAACCCGGCTCACGTCGTCACCCGGAAAACCTCGTCCAATGTCGTCAACCCGGCACGCGCTTTTTCAAATGCATCGGCTCGCAACGGCTTCATCCCCGACGCCCCGGCCATCGTGCGAAGATCGGCCAGCGAAATGCCCCGGCTTACGCCGTCGCGAAGGGCGTCATCGATTACCAGCAATTCGTGAACGCCGATGCGGCCGGCGTAGCCCAGGCCCCGGCAGCGGTCGCAGCCTTGGGCGCGATAGAGCGTCAGCGGGCCGGCGGCGGGGGAAAGTTTTTCCAACTGGCGGCGCTCGACGCTGCTGGCTTCGTAAGCCTGGCGGCAATGCGGACAGAGCTTGCGAACCACGCGGCGGGCTAAAACGCCGCTGATGGCCGACCCGAGCAGGTGCGGCTCGACGCCAAGGTGAATGAGGCGCGACAAAGCGGCGGGGGCGTCGCTGGCGTACATTGCACCGAGCACGAGCAAGCCACCAAGCGCGGCCTGGGCGGCGGCGCGGGCGGCTTGGGCATCGGGCAGATCGCTGATCGCCAGCATATCGGGTTCTTGCTTTAGCACTGCGCGCAACATGGCGGGAAAGGTGAAGCCGCCGGCCAGGTCCACCTGAAACTGATTGATTCCCGGCAGCGTTTGCTCGACGCGGTCTTCGACGGTGCAGAGATTCAGCTCCGCGGAATTGCGTTCCTGAAGCGCCGAGTAAAGCGTGGCGCGCTTGCCGCTGCCGGACGGGCCGGCCACGATCACCAGGCCGCTGGGCAACGCAATCAGCCGCCGCCACTGCTTCAGCATTTCGTAGGAGAAGCCGAGCTTTTCCAATTTGAGCGGCGTGCGGTCGTCATCGCTCAGGCGCAGCACCAATTTTTCCCCGAAGCGGCCGGGGATGGTGCTGATGTGAATTGTCAGTCGCCGCTCGCTGACGGCGAGGCGCAATTGCCCTTCCTGCGGTAGCCGAAGCTGAGCGGCGTCAAGCCCGGCAAGCTGCTTTATTTTCGCGACCAAAGCGGCGTGAAGCCGCGCCGGCGGGCGAAGTTTCTCGACAAGCCGCCCGTCGATCCGATAGCGAATGCGAAGCATCTCATCGCCCGGCTCGACATGCACTTCGCCGGCGGATTCGACGACGGCGTTCTGGATGCAATAGTCCACCAGCTTGTCGATGGCCGGCTCAATCGCACTTTCGTTCATCGGCGTGGGAAATGCATCGATCAATTTCATCGATCCATCGGCGGGCTTGGTGCTGATGCGATCGACGACGAATGTCTTTTCCTCGGGAAGGTATGCTTCCAGCGTCGCGCGGATTTCTGCGATCGTGGCGGCGACAATTTGCACGGCGAAACCGGTTCGCCGTTCGATCTGCTCGGCCAGGAATAAGTTGGACGGCTCGGCCATCGCGAGTGTGAGGGTGTTTTCGACGAGGAACAGCGGGAGCACACCGTTGGTGAACAAAAAATCGCGCGGGAGGATCGCGACGACCTGCGGATCTGCCAGCCGCGGCGAAATTCGCGCGAAGGGAATTCCATCCGCGTCGGCCAAAGCTTCGGCCACCTGCTCCTGCGAGCAGATCTGCCGGTCCACGAGGATTTCGCCGAGAAGCTTCTGGTGGTTGGAGCGCCGCTGCTCGTCGAGGGCAAGATCCAGTTGCGGGCCGCGGACAAAGCCGCGGCCGATGAGGAGCTGCCCGAGAGGTTGGCGGGAGGCGGTTTTCATTAGATCGATCGAAAAGGCGAGCAACGCGCTGCTTGCAAATCGAAGAAAGTAAATCTGGCTCCTCATGCGACTGCGTTGAACTTACGCCGCATGAGATTTCGTAGGGTGGGCGTACTCGGGCGTACTCGCCCACCGTTTCCGTAGCCGCGACAAGAATGCGGTGGGCGAGTCCGCCCGCCCTACGAAAACCGAGTATCGCGAAGTTAAATAAAAATCACCGTGCGCAATTAGTGTAGGGTCCGCACCGCGGACCAGTTCCAATATGCGAAGAAGACGGTCCGCGGTGCGGACCCTACAAAACCGGACGCGCGCAAACGATTCTCGGCATATTCCTCGCGTCTTCGGGAGCTTATTACTTCTTCTTCCCCGCGTTCAATCGCGACAGCGTTGTACTTTCAAAGCACCTTCAGCGCCGATGCCACCTCCGGATGGCATTCAAAGCGGTGTTCCAGCCGGGTGATTTCCAGAATCTTGCGGCAGTTTTTGTCCAGGCCGGCCAGCATCAGCCGCCCGCCGCGCTCTTCGCAGGCACGCAAAGCACCGAGCAGCGCTTCCAATCCCACGCTGGCGAAAAATCGGCAGGCATCGAAGTCGATGACAATATTCGGCTGCGACGCGCCGTTGGCGACAACCTGCGAAATCGCCAACGCCTCGGCGGCAAGCAGATCGCCCTTTACGCTGATCACCGTCGCGCTCCCGCACTCGTTGCATTCAAGCTGCTGCATGGCCTTCCTCCTGCACATCGAGCAGCAGCTTCGATTTTTTCTGATGGTCGTTCAGCAACTCGCGATATCCCTCGGCGGTGGTTTCCAAAAATGCCTCGGCCAGCTCCGGATCGAAATGCGTGCCGGAACATCTGCGGATTTCCGCCAGCGCCACTTCCAGCGGAAGGGCCTTGCGATAGGTGCGGTTGCTGGTCATCGCGTCAAACGAATCGGCCAGGCAGATGATCCGGCCCATGAGCGGAATATCGCGGCCCGCCAGGCCGTGCGGATATCCCTTGCCGTCGAAGCGTTCGTGGTGGTGCATGACGCCGGGGATGATCTGCTTGATCTGCCGCACGTCCTGCAGAATTCGCGCGCCGATCTGCGGATGTTTTTTCATCTGCTCGAATTCTTCGGTGGTGAGCTTGCCGGTTTTTTGCAGCACGCTTTCCGGCACGCCGATCTTGCCGACGTCGTGCAGCAGCCCGGCCATGTAAACCTGTTCGACATCGTGATCGCTGAGGCCGATTTTCTGCGCCAGGTTTCGGCTGAGCAGGGCCACGCGCTCGCTGTGGCCGCAGGTGTAGGCGTCCTTGGCGTCAACCGCGCTGGTCAGGCTGTGCATGAGTCCCATCATGAGTCCGTGGACGTCGTCGAAGAGCGTGGCGTTTTCCAGGTAAATTGCCGATTCGTTGG
The DNA here is from genome assembly GCA_035695715.1 of Tepidisphaeraceae bacterium. GTDB lineage: Bacteria > Planctomycetota > Phycisphaerae > Tepidisphaerales > Tepidisphaeraceae > RYN-428. Next base: position 30,193 of record DASRRM010000457.1, read on the forward strand.
CGATGGAGTTCAGGAGCTTGGCGTCGGCGGAATCGAATTCGCCGACCTCCTTGTCCAGCGCGAACAACACGCCGAGCGTCTTTTCATAGCGTTGCAGCGGCACGGCCAGAAGCTGGCGCGAATGTTCGCGAAGCCAGGAAAAATTCCGGTCGGCGCCAACATCGTTGATCAGCAGCGGCGCCTTGCGATGCTGCAAATAGGCGAACAATTCATGGCCGAGCCGATTTACAGTATCGGGCGGAAGGCTCAGTTGTCCGTAAAGAACCGGATCGGTTTGCCTGTCGCTTTCGCCGTGCAAAGCAACGCCGACGCCGCGCATTCCCATGACTTGCAGCACATCCAGGCAGGTTTGCTTGAAAAAATCGGCGGCGCTGCGGTTGATCTTCATGCCGCTGCTGACCTGGTAGATCAAGCTCAGTTCTTCGTAGGTGGAGGCAAGCTGCTCGGAAATGCTGGTGAGTTCCTGCTCGAGCGCTGCAAGGCGCAGTTGATCGCGCAGGCACGCGAGCACGAGCCGGGCCTGGCGTTGCATTGCTGTGTCGTTGCAGGGGGGAAGCTCGCGCGCCTGCTGCCCAAGCCACGATGCGTCAATCCCCAATCGGCTGCAGACGCGCTGCACGTCTTCGTTAAGGTCGAAGGTTTCCTCGCGCGCCGCCAGCACCAGGGTGCCGAGGTTTTGCCGCTTTTCCACGTGCGGAATCGCCGCCAGGATAATGCCGGGCAAGAGGCGGTGGAGGGTGACGGCGGTTCCGGGCCGCGTGAGCTTTCCGCGGGCATCGACGCCGGGGTGAAGCTCGGGATATTGCAGCAGCGGAGCGACGTAACGGAGGAAGAACATTCCCGCCGCAGGGTCGTGCCAGGCGAGCGAGCCATCGTTTCGCAGCGCCAGCAGGAACAGCCCTCCGGCGCGAAATCGCGACGCCAGCCCATCCAAGAGCGGCACCGGCACGGCGAATGGCTTTTCGCCGGGTGCTGTCGTGATGTTTTCCTTCTGGACGTTCATGAATCAGGCGGTTAAATGCCGCATCTCCGTAGTGGAATCATGCCGCAAGGATGTCCCTGCAAAACCGAATCGATCGCGCTTCGAGACCCGGCTCTTCGGCGCAGCTCAGAACCGGCGTCATCGGTAAATGGAACGGTTATCGGACATCCGACCGGTTTCCATAAGAATCGTTAACTTCCTTCTCATGCTGCTTCGCGTAACACATCCTGCACCGTTGCCAAAAGCTGCCGGGGGCTGAATGGCTTGCTGACCATCCGCAGAATTCCGCTTTGCGCCATGTCCGACGGTTCGAGGTTGTAGCCGCGCGCCGTGAGCATGATGGCCGGGATCGGGCTGTTAGCCTGGCGAAGCCGCTGGCAAACCTCCAGGCCCGAAAGCAACGGCATGTGGTAGTCGGTGATCATCAGATCAGGACGATCCTGCAGCGCAAGATCCAGCGCTTCCTGCCCGTCGCTGGCCGTCAAGACGTTGAAGCCCGCGTTGCGAAGCTTCAGCGAAACGACGTTGAGAATGTGCGATTCGTCATCGGCGACGAGAATCGTTTTGGTCATTGGTCATTTGTCATTTGTCATTTGCCGCTGCACCATTCGCCACATCACTGCTCGCTTCAACAGCAGACGCTGGGAAACGACCAGTGACCAATGACAAATGACCAATGACCAATGACAAATGACTCCTTATCTATTCACAAAGATCCATCTCAAACCCAAAGCAGCTTCCTTTGCCGACCGTACTCTCCAGGAAAACGCGGCCCTGGTGCACCGTTTCAACGATGTGCTTCACCAGCGACAGGCCAAGGCCCGTGCCGGCAGCCATCCGGTTATTTGCTTCGGCCCTGAAAAACTTATCGAACACAAAGGGCAGATCCTTCGGCGGAATCCCCACGCCGGTGTCGATTATGCGGACGATAATCTTCCTCGCCTGCTCATCGACCTTCATCTGAACCAGCACCGATCCGCCGGCGGGGGTGTATTTCACCGCGTTTCCCAGCAGGTTCAAAAACGCCTGATAAAGCATGTCGCGGTCGGCCAACGTCTGATAAATCGGATTGGCCAGGTCCTCGTTGATCGCGATCTGCTTTTGGCGCGCCTGCGGCAGAATCACATCGATGGCGTCCTTGGCGATAATCGCCAGGCTGTGCGGCTGGCGATGCACCCGCACCAGCCCGGATTCGATCCGGGAAATATTCAAAATGTTGTCGATCAGCCGGCCAAGCCGATTGGCCTCGCTCTGTATCACCTCGTAAAACTCGTTCTGCACCCGCGGCTCCTGGGCCTCGCCGTCGATCAGCATCTCCACATATGCCCGGATGCTTGCCAGCGGCGTGCGCAGCTCGTGGCTCACCATCGAGACGAAATCGTTCTTCATCTCGGCCACTTCCTTCTCGCGCGTCACATCGTGCATCACCGCCACCACGCCCGCCGGCACTTCGCCGTCGGCCACGCTGGAAAGTGTCACTTTAAATGTGCGGCTTGTCCCGCGGCTTTGAACGACATGCTCGACAACCCGCCGGCCGGTGCGGCTGTGGCTTTGCCGCATCTCGCGGATCATGGCAATCATCCGCGGATCGCGCAAAACCTTCTCCACCGGCGCATGGGGCGAATGTGAAAGGTCAAACCCAAACGCTTTGGCCGCCGATTCATTGGCCAGCACAAGTTCATCGAACGGATCGGTCACCAGCACCGCATCGGAAATGCTGTAGAGAATCGCCTCGGCGTGCTGGCGCTCGGCGGTGGCGACCTTGAGCTGAACCTCCAGCTTCTTCGCGCTGAGCCGGGCCTCGGCGGCAACGCCGGCGGCGGCATCGGTAATTTCTTCGCAGGCGCGATTCAAGAACGTGAAACCGGTGTCGGGAATCTCGCCCGCCGCCGGCGTCAGTCCGTTTCGCTTCACGTTGGCGACGAGATTCAGGCAGCTTTTGCGAAGCAGCCATAGCGCGGCAAGCATGCCCGCGGCGCCGGTGGCGATGGTGCATGCCGCCGCCGGCTGTAGTGCCGGAAAACGAAGCCCCGCCAATGTCAGCCCAAGGCCGCATCCCACGCTGGCGATCGACAGGATGTAAAGTGCCCTCACCTGACGCATCCAAACTCCGACGCATTTTCCCGGCGTTCCGGAAGACCCGATTCCTCTATTGATCGTTTAGATCGATGGCTGCCATAAGCTGCGACGCCATTTCATCGCCCGGCTTCATCTGCAGCGCCCGGGCGTAAAATTTCGTCGCTTCCGCCGGCCGGCCCAGCTTTTCCAGGGCATAGCCGATCATGCACAAGCTGACGGTGTCGTGGGTGTCGGCAGCGCTGGCTTTCTGGAAGGAATCCAGGGCCAGGTCGACATGGTTTTCCCGCAGCCGAACGTATCCCAGAAGCAGGTGCGATTCGCTGTTCTTCGCATCCAGCGCCAGGGAATGGTCCAGCGACATTTCCGCCCGGCGAACATCGCCGCATTCCAGCGACGCCTGCCCGAGAAGCTGCCAGCCGCGGCTGGAATAAGGGGTCAACTGCGTGGCGGTTTCAAACGTTGTGCGCGCCGCCCGCGGGTTATCCAGATGCAACTGGCAATCGCCCAGCAGCACGAAAAGATCGCCGCGATGCGAATAGCCTGCATCGGCCAGAAGCTTGGTGAGCGTGTCGCCGCTTTCCTGGTACTTCGCGTTGGCGTAGAGGGCCACGGCCAGCCGCTCGCGCACCCCGGCGTCATTCTCCGAAAGGATGCTGGCATCGCGAAACATCGCCAGGGCCTCGGGATATTTGCCGGCCTGCATAAGCAGTTGCCCGGCGGCATCGCGAATCGCGCCGCTGTGCTCGAAGTAAACGACCCTCGATTGCAAAAGCGCCAGTGCCTCGCTCATGCGGTCCATCGCCACCAGCATTTCCGATTCGGCCAGCACATACGCCAATTCCGCCGGGGCGGCCTTGGCGGCTTGCTGGTAAAATTCGTACGCCGTCTCCGGCTTTTGCCAGCGCTGATAGACCACGCCGCTCAAGTAGAGCGCCTCGGCGTCGCCGGGCGAAATCTGCCGGGCGCGCTGGAGATGCTGCTCGGCCAATTCCAACTGTCCCCCTTCGATCGCCAGCTTGGCCGACAGAACATGCAGGCCGGCGTTATCGGGTGTAAGCGCCAGCGCCGTGGCAACGGTCTGGCGGCTCTTCTCCAGGTTTCCCGCCTTGTATTGATCGTTCGCCAGCGAAGCCAGCACCGCCGCTCGCGCCCCCTTCCACTCCATGGCGGCTTTTTCTTTTTCCGAAGGCCCGGTGGCGGTTTGCTGGCACCCGGTGATGCAAAGGGCAAGCATCAACCCGGCAAGCAGTGCGGCAAGTTTTGTCATCCGTTCCATGGTCATAAGCTACTCCAAGCCTCGTATCACGGGCGCCTCGCCCATGTCCCGTTTTTCACCGGGGCAAATCTGTAGGGTGGGCGTACTCGCCCACCATTTTCCCGAAACCGGCTCAAGACGGTGGGCGAGTACGCCCACCCTACATCGCTTGCCAGCCCCTTTCCGATGCCGGCCCAAGACGGCGGGCGAATGTACGCTCGCCCTACATCGTCGGGGCGCACCAGTTTTTACGTGGCACGGGCGGCCCGCCCGTGTTTCCGTTTCCAAGACACGGGCGAGCCGCCCGTGCCACGTTGGAAATCCGCATACTCTCAGGATGGCGCTCTGGCAGATCCAGCAATTCGTAGGGTCCGCACCGCGGACCGCGTTTTCCTCGCGAAGGCGATGGTCCGCGGTGCGGACCCTACACAAATCGCAAGGTCGTTTAGTTTCATTCTGCCGCTTGCGGCTTCGTGAACCGGCAACTCATTCCGGGATCGCCATGTCAAACATCTCACTATCCGGCCCAACAAATGGACCAACCGGCAAAGCGCCGGCATTCTCCTTCTCCGCCGCCAGTCTCGCTTTGCGAACGGGCGCTCCGTCATCCGGCCCTCGCGCGGCAGGCTGCGTAGCCGGATGATCGATGCCCTTCGCTGCCGCGCGCTCCGCGAGAATCTGCCGTTTCACAAACGAGCGAATCGTGCTGTTGTCCATCGCCTGCATCTCTCGCCCGCTGACCTGGCTCCGCAATTCAATCGCTTCGGCAAAGAGGGGATTGAGGTTGATGGCGCAGTTCAAATGGAACAGCGCTTTTTCGCGGTCGGGCGCCGGCTTGTTCATTTCCGCGGTGGCCGCGTCGTACCATGACTCGGCGAGCCTTTCGCGGCCCCAGGGCATCAGCCCTTGCCGCATTCCCACGCGAAGACGCTCAACTTCGTTCATTTGCCTTTCGCTGGCTTCTGAATAAGCCTGATCATCCTTAATAATGTGCGGCGTCAGCAGGATGATCACCTCTTCGCGGGTGGTCGCATCGGTCTGCTGGCGAAACGCGGCGCCGATGCCAGGCAGGCTTCCCAGGCCCGGCACCTGCGATCGAATCCGCGAGGTCGATTCGCGGAATAAGCCGCCGATCACGATGGTGTTTCCATCCTTCACCATGACATTGCTGGTGATCTCCGTGACCGATTTGCTGGGCACGCCGGTCGGGTCGACGGTGCCGTTGGAATCTTCGGGGTGAATTTCCAGTCGGATGTAGCCATTGTCGCCGACGTAGGGCCGGAAGATCAGCCGGGTGCCGGTCTGAAGGAAGTTGACGTTGCTGGCGGTGGTGGTTTCGGTGGTAATGGCGGTTCGATATCCCTGGTCTTCGCCGACGTGAACTTCGCCCTTTTGCTTGTTGAGCACGAGCACCTTGGGGTTGGCCAGCACGACAGTATCAGTGACGCCTTCGAGGGCCTGGATGAACATTCCGATGCTATTTTTCACGATCCCCAGTTGCAGCCCGCCGCCGCCAACCGACCCGCCGATGTATCCCTTGTCGGCGATTTTGCCGGCGGCGGTGTTGCTTTGGATGTCGCCGCTGAGGGCTTGCGACAGCCCGGTGGCGAGTTCCGGCGTGCTGCCGTTGACCGCCGACAACGCGCCGAAGTTCACGCCGCCCAAAGCGGTAAAGTCGATCCCCAGGCTGTTGTTCTCGTTGAGATCCGCCTTGAGAATGGTCGCTTCGATGAGGATCTGCTGCGGGCGGCGGTCGAGCTCCTTCAGCACATTGCGGGCGGCCTGCAAATTTTCAGGATAGTCGGTGATGACAATCACGTCTTCGCTGCTATGCCCATTTCCGCCCACGGCTTTAGCGTCTGAATCAATCCCAGTCTCGCTGGCAGCGGTGAATGCCACCTGCCCTTCGGGACTTAAGACCGGCTTGAGCATGTTGACGGCGCTGGCGGCGGGGGTGTAGTAAAGCCGCACGACTTCCGTCGCCTTCTTGCGGGACGCTTTTTCCAGATCCGCCAGTTCCTTGGCGCTGTAGACGTAGATGAAGTTTCCCTTTTCGCGGTAATCGCAGCCGTTGGCGTGCAGGATGGCGTCGAGTGCTTCGTGAATGGTGACGCCATATAAATTGGCCGTCACCGTCCCGCGCACCTCTTTGCTGGCGACGATATTCTTCTGACTTTGCAGCGACAGCATGCGCAAGACTTCGGCAAGGCTTGCATCGTTGACGTGAAGGTCCACCGCGCCGGTTTCGGTGACATTGACCTGCGCCGTCGTCAACGGCGCAGCGCCGTCGGCCTTGGCATTGTCCGCGGGCTGAGTGGCCGGCGCTATCGCCGCGGCTTCCTCAACGACGGCAGGGCGGGCACTCTGCGGATGTTCCCTCCCGCGCCCTTCGCCGACACTCTCGCCCGCAAAGGCCGCCGATGCCGGATAAACCGACACCGCGACCAGGGCGACACGGCCGGCGATATTTCCAAGGGAGCGCATCATCTAACGATTGATCGGGTTGTAGCGGCTGTAACTTTTCAGCGTGCTCCGATTTCCCTTCGCCCGCGGGTTATCGGGTGAACGCGCGGCGCATTCATTTCAATCGACATTGTCGTTATTGCCGGTAAAGCCGGCCGCGCATCGGGCCGAAGTGCAACCTGAAGGGCTGTTTTTGGGGTTCATTGGCGGTTGTGACAGGAGTCGGATATGAAGCGAAATTTTCAGGCCATGCGCATCGCGGGGGAGCAGCGCGACCCAGTGGCCCAGCCGCTTGTATTATCGGGCGCCGCTCTTCTCAACAGCCCGCCCCCGACGGTCACCCCCGACAGCCTCTATCAGAAATTCGACGAGGTCCAGGGCGAGATGGACGCGCTGCGCGCCGAACTGAATGTCCTGCGCCGCCGCGATGAGACGCTGAACTTTTACATGCAGCGCCTCGACGATGAGCTTCGGCTTGCCGCCCGGCTTCAGCAGGATTTTCTTCCCAAGACGCTTCCACAGCTTGGCAAGCTGCACTTCCACACGCTGTTCCGCCCGGCGGGATATGTCAGCGGCGATTTATACGATGTGATGCGGCTCGATGAAAAGCACGTCGGCTTTTACATCGCCGACGCCGTCGGCCACGGCATGCCCGCGGCGCTGCTGACGATGTTCATCAAGCACGCCCTGGTGACCAAGGAAATCCGCCCCGGCGGATATCGCCTGCTCAAGCCGTCGGAGTCCATTGGCCGGCTGAATGAAGCACTCATCGAGCAAAATCTTGCCAACGCCACATTCGCAACGGCCCTTTACGGAATGATCAACATCGACACGCTGGAGCTGACGATGGCCTGCGCCGGCCATCCCACGCCGGTGGTGCTTCGCGAAAACGGGCCGTTGGAAAACGTCCCGGTTGAAGGCGGCCTGCTGGGAATTTTCCCCGGCGAGGTGTACGCCGACTTTACCATGAAGCTTTCCCCCGGCGACCGGCTGATCATGTACACCGACGGCATAGAAGTCGCCTTCTGTGACGACCCGGCAACGGGCGACCCCAATCGCTGGCGCGATGAATTGCTCGCGCGCCGATCGCTCCCCAGCGCCACGCTGCTGAGCGAATTCTCCGACATGGCTGACAAGGAATCCGGAAGCCTTGAGCCGAAGGATGATTTGACGATCGTGGTGATGGAAGTGGCGCGGTAGAAGCAAGAAGTGAAAGGTTACGACCACCCGACGAAGATTTCATCCGCCGCGGGTCCGGCGCAGCCCCATGAGCAATTATAACACGATAGTTGAAGTGCACGCGTTTTCGCGCAACATCGCGCATCATTTCGCGCACCGGCATGTTGCGCAACATCGGTTTTCAGCGAAATAATCGCATTGGCTGGTTCAGCCGCATTTTTGCTCAAACGCCGCATTCATCGTCAACGCAAGTTTTTTTTCGCATTCTTCAGCCACCCGCAAAAACTCTCTCCCACTATATAAGGAAAAAAAACGTCGTATTTTTGACGGCTAACTTCAGGTGCGGCAAGTAATAGAAGAATTCGACCCATGTTTTTTTCGGCGAGTTGGATAGGGTTCACCCCCATCGTTCTCAGCGCCGTGAGCGTCGCACGGCAAAACTATTCGCCTCCATAGTAAGCACAAAAAGTTTACATTTTCGCGCGATAACCCTCGTCGCGGCTTAGAATAAAAATCTTTGACCCATGCCGTTCACTCACCCGCCTGACGCCGGGGCGATTCCCACATCCTCATACACCGCCCCTAGAACCGCCCGCAATCGCCGGTCGTGCGCCGGCTCGCCGGGCGTTCCGTTTGGCGCTATGGCGATTACCAATCCATATTCCGGGTCGGCAAAAACCATGGATGATTGAAATCCATTGTGCCCGAACGCGCGATCGGAGGCGTGCGGCCCGAAGCTGTAGGGCAGGGCCTTGTATCCATATTTGCGCGAGCTGATGAGGAATCCGAAGCCCCAGTCGATTTTGTGCCTGAAAGTTTCGTCGAGCATCCCAATACGCTTTGGCGTGGTGAACATTGACACCGTTTCGGGTTTTAGAAGGCGCACGCCGTCGAGCTCTCCGCCGTTTAGCAGCATTTGATAGAATCGCGCCAGTTGCCGCACCGGCCCTTGGCCATTGGATGCCGGGCGGCAATGGGTGATGGCCTGCTGCGTGTCATACGGCGGCAATGGCCGGATCGGATGCTTGTCGGTCATGTACAAAACGCCAAGCCGATCACCATAGGCGCGACATCGCGACTCCGGCATGCCGATCCAGCAATCCGCCATGCCCATGGGCGTGAAAATCTCATCGCGGACGTAAATTTCAAAAGGCCGGCCATCGACCCGGCGGATTATTTCGCCAAGAATAAACCACGATAACGTCGCGTCATATCGCGCCCGCTCGCCGGGAATCCAATTCGCCTCCAGCGATGTCTGGCAGATGCGGTCGATAACCTCGCTCCACGTTGCCCCCGGCCATCCGGTTTCCACGAAGCGCAGGCCCGCCGTGTGCGTCAGAAGATGGCGAACGCTGACCGTTTCCTTGCCATGGGCCGCGAATTCAGGAATGAAATCAGCGACTGGATCGTCGATGCCAACTTTGCCGCGTTCGAGTTGTTGCGCAATGGCGATTGCGCCCACCGGCTTGCACGCCGACAGCCAGAGCGTGAGCGTTTCAGGGGTCATCGCGATGCCCGGCTTCGATTCGCCGATGGCGAAATCGGCGACGGTTTTTCCATCGCGACTGACGAAGACCTGCGCGCCGATGTGCAGACCCTGGGCCATCTGCGCTTCGAGAAGGACGGTGGTGTGGGGAAGAGAATTGGTTGTCTCAAGATTCGTCATGTACTATGCAAGGAGTGAAAACAAAATCCGAAAAGTTGCCCGCGAAGTTTATCGATCTCGTGCGACTGTTTCCGCCGCAGGCTGTTCGTGATGAGGTCGGATATTCCAACACGCAGGAAATGATCGATCGCCTCACTTCCATCCCGACGCTGACAGCCGGGCAGGCTGAATACCTTCAGACGCTGACGATTCTTTTCGAGGCGTATGAAAACGAGCATGAACAGATCGAGACCAGTCATCTCAGTCCGCGCGATGCCCTTCAGTTTCTGATCGAGTCCAGCGGAATGACCGGTTCGGACCTTGGCCGGCTTCTGGGAAATCGCGAGCTGGGGACGAAAATCCTCAATGGCACGCGGCAACTCAGCAAGGCCAACATTCGGCGTCTGGCCGGGCACTTCAAGGTCGACGCCGGACTTTTCCTGTGATCGCAGGCCCTCACTCCGGCAACCAAATCCGCACCTCGCGATAGACGGCCTTCCTTCGCGCCGCGGCGCGCTCGCGGCGGGCGGCGTGGCGGTCGAAGGTGGCTGCCGTCTGGTCGAACAGGCAGTCGAAAAGCTCTGACAGCCGCTGGCCGATCCAGGCCTTGTGGGCGGCGTAGGGGTCGGCGGCGTCGCCGGTCAGGATCTCGGCCCGGCCGGGTTGGTCGCCCTCGCCGGCGTGAAAACCGCGGGCCTGATCCAGAAGCGTGAGATCGTTCTTCGTCATCCGTGCGGGTTGGCGCTTTAGCTCTGTCGCCGAGCGGTAGCGGATGATCTCGTGATAGGTGATGGCAGTTGGGCCGGCGGTCGATGCCGGCTCCAAACGCCAGGCCGTCGCGCCGTTGCGGCGGCGCTGCCGGCGGACGTGGGGCATGATCGCCAGGAATTCCTCCACGCGCGTGGGATGCACATCGTATTGCAGTGAAACCTGCACCGGGCCGTTGGCGGTAATCGTTGGATTGGCCTGCGGATCCAGACCCGCGGGGATTCCGGCCGAGGCGGGCAAAGGCCCGGCCACCGGATCAGCGGCTGGCACGATATCGGGGAAGACAGGTCGGGTTGGCGCGCCGGCGAACGCCGCCGTCAGGTCGAGCCCTTCATTAAGCGTCAGCGGAAACCATTTGGCAAGTATCAGGAACGCGGCCATGGAGATCCCGCCCAGCAGAAGCGATGTGCTGATGCCCGGATAGGTTTCCGTGGTGAAATGCGCGGTGACATGTCCCCAAATTGCGCTGCCGAGGGCGAATGAGCCGAATAGTACGGTCAGATAGAATGATATCGCCCGGCCTTTTACCCAAAGCGGGACCGATTTTTGCGTGGCTGTATTGAAATTGGTGGGGATGATCACCCAGTTGATGCCGAGGAAGATCATCACGAAGCACGCCAGCCAAAGATGATGCACAAACGCCAGGACAATCAACCCGGCGGCGAAGCACAAGGTGCAGACGTTGACGACGGGATCGATCCTGAATCTTCCCTGCAAGCCCGGCATGATCAGCACGCCGAAGATCGCGCCGATGCCCACGAAGGTAAACAGCAGTGCCGTTGCCTTGGCTTCGATTTGAAGGTCTTGCTGAAGATTGTGCGTCTTAACAAGGCCAAGGTGCGTGGTGGCGATGATCGGCACCTGCGACCACATCACCAGAGCGGGGACGATGAACAAAAGCACGCGCAAGAGGATCGCCCGGTTGGCCGGGGAGTGAATGGTGTATTGAAATCCCGCGCGGATTGCATCCCACATCTGCTCGCCGTGAACGCTGGCGACTTGGCGCGGGCGCTTCCATGCGTACAGCACCCAGATCGCCCATATAAATGAGGCGGCAGTGACGAGGAACGATGCGCCGACGCCGATCCTTTCCCCCATGAGCATGATCACCACGATGAACAACGCCGGGCCGAGTGCCCGCGCGACATTCAGCGCGACGCTATTCAGGTTAATCGCCAGGGCAAGGTCTTTTCGCGGGACCAGTTCCGGGAGCAACGCCTGCAGCGCCGGTCCGGCGGCGGCGGTTCCCGTGCCCACCAAAAACGTCAATGCCAGCAACCAGCCGGCATTAATATGGTGAGTCATGGTCAGCACGCCGAGGATGATCGAGACGATCATCATCCATGCCTGCGTGACGATCAGCAGCCGACGGCGATCCAGCACGTCGGCCAATGCCCCGGCAAAAACGGAGAAGAGGCAGATGGGCAAATTGGAATACATCAGCACTTTGCCGACCATGACGGAGTTGCCGTTGGTCAGTTCAGTCATCAGCCACGGCCCGCCGGCTTCGCGGACCCAGGTGCCGATTTGTGCGATGGAGGTGGCGATGTAAAGGGAGCGAAACAGCTCTACCTTCAAAGGCGACCACGCCTCGGGGCTGAACAGCGGCACGCGCTGCGGGCCGGCGGGTTTGGCCGGGATGGTTTGCGCGGGTGCCGCATCGGGTGCGGCGGAAACAACCGATTCTGACGGACTGCTCGACATAAGCGACATGATAGGACTTACTGAATGAGCGTCTAGCTGTTGTAGGGTGACACTGTTGTAGGGTGACACAGTGGCACGCGTGTCCCGCCCGTGAGTTGCGGTACGCCGTAACGTTCGATCCGTACTCGGATCGAAATCAGCCCGGAGCGCAGCGCTTTTTGCCGCGGGTTTGTCGCGGCGCTAAATGACCTTGCCCGATTCGTGTAGGGTCCGCACCGCGGACCATTACGTTGTAGATAGAAAAACGCGGTCCGCGGCGCGGACTGTACGAAGATTCGAAGCGTCTAATCGCGCAACGTCATTTAGCGCGCTTCTCAGGTTGGTGGCGCGTTCGCGCCACTGTCATCCTGAGGTAATCCGAAGGATCTAGCCGGTGCGCGAAGGCGAGCAAGATACTTCGGAGTACCTCAGGATGACGATTGTCCGCTCGACCAACCTGAAAAACGCTATAGGTCTTGCCGGTCGGCATACCGCGACCACGGGCGAGCCGCCCGTGCCACGTTGACGCGTACCGCCCCCTGCACCACGAGTTTTTCGCATCGGCCCGGCGTATGATCCATGATTACGCCATGGCACTTGATCCGGCTCTTCTTTCGCAGCTCCTCGGCACGCATCCGGCGCGGCGCATGCCGTTTGACGAGCTGCGCGCCGGCTTATTGCGCGGCGCGGCCGAAAAGCGCATCAATGTCTCCCGCGACGGCAATCTTGAGCTGTTCGGCTACACCGCCTTGTGCCAGTTCGAGCAGCAGTGGGACCTGTTCGCACTGATCGCCCGCGGGCTGGTGCTCGACCCGGCGGAAAAGCACGTCGTCGCCACGCCGTTTCCGAAATTCTTTAACTTCAATGAAGGCGGGTTCGTCCTTCCCGATGAACCCTTCGAAGCCAGCGAAAAGATTGACGGCTCCCTCGGCATTCTCTTCCATCACAATGGAAGCTGGCGAATTTCCACCCGCGGCCAGCTTAATTCCTTGCAGGGCCAGTGGGCGACCGGTCATCTCAATGCCTGCGTCAACACCGCCGCTCTGACTCCCGGCGTCACCTACCTCGTCGAAATCATTTACTACGAAAACCGCGTGGTGATCTCGTATGACTTTGAAGGACTGGTGCTGCTGAGCGCTTATGACGAAACCGGCCGCGAGTTGTCACGATCAGACCTGGAATCGACGGCGGCATCCGCCGGGCTGCGCATCGCGGCGACGATTCGATCAAACTCCTTCGCCGAGCTTCTGGAAAAAACCCGCGCCCTCACGCGGCATCAGGAGGGTTATGTTTTGCGCTTCCAGAGCGGCCTGCGCGTGAAGCTCAAGGGGGAGGCGTATTGCCGGGTGCATAAGCTGGTCTGTCATTGCACGCCGCTGGCGTTGTGGGAATCGATGATGAACTGCGAGGACCTTGACGCGATGCGCCAGGAACTTCCCGAGGAAATGCGCCGCGATTTCGACTCAATCCGCAAACTGCTGACGGCCCGGATGGAATCGCTCGTCAGCGAAATTCGCGCCGCACACGAGCAGCATGCCAGATACAACGATCGCGAGCTGGGCTTGATCATCCAGAACGCCGGTTCGGGGTTGAGCGAGGTTCAGAAGCGGCTGATTTTCGCCTGCCGGAAGGAGAATTTTCTAAACTTGATCGACCGCAAGGGCGAATGGCGTCAGAAGCTGTTCAAGTTTCTGCGGCCGGAGCGGAATCGTCTGGAAGGATATGTTCCATCGGATGCGATGACGCGGTTTGAAGCGGAGAATGGGTGACGCAGGAAGTGAGCGACCCTTAGACATTTTCGCCGGCATCGGTAGAGTGTCGCGGTCGTTTGACTGAAGGAAAAACTATGCCAACAGCCGTTGAATTGACTGCCAGTGGAAAAGTGATTGCCGTGCGCGAGGGGCTGGTGATTTTTTCACCCGCCGGGACGAGTTACGAGATGCAACTGGTGTGTCCCGGATATGCTGGCCCGGTGAACGTGCCGGTGCAGGGGATCATCCGCGCCAAGGCGCGAAAGGTCTACACGGTCCCCAGCGGCGGCCTTTTCGTAACGCCGATCTTCGGCCCGCCGCGGATTATCCAGGGGCGGATTCGGGTTTTGGATGAAAAGTCGATGGTCCTGCACGCCGGCGGCTCGATCACGGTTGATTTCCCCGACGATGATGATGCATTCGATCTGGTCAACGGGCCGCTGACAATGGGCCGGCTGGCGAATGTGGTGGTGTTTCCGGGGGCGACGTTTGAGCTGCGGAAATAGAAGGTTGATCACGCGATCCGGTCGATGCCCGATTTGCCGTAAACCGGCCGCAGTGATAGATTCGGGTCATGGCTCAAACGTGGCTTGACATGGCGAGGGACGCACGTAGGGCCGCGAGTCGGCTGGTGACGGAAGACTTCCGGTCGTGCGTTTCCCGCGCTTATTATGCGGCGTACTCCAAAGTAACCCACGAACTCGTCGTCACCGCCGGTTTGACCATGCCGACCAACCGCGAGGGCCCGAACCACCCCGGCGAAACGGGCACCGGCGGCATCCGTCGCCTGATTGAAACAAGCATGCCGAACATGCAGCAGGACAAACGGGTAAAACTATCAGAGTTCATCGGTCGGCTTTACACCCTCCGCATTGATGCGGATTACAAGCCATCGGTAGAGGTCGGAAACCGCGATGCCCGCGAGGCGCTCACGATCATGAACAAAGTGTTTTATGCGTTCTGAGACGCGGAGGTTGCGATTATGCCTACCACAACGCAAATGTCAGACATCATCCAAAAAGTGCAGGACCAGCTTACGGCCGCCGAGGCCGACGGAATCCATTTAAAGATTTCCAATGAGAGGCTGGACGATGACTGGCTATACATCGAGGTCATCCCAGCCAAGCCCGGCGTGCGGGCCTCAGACCATGCCGGCCTGATGTCGAAGATTGAACGAAAGCTTCGCGCCGACGGGATAGATCAGGTTTTGCTCGTGCCCGCGCTGGATGAGTGATTCGCAACCATGAACCGGGGAAGTCTATTGCGATGCCAAAGAAACACTGGATCGAATTTCAAGAAGTTTCGTCCCCTATTTCCGGTCTGGTGACGAAATTTGGCGGTCAGCCGACTTGGGTTTCGGAGCCTCAATGGCCGTTGAGCCGGAAGATCGCAAAGCCGATGCGATTCATCGGCCAAATTAAACTCTCAAAGGAATTGTTTCCTGAAACCACCGCCGAGATGGCTTATCTCTTCATGACCGACGAGGAGGGCGATGCGTTCGTTGACGGCACCTACGAGCCGGATGGCGGCGAGAATGCGGTGATCCTGCAGCCGGGCGTTCCAGCGGTTCCCACGAAGAACCAGCGCGAAGGACCGACGCTATACCGGCTGGTGCAGAAGCCGGGCCATCATCTGCTGCAGCCTGAATCGTGCGAGTTTGCGGTCAGCCTGATTGTCGAGGAAGACATCGCGTTTCTTACGGAGGATGAGCGCTTGGAGTTGCCGGAGGGGGATGCCCAGGCGGCCGAGGGGAAATTAAACGAGAATAAAATTGGAGGCACGCCGGTCTTTTTGCAAGGCGACGAATTTCCCTTTGAGGGGAATTGCCGCCTGTTGCTGCAACTGGATTCCTGCTCCGTCCCCTTTTCGATCAATTTCGGCGATGCCGGTGTTGGTTACGCCTTTGTGAATGAAGCCGGGGATCGGGCAAAGTTCCTGTGGCAGTGCGGGTGACCGTGATGGAAACTTCGGGGGTTCTCCCTGTTGCGATCGCGGTCAGTTTTCGAGGTGCCTTATGAGTGAGCTGGCTGAAGTGATTCTCGAAGCGAGGTCGCTATCCCGGGTGGACAAACTGCATCTTATTCGACTCCTCGCCGAAGATTTCGTGCGAGATGAGGGCGCCAGCGGCGTCGAATCCAATCAATCCTACCCCGTCTGGTCGCCGGATTGCGCTTTCGATGCTGCTCATGTCATGCTCCTGACCATGACGGTGTTGGATACGGTTCCTGAATAGTGCGCCCAGCCGCCGGTCGTCGGCACGCGCAGGAAATCCGAGAGACACCGAGACACCAGCCTTCAGCCGTGCTTTTTATTAGTCCATCCAGGCCGGCTTAATAAACGTCCAATCCGGAACGGTTTCAGGAAGATCGTAACCCACGGCAGCCATGTGCGCGATATAGGGCTGTATCTGATCTTCACTCGAAAACGTCGCATGCATCATGTGGTGATGATCGGTTTGAAGAAACTGGCGGCAATGACCCGCGACGATCACGATATCATCCGGCGCGCTCCATCCGAACATAAGTTGGGCAAAAATCACTGAAACGAGTTTCTCCCGTTCATCCCCTGCAAATCGGACGGCACCGGCAAACCCGGGAATAATGCCAGCGCCTCGTACCACAACGTCACGAACTCGATCATCAATTCGAAGCTGAGGCCCGACCTGCGGCCACCGGCCGGCGAGCGGCCATAGCGTGCAAGTTTCCCACGGTGACAAGCTCAGAAGCATGCGGTCAATAAAGTGGGGCAAATTCCCCGCATTTCCCGGCGTTTGCCAGAACCGGCTGTAAATGGGAATGCACCTGTATTGAAGGTAGTCGGGGTATTCCTCGCTATATCCAATGCCATTGCATTGAATCCATTCGAAGAAGTCTTCGGGAGAGATCAGTTCCATGGTTTTTTGCATTCGGTCGGCACGGGAAGCCTACTACTAATTTTCAGGATTCGCCCTCGTCGCCGGGGCGGTTGTCGGGTTCGTCACCGGCACCGATGTCGGGGCGGTTGCCGGATAAGCGACTGGAACAGTTGGCGATTCGGTGGTCAACAGCCCCGTCATCCGCAGTAATTGCAGATAATACAGCTTCTGGTTGAACTGCTCGCTGGCGAGCTGCAACTGGGCGTTGAGGAGGGTGTCGAGGGAGCTGAGGCGCTCGAGATTGGTGGCGCTGCCGAGTTGGTAGGAGCGGTCGGAAAGTTTCAGGGCATCATCGGCGGCGGCAACTTCGTCGCGCAGGTCTTTGAGCTTTTGCGTGCTGCCGGTGAAGTCTTCGTAGGACGTGCGGACGTCCTGCACGACCTGCCGCCGGACGTTGGACTCGGCCAAAGCGGCCTGGCGGAATACGCTCCAGGCGGTGCGGACATCGGCCTCGATCTTTCCGGCGGAAAAAATGGGGACATTCGCGGAAAAGAGCAGGCTCCAAAGCGGCCCGCCGCCGGGCGATTGGGCGAGGATGTAGCTCGGGTCGAACTGCACCGAGGGGAAATATTCGCCGACGGCGGCGGTGACATTCTGCTTGGCCGCCTGCTCGGCGTGGCACGCGGCGAGTAAGTCCTGCCGATTGAATTGCCCGGCCTGCAGATAGGCGTCGAGATTGTCCACGCCAGCCGGAACGATATAGCGATCGGAGAGCGGCCCATCCACGACGGGAATCCCGATCATGAATGCCAGTGTCGCGCGGCCATTGCGCACATCGGTATGCGCCTGCGTCAGCGAGACCTTGGTGCCGGCCAGATCGCTTCGGCTCTGGGCCAAATCGAGCGGTCGGGAAATGCCCAGCCGCACCTTGGCCTCGGTATCGCGCACGCGCTCCGCTTGATAGGTGAGTGAATTGGCCAGCACATCGGCGGATTTTTCCGACTTCAAAATCGCGTAATAGGTCTGGGCAACATTCAGCAAGAGCGTCGCCTGCTGATCGAGCAACAACGCCTTGCGCTGCTCGGCGGTAAACCCCGCGCCTTTCAGCGTGGCGGCATCGCGAAAGCCGTTGAAAAGATTGATGTCGGCGCTGGCCGGCACGGTCAACTGGTGGATGGTCGAGCCGGACTGGCCGAAAAGGACGGTGGTGCTGGATGCGCCGGTGCCGACGGTGAAGGCCGAGCTTCCGCCGCGGTTGTCTTCGATGGAATAGGTCGGCCCAAGGCTGATGGTTGGCAAAAAAGCCGCGGCGGCCTTGTTGCGCGCGATAAGCGATTGGAGATAATCCTCTCCCTTGGATGCAAGCTGCTCATTGCGGCGATTGGCTAAGCGCAAGGCCCATTCCAGCGTGAGCGTCTGCGCCGCCGCCGGTTCGGCCACGATGGCGGGATGTTCGCCATCGATGACGGCGCGATAGGTGTTGACTTCCTTTTGCTGGTCGACGCAGCCGGTGAGGAAAAGCATGAGCAGCATCGAGGTGAAAGCGGATGCGAATCGACGGAGGGTGCGGAAGTGGTTTACTTCAGATCTGTTCACGCCGGGAACGAGCGACAGCGGGAGCCCGGGTTCCGGAACGTCGCGAGGAATCCGGGGCCTCGCTGTCGCTCGTACCCGGCGTGAATCAATGCGAATGATCGCAACATCTGCGCTGTGGCGAGGTGTACGAGCGACGGATGAATTGTTTCGTAGGGTGGGCGTACTCGCCCACCACGTCTGCCAACGGGCGAATGTCGCGGTGGGCGAGTACGCCCACCCTACGTCGAATCGAGATCGTACACTGCGCGCCGCTCTGGTCCCCTTTCCTCTGTAATCAGGGGAGAGGGTTAGGGTGAGGGGCGGTTCGGCGAATCGCGCCAATTGCGCGACCGGCACCTCACTCTGGCCCTCTCCCGCGAGTACGGGAGAGAGCGAGTTTGCGCTCGCGCCCGTCGCGGTTGTTATCCACTGAATCACACTATTCATAGCGCAGTGCCTCAATCGGGTCGAGCTTGGCGGCGCGCCAGGCGGGGTAAAAGCCGAAGAATATTCCCACGCTCCCCGAAAAGACGATGGCGATCACCACGCTCATCGGCTGCACGATCGGCTGAAACGGCGCGAGTAGGCCTAAAAGAACCGCCATGCCGATTCCCACCACGATGCCGATCAATCCGCCCACGCCGCTCATCAGGGATGCCTCGATGAGGAACTGGCGGAGGATGTCGCGGTTTTTAGCGCCGATGGCTTTTCGCACGCCGATCTCGCGCGTGCGCTCGGTAACGGTGACCAGCATGATGTTCATGATGCCGATGCCGCCCACCAGCAGCGAGATTCCCGCCACGCCGCCGGCCAAAAGCGTGAGCATCGTATTCACCTGGCCGAAGGTGGAGAGCATCTCGGCCTGGTTGTGAATGTTCACATCATCGGGCGCGCCATCCTGCACGCGATGCCGCTTTCTAAGAAGGACCGTCGCCTTGTCCTGGATGGTCTGCAAGTCTTCCTGCGTGTAGGCACTGACATCCAGCTCCTGCACGTAATCCAGGCCGAGCACTTCCTTCATGGCGACGGTGTAGGGGATGAGTACCTGATCGTCGGGATTGAAAAAGCCCTGGTCGCCCTTGGCTTGAAGGATGCCGATGATGCGGAAATTGATTCCGTTGACCTTGATGGTTTCGCCGAGGGGGTCTGATTTTCCGAAGAGGTTTTTCGCGGTGACCGGGCCGACGACGGCCACGCGTTCCATGGCTTCGCACTGGGCATCGGTGAAAAGTTTGCCGCGGTCGATCTCGAAATTGCGGATGGGGAAATAGGTGACAGTTGTGCCCAGGATGCTGGTGTGGGAATTCTTGCCGAGATACTTCAGTTGCACGTTGCCGCGGACGACGGGGGCGAGCGAGCGGATTTGCGGAATGGTGTGGAGCAGGGCCATCACATCGGGGAGCTTGAGATTCTGCTGCGTGCCGGTGACGACGCCGTTGGTGCCGCGAGCGCCGGGCATGATGATCAGGAGATTGGTGCCGAGCGATTCGATTTTCCCCATGACGGATTTGTGAACGCCCTCAACGAGCGACAGGACGAAGATGACGGCGCTGACGCCGATGATGATGCCCAGCATCGCCAGGATGGAGCGCAGGCGATTGGCCCACAGGCTGCGGAGCGACACCTTGATGATGATCCAGAACATCATGTGGCGGCCTCCATTTCGGCCGATTCCAGCACCGGCAGAACCGGCGCTGGCGCATGCGGGTCGGCGACTTTCCCATCGCGCATGAAGATTTCCCGGCGGCAGTGCAGCGCGACCGCCGGGTCGTGCGTCACGATCAAAATCGTGTGCCCCTGCTCGTTGAGCGCTTTGAAGAGGGCAAGAATTTCTTCGCCGGTCCGGCTGTCGAGCGCGCCGGTCGGCTCATCAGCAAGAATAATGGCCGGGTCGGTAACCATTGCCCGGGCGATCGCCACGCGCTGGCGTTGTCCGCCGGAAAGCTGGTTGGGCTGATGGTGCATGCGCTCGGCCAGTCCGACGATCTGCATCGCATGAATCGCCTTGCGCTTGGCATCGCGTCCGCCGGCGTAAAGGATGGGAAGTTCCACGTTCTCCAGCGCGCTCATTCGCGGCAGCAGGTTGAAGCTCTGAAAGACGAAGCCGATCTTGCGATTGCGGATTTCCGCCAGGCGATTGTCGGATAGGCGCGAAATTTCCTCGCCCGCCAGCACATATCGGCCCGAATCGGGTCGATCGAGGCAGCCGAGGATGTTCATGAGCGTGCTCTTCCCGCTGCCGGATGGCCCACGGATGGCGACCATGTCGCCTGCACCGATGGTCAGAGAAACATCATCGAGCGCCCGGACGGTTTGGCCGCCGAGCTGGTAGATCTTGGTGAGTGATTCGGTTTCGATCATGTTAACAAAATGCTGAAAATGAACGCCAAGACACCAAGAACGCCAAGGAAAGCCGCCAAGAATAAAATGGATTGTTCTCTTCTTTCCGAACTTGGCGTTCTCGGCGTCTTGGCGTTCAATTCATTTTGTCAGGCGCTCATAGCTATTTCGCCTTCGCCGGCGCCGGCCTTGGCGGGGGCGGCTGCCTGGTTTCGTTGCTGAATTTGCTGGCCGGCTCGCTTTGCAGCAGGACGGTTTCGCCTTCGTTCACGCCGCTGATCACTTCCACGTTGTCGCCGTCGCTGAGGCCGAGTTTTACCGGGCGGTCTTCGCGGGTGCCGTTGCGGTTGACGATCGTGATTTTGTCCTGGCCGCCCTCGCGCAAAATTGCGTCGGTGGGAACGAACAGCACGCTCGGCTTTTGCGCCTGGACGATCTGCACATTGGCCGTCATCTCCGGCTTGAGAATATCGTTGGCGTCGCCGGTGAGTTCTATTTTTACTTCAAACGTAACCACGTTGGATACATTCGTGCCCTTGGTCGCGATGCGGACGACCTTGCCTTCAAATGTGCGTCCCGTCACCGCGTCGGCCGTCACAATCACTTTCTGGCCCAGCGCTACTTTCACAATATCGCTCTCGTCCACCGATGCCAGCACGAAGATATGATTCTGCGTGAGGTCGGAAAGGGTCAGCACGGTGGTTCCGCCGCCGATGTTGGTGATGACTGATGAGATGGCGCTGCCGACCTGCGTGTTGAGCGCGGAAACAACGCCATCCATCGGGGCGTACACCTTGCAGTAATCGAGCTGCTGTTTGGCATCGGCCAGGGCGATGTTGTCGGCGTCGAGCGTTGCCTTGGCGACGTCGATGTCACGCCGCTTTACTTCCAGGGCGGCTTCCTGGGTCTTGGCTTCCTCCTCGGAAACATGGGCCGTTTCCAAATCCGCCTGTGCGGCGGCGGCGTCGATCTGGGCGGCTTCCAGGTCCTCCACCGAGCCGAGCTTTTCGTCGATCAATTCCTTGCGCCGGTCGGCCTTGAGCTTCATCGATTTGGCTTTGACCTCGGCGGCATGAACGCCGGCCTCGGCGCGGGCCTTGGCGGTGACGACGGACTGCGCGCCGACAACGAGATTCTCCTCCGCCTCGCGCAGCTTCGCCTGCGACTGCGCAACAGCCGCCTCGGCCCGCTTCACCGCCCGGTCTTCGTCCACCGTGTCCAATTCCAGCAAAAGATCACCCTGCTTGACCTTCTGGCTGATATCGTAAGGCAGCTTGACCACCACGCCGCTCGCCCGGCACTTGATGTCCACGTCGAGGTTTGCAACGACTTTCCCGGTGCTGTTGACGGCTTGAAATATCGGCCCGCGCGAAACGACGGCGGTTTTTTCCGCAGCAGCTGCCGCCGCGGCAACTGAAGCGCGGTGCATATGCACCCCCACGCCCGCGCCCGCTCCGCCGATGGCGGCAATAATCACAAAAACGATAAGATACTTCATGACGCTTTGGGTTCCGCGGGAATCACCGGGCAAATGCACAGGCCGCCTGGCAAGTATAAAGGATACTCCATTCAGTACGATGTTGCCTGCGAATAGGTTGCAGGTTCCGTGGTGAGAGCGAATTTTTGACGCGAAGGCTCGAAGAGGACGAAGAACGCGAAGAAGCGTGCTTTGGGGAAAACGCTCTTTGCAGCCGGGAAAGTCTTGTGCTCCTGACAAAAATTCTAGCGCCAAGAACGCCAAGGAGCCAAGAGCACCAAGGTCAGATTTTGGATCTTAGACCTTTGTGACGGCATTATTGGCCGTGTTCATGTCTTTTGAAAAACCACGGGCGAGACGGGCGAGACGGCCGTGATACGGGAGTTTTTTGGCATCGCATCTCAATTTCTCTTGGCGTCCCTGGCACCTTGGCGCTCTTGGCGCGAAGGATTGGGATTACGCGAAAAACCCCTTCGCGTCCTTCGTCTTCCTTCGCGACTTCGCGTCAAAACTCCCCGCCCCTGACGGCAAACTCATCGCGCCGAATCGCCGATAATCAATTGTTGTCCTAACATATCGGACACAACGATGCCTTTACCGCTTCGCATTCTCTACGCTGCCGGTCCGGGTGATGTCATCGGGACATATCGCCATTGGAAAGAGGGGCGCGATGATCCATCGCAGGTGGCGGCGACGTATTCCGGGCAGTTTTATTCGCTCTGCCGGGAGCTTGGGGCACGGGGGTACATCATTTCGTATTGCCCGCGGGTGGAAATTCTGCGCGATGGACCGTTTTGGCTGGAGCACAGGCCAGTCCGCTTTGCCAAAGGACCGGGCGCGCTCTATCACCTCGCCCAAGTTTGGTACGGCTTGCGGCTCACGCTGTCGGCGGTTCGCTTCGGCGCAAACGTTGCCGTCATCTCCGGCGGGGCGCACTGGTTTTCGCTGGGGCTGCTGCCGATGCTCGGCGTGAAGGTGGTGCCGACACTGCACTGCGTGCTGTGGCGCAAAGGCCGGCCGCCGGCGGGGAAAGTTGGGCGGGCGATTCAGAGGTTGAACAGCCGGTTTTTCCGCAAGCGCACGGCGGGGGTGCTCAGCCTGTCAAAAGATATTTCCGATCAACTTGCCGAATTGCTTCAGGGCGAAAGAAAGGCGGTCGTTCCCTTCCTGCCGAACTATCGCCCGCAGTCATTTGAAGGAATGAGCGATGCTGCAGCGTCGCCGCCATTTCGTGTATTTTTCGCCGGGCGAATCGAGCGGAACAAGGGCGTGTTCGATCTTCTGGAAATCGCCCGGCGATTCGCCGCCGAAGAGCGAAATGATATCGAATTCGACCTATGCGGCGATGGAAGCGCGCTGGCGGAATTACGCCAGGCCATCACGTCGGCGGGCGTTGGCGAGCGGTTTCGCTGCCATGGGCACAGCGACAAATCCACCATGCGGCAAATGTATTCCGCCGCCCATACCGTTATCGCGCCGACAACCAGCGATTTCATCGAAGGGTTTAACAAGGTGGTTGCCGAGGGCGTGCTGGCGGGAAAGCCGGTGATTACGTCTTCGGTTTGCCCAGCCCTGGAATATGTGCGCGATGCGGTGGTGGAAGTGCCGGTGAACGATGTGAAGGCGTACGGCGATGCCATCATCCGGCTTCGCGAAGACGCGGGGTTTTATCAGGAAAAAGTACGCGGATGCGCCGCCGCCCAGCAGCAGTTTTACGATGCCGACCGCGGCTGGGGAGCGGCCTTGAAGCAAATGCTTCGGCTCATCGATCCATCAGATCGTCCTTGTGCCGAATCAACAGCCGGGCGGCCAGTGCCAGCGGAATGACGGCGGCGAAACGCCATGCGCCGTCCGTGAACTGGGCCGCCAACAGCTCGAAGAGCGCGCGATACGCCAGGAGTACAGCGCCGCCAAAGGTCAGGGTGATCAGGCCCATGACCATGATGCTTAATCCGCGGGAAATCAGCCGATCGACCATGAAAGGTTTATCGGGTGCGAGGCGGAAATTGCTGAAGTGGTCCGTGGTCAGTTGTCAGTTGTCAGTGGTCAGTTGTCAGTGGTCAGTTGTAAGTGGTCAGTTGTAAGTGGTAAGTGGTCAGTATTAATCGGCTATGATGCATCGTGGTATATCATGAGTCGCCTGCGGTATTTGGCTGGAGGCCCGGCGGTAGTCAGGAAGGTTCGCGGATGGTTCGATTCCAGTGCATTCACTGCGGCGGAAGGATCGCGGTTCCGGACGATCATATGAATCGTCTGGCCCGCTGTCCCGAGTGCGGCGGGGTTACGCACCCGCTTGCCGAGCATCTGGCCGCCGCCGATGGGTCGAAGACGGTAAGCGTCCCCGCAACCAACTCCAAACCGCAGACGAAATCGAAGGCGACATCCAAAACCAAACCGGCCGCTGAAGACGATGCCGGGGTTTGCGACAATTGCGGCGAGCCGCTGGGGAAACTGCAAAAGCCGTTCGAATGGGACGGGCATTTCGTGTGCGGCCCGTGCCATCGTATGCTGAGCCTGGATAAAACCGCCAAGAAGGTGGAAGCGGCGCCTGCGCCAATCGTGGATCAAGGCATCCAGGCCGCGCCCAGTGCGGCGGTGGCCGAGCCGGTTGTTGTGAATGCCCGAAAAAAGCCAACCCACCCAAGCGAGCTGGCCCTGGTCATTCGGACAATCTGCATTGGGATGTGCATCATCGCATTGACGTTGTACGTGATCGTCGCGGTGCTGCAATCGCTGGGGTCGTTGATCATGTGGGGGGCGATCGCGATTGTGGTCCTGGCCGCGATCTACTGGGTGCGCAAAGGTGTGTTGGCGCTTCGCCGGCGCGTAAGAGGAACGGGCACGATGATGCGGGAGTGAACGATTCCCGTGTACCGATTTGGGGTACGGTTCATTGCGAAGTGCGCGTTTACACCCTGATTAGTCGATTCCTCATGATAGCGGATCAATTCCATGCCTGACACCATCCAAATTCGCCCTGCACGACTTTCTGAAATCATCGATCTGCGCCACCGAATCCTGCGCGCCGGTTTGCCCCGGGAAACGGCCATCTTCTCGGGGGATGAGCTTCCCACCAGCAGGCATTTCGGTGCCTTTATCGTCCGGGCGGGCAGCGAAGAAGCAGTCGGATGCGCAACATTCCATTTGAACACGTGGGAAAACCAGCCGGCCTGGCAGCTTCGGGGAATGGCAACTTCCGAAGAAATCCGGGGCAAGGGCGTCGGTCGGGGCCTGCTGCAATGGGCCGAGCGGGAGTTGCTGGCGGTTGCGGATGCGCCGCGGGTTTGGTGGTGCAATGCCCGGGTGCCGGCGATTGGGTTTTACGAATTGAACGGGTGGAAAGTGGTGTCGGAGCCGTTTGACATTCCCACGGCCGGCCCGCACGTCAGGATGGCGCGACGGTTTGCGTGAGATGGCTCATCGGGAGAAACAGCGCCACCAGCGTAAAGAGAAGGAATGCGACGACGAATAAAAACGCCGCCAGGCGCAAGCGCCGGCGGCGGTATTTGTCGTTGATGCTCACATTCACTACGGCCCACATCGCCGGCATCGGCATGCAAAGAAGCCAAAGATAGCCGTGAATGCAGAGTCGGCTTACCTGAAGAAGCGCGATGGTGGCCGCCGGCAGCCGCAGACCGAACTCGTTGAAGACCGATTCAAACTTCGGCACGACCAGCGTCAGAATTCCCATCACCAGCATATAACCGATGTACGAGGAGATCAGCCGGGAGAGCAGATAGCCCGGAGCAATGACGCGCGCAGGCCCCGGGTGGGCATAATTGAGGTTAAGGGGAGGACCTGAAGTCATATGAACTGGCGGACGGTAACCGAAAGGTCCCATATCTGCAAAAGGTAGCGCGGCTTGGCACAAAGCCTGCCGCGAATTCGTCCAATGTTTGACACTTCCTGCAAGTGCCATTATGTTCCCCTGACAGTTTGAAGTTGACCTTTGGCCCGTCGATAAGAGAGGCTCGACTTTGGCTGGCACTGTCGTAATTCCCGCCCGCTTCGGGTCGACCCGCTTCCCAGCCAAAATTCTCGCCGCGAAAACCGGCATCCCGCTCGTCCAACACGTTGTCGAGCGGGTTCGGCTTTGCGCAAAAGTGCGGGAAGTCATTGTCGCAACCGACGATGCGCGAATCGTTGACGCGCTTCGGCCTTTTAACACGCGCGCGGTCTTGACCTCGCCGAGCCACCAAAGCGGAACCGACCGCATTGCCGAGGTGGCGGCTACTTTGCGCGACGAAATCATCGTGAACGTGCAGGGCGATGAGCCGGAAATTGAGCCGGGCGTTGTGGATGCGCTCATTACCCGGCTGGAAGAAAATTCCGAGGAAATGGCAACCGCCGCCACTCCCTTTCCCGAAGGAGCCGACCCGAACGATCCGAACCTGGTGAAAGTGGTGATCGGCCTGCGTGGGCAGGCGATCTATTTCTCGCGATCGATTATTCCGTTCAACCGCGACGCGACGACGGCATTGTTGCAGCCCTATTATTTGCATCTGGGAATCTATGCCTATCGGCGTGAATTCCTGCTGAACTTCGCCTCCTGGAAGCCAACGCCGCTCGAACAGACCGAAAAGCTGGAACAACTGCGTGCCCTGGAGCATGGCCGGTCGATCTTTGTGTTGAAGGTCGACAGGGCCACTCATGGCATTGATACGCCGGAGCAGTATGCGGAGTTTGTCCGAAGGCAGAAGGCACAGAGGCCGGCAAAAACTGCGGACGGAGTGGTATAGGTCCGTGCGAATTTCCACGCCGTGGACGAGCGTCAGCGAGGACGCGGATCCGTCGCCCGACCCGATCCGCGTCCTCGCTG
>DASRRM010000458.1:0-30620 GCA_035695715.1 Tepidisphaeraceae bacterium
CGAAAAGCCGCGGCCCGTACATTCGGCGGCATCGTCGACGCCGTCGGCGAAGCCCTGCGGTCTGTGACTCCGGAAGACTGCCAAGGCTTCTTCGATCACTGCGGCTATGACGCTACACCAACCTGAGAAACGCTCTAAGTCGCGAAAAATCGCGCACGCCGGTAGCGGCATCACAAGTGGGCAGGTTGCTATCGCATTGCCGCGAAGGCGACCATGCAAACGGCCGCCACCAGGTAAAAGCCCAGCACAACAATCAGCATGATTCCGATAAATCGCCAGAATGACTTCTGCGCCGCCAGCGCAGCCTCCACATCGATCATCCGCTTTGATCTCATCAGCATCGCAATTCGACTGGCAAATCGATTGAGCAGCATGGCGGGAATGAAATACAGAATGGCCATGACGACGTAAACGATGCCCAAAATGGCCGGCTCAGACGTGCCGCCCCTGGACGTCATCATCGCGCTGGAAAGGACGATCGATACAGCGACCCCAGCGCATAATAAAACACCCGATGAGGCCGCACTTTCCCCATCGGCGTGTCGATCGCTTCAAATCGGGACGAATCGTAGGCGATGATCACCACGCGATCCTTCATGCTGGCGTGCGGCTTTCGATCCACAAAATCGGCGAACGAAATCGACGGCATGTCGTCGCGGTCTGGATAGGAAGCCGCCGACTCGCCGTGGTCGTTTAGTTGGACCCGGCGGCTGCCAAGCTGCACGGATTGTTTGCCTGCGAACCGCGTTTTTTCACCGGTGGCCGCTTCGAGACAACTCAGAAACAACGACTTCACGTATTTCCCGCGATACCTTTCCACAAGCGGAACTGAATCGAGCGCTCGAATATCGATGAAGCCGACATCAGCTCCCACGCGCGAAAAGAGTGGCAGCGGAATCCACCCGCTTTGGCCGGAATATACGTCCCATTTTTCACCCGGCTGAAAATTCAACACAAACCGATCCGGCAACTCGTTCGCATCGCTTTCACTGTCGTCGATCCTGGCCTGAAGCACCACGGGAATTCGCGTCATCGCCCTGGCGAGGGCTTCATCGCCGATGGCAGTCTTGGGCTTATCCAGAAAAAACTTCACGACCACCGCCCGCGCCCCTTCGTCAGCGGCAACGTCAACCGCTTTTCCGTAAACCGCGCGGTCGTATGGGAACGGGCCAAGCCGGGCTTCGGTTTTGTCGTCGATGAAAACGACGACGAACGGATCGACGGAAGGAATCGCGGCCGCGGGATTCGACGTGCGCGATTCACGCGGAGGAACGGAACGGAGATGACGGCGAACAAATACCGCCGATGCCGCCGCTACAATGAAAGCGGCGGCGAGGATAATAGCCACTTTAGGTTTTAGTGCGGCCTTGATGAAGGGAAGAATTCCATTCATAGTGATTGCCGAGCAGTTTTTAAAACGCTGGTCGTGACACGGCTTCGCGCCTTCGCGAGCAGTCTTCAGGCCCCAATCTCAGTCGGAGCTATTCCTCCGACCGCGATATCATTCCCTCCCCATGCCCCGTTGCCGCAGTTCGCGCAGGACGGCTTCGGTCACCTGCTGCACCTTGTCGTTCTGAATATTTCCCGTGCGGACGGCGCAGCCCTCGGCGGGCGGATCTACCACGCCGAAGTCGGCGAGGATGCATTGCAGCACGCGCTGCAGGGCGGCGCGGTCGATTTGCTGCACTTCGCTGAGCGGCTGGCGGCCGCGGCCGAAATCGAAGCCGCGAAGCTCGACGGCGGCGCGGAAGCCTTCGGGAAAATCCGCCGCCAACAGCATCGCGTCGAACAGCTCGATCAGCCGAAGCTGAAGCGCGACGGCCTCTGGCAACTGACCGGCGGTGGTGAGGTCGAAAATCTGGCGGGTCAGTTCCGGGACGATGCCGCTGGTGGCGTGGGTGCCGCCGTCGGCGCCCATGATGAGCATGGGGACCAGGGCGGCTTCCCAGCCGGTGAGGAAGGAAAAATCGGGCCGGATGGGGCGGACGGCACTGATCATCCGGCACATGAAGGTCACATCGCCGCTGGAATCCTTGATGCCGATCACGCGCGGGAATTCCGCCAGCCGCCGAATCGTCGGCACATCGATCGGCGAGGCAAACATGGGAATATTGTAAAGCGTGACATCGATCGGCGAATTCAGCGCGATCTCCCGGAAATACGCATAGACGCTTTCAGGACCGAGCCGATAGTAATAAGGGGACACAATCGCCACCGCCCGCGCGCCATAGCCGCGATAGATTTCGCAGGCCTTGATGGTTTCCGCGACATTCGCCTCCGCCGCCCCGGCCAATACCGGAACCCGGCCGGCGCACTGCTCGCAAACAATCCGGATAATTCGGCGGCGTTCCTCGACGGTAAAGCGGGTGAATTCGCCGGTCGAGCCGTTGGGATAGAGGCCATGCACGCCGCGTTCGATCAGCCAGTCGACATAGCGGCGGAGTTCGCCTTCGTTGATCTCGCCGCGCGCGTCGAGCGGGACAAGATTGGGGGTGAAGATGCCGCGGAGTTTTTGAGGCATGGACGGATTCTCAAAGCGTTGGGGGAAACGTGCCAAAGGTTTTCAAAGAATGGTATCCGCGCCGGCCTTCGGCGGGTAGTATCGAGGCACAAGAGTTAAAAAACAGGCGTGTGCGGCCCGCGCTGTCACGATCCTTTCCCGTATCACTGGCGTCTCGCCCGTGCCTTGGAGCGTAGCGAGAAACCGACTGTTTTTCAGGAAACGAGAATTCTCGAAAAACAGACACGGCCGAGACGGCCGTGATACGGGAGAGGTCGAAACAGCGCAGAGTTTTCCGTAACCTCCGTTTCCCGAAAACGCCGGTTCTGAGGTACTCCGAAGAGCCGGGTCGCCCGCGGAGGTACCCGGCTCTTCGGAATACCTCAGAACCGGCGCCTGTAATAACTCAGTGTTCTGCGTTTGCACCCTCAGGGAAAAATGATGCAATTCAATATCAAACACACTCTTCTCGTAACTCTCATTCTCTGCGGATCCTTTTCGGCGGCCCGCGCCGATGATTGGCCGCAGTGGCTTGGGCCGCAGCGCGATGGCGTTTGGCGGGAAACTGGACTGCTCGATCATTTCCCGAAGGAGGGCCTGAAGGTTTTGTGGCGCGTGCCCGTTGGCGGCGGATATGCCGGGCCGGCGGTGGCGAATGGCCGGGTGTTTGTGATGGATCATCAGCTTAAGGCGGCAGACAAAGGCCCGGGCAGTCCCTGGTCGCGCGCGACAGTGCCCGGCAGCGAGCGCGTTCTTTGCTTCGACCAAAAGACCGGCAAGCTGCTCTGGACGCACGAATACGATTGCCCCTACGACATCTCCTACGGCGCGGGCCCGCGGACGACGCCGGCTGTGGATGGCGATTGCGTTTATACCCTCGGCGCTGAGGGCGATTTGCTTTGTCTGAATGTTGCTGATGGAAAGGAAGTCTGGTCGCACCATCTGGCTAGCGAAAAATCGCCGACGCCGATGTGGGGATTTGATGGGCATCCGCTGGTGGATGGGGACAAGGTGATTGTCCTTTCCTGCGGGTTCGACCCCGAACATGGGCATGGCTTGTTCACCGCGTTTAACAAGAAAACCGGCGCGATGATCTGGACCGCGTTGGCTGACAAACCCGCCGGGTATGCGCCGCCGATGATTGTAAACGCCGGCGGAAAGCGGCAACTGATCTGCTGGTCGCCAAACCAGCTCGCCAGCGTTGATCCGGAAACTGGGAAGCTGTATTGGAAGCAGGCGCACGGGCCGATCAAGAACGGCGTCAGCATCGCCACGCCGCGGTTTGTTCATGATGCGGCGCTCGGCGATTTGCTATTGGTTTCTTCCGCAAACGAAGGGTGTTTGGTGATGAAGCTGGATGCCGATGCGCCCAAGGCGTCGGTTTTCTGGAAGCGCGGCGGCACCAGCGAGCGCAAGACCGACGCCATCCAATCGCTCATGGCGCCGGTTTCCATCCGCGATGGCCACATCTATGGCGTTTGTATCGGCGGGGAACTGCGCTGCCTCGACTTGAAAAATGGGGACAGAATCTGGGAAACCTACGCCGCCACCAGCGGCGATGTCGGCCATCAAAGTTGGGCGACGGCGTTCGTCATTCCGCTGGGAGACAGCGGCTCGAAATATCTCCTGGCCAACGACAGCGGCGATTTGATTCTGGCAAATCTGACGGCTGCCGGATACGCAGAAATCAGCCGCACGCACCTGCTCGACCCGACGAACACCGATGCAGGAAGGCCGGTGCTGTGGTGCCATCCGGCGCTGGCGGGGAAATGCGTGTTTTGGCGGAACGATAAGGAGATGGTGTGTGCGTCAATGGCGGGTGGTTAGCCCGATTTTCACGGGACAAGCGTTAGAATGGATTGTAAGATAGTGTGATGATGAACGCCTCGAATACCGCAATTGCGGGAGCCGCTCAAGTTGTCATGCAGCCGGATGCGGCTGAGTATTGCGACGCGCACGCCTTGGTCGACCTCGTCGCGTTGAGGGCTCAAATAGCGTCTCACCATTTCATGCTGGCTGGACCGATCGAGGTCGAATTGGAAACGGATCCGGATTCCGACGAGCAAAGGCCGATATTGAATCTATCGGTCTGTGGCGATCTCGATTTAGTGCAGGAACAATATCGCGCGTATGTCGCGGAGTGGGTGAGGCGGGTGTCGCCCGATCGCTCATTGCTGATCGGCACGTTTATCAATATGTTTTGCTAACGCCCAAGATGCCGAAATTGGGGAAGGGGCAAGCACCTTGGCCGATTTGCATACTTCAAGACTTCGGGCAGATTACCAACTGCAGAGACGTGATGTCGAACAGATCATTCCGGCCCGCCGAATGCTTGAAACGGCGCTGGAGGTGATCGAAGCGTTCGAGCGCATTCCGGGAAGCCCTCAGCGTGCCGCCATCCAATCCGCCATCGCCGCGTGGCGAAAGAGCAATGGGTATCCCTGATTTCACGCAAATTCCAGGAAATTGGGCGGCGCATAAACATGCCGTCGGCGCAGCGCGGCAGGAGCGCTGTCTTCACAAAGCTTGTGAAGCCGCGGCATCGTGCGGGCTTCACGGAGCAAGAAGATGGGTCTTGCCGCCGGTGGAACATCTTGAGTCCACCTCGGCGCGGCTTGCCCCGCTCGCTCGGCGAACATCTCAAGCAACGAAGCGGCGACGGCCAGGATATCCGGATCATTCACTTGGGGAAATGGAATCGAAACAAACGGCTGGTTTTCGCGCACCCACTCCTGGCTGAGCGATCGCAACTCCAGCGCATCGCCGGCCAACGCGACTCTCGCGAGATGTTCAATCGATACCATGAATCGACTCCCAAAGATCGTCAAACGCGTATTTCGCGGTCAGCTCCCGACCAGGAAACAAGTGGGCAAAAACGCTCTTCCAAACCTCATCATAGTCGCCCTTCAACTCCGTCATCAGTCTGCGCGCATCGGCGATGTCCACGTCATCCACACCCTTTGCATTCCCCTCCAACTTTGATTAATACTTCCCAATGCAACGCGATGAAGTCATTCCCATTCTCGATTTCGGCTCCCAATATGCCCAGTTGATCGCCCGCCGGGTGCGCGAAAAAGGCGTTTACAGCGAGCTGGTTCGGCCGGATATTCCCGCCGACGATCTCAAAAAGCTCAATCCCTGCGGCATCATTCTCAGCGGCGGGCCAAGCAGCGTTTATGAGCCGGGCGCGCCCAAATGCGACCCGAAAATCTTTGACCTCGGCGTGCCGATCCTGGGCATTTGTTATGGCATGCAGCTTGGCGTGCAGATTCTCGGCGGGCAGGTCAAGCCGGCCAAGGCGCGCGAATTTGGGCGTGCCAAGCTTTCGGTCAGGCAGAATGATTCGCTGGTTCGCGGGCTGCCGGAGGAAACCACGGTTTGGATGAGCCATGGCGATCAGGTGTTTGATCTGCCGCCGGAATTCGTGGCGCTGGCCACAACGCCCACCTGCCCTTACGCCGCCGCGAAGCACAAGTCGCGGCAGTTTTACGGCGTGCAGTTTCATCCGGAGGTGACGCATACGCCGCGTGGCGAATTGGTCTTCCAGAATTTCCTATACGAGATTTGCAAATGCCGCGGGCTTTGGACCATGGGCGGGTTTATCGACGACTCGGTCCGCCGGGTGCGCGAGCAAGTGGGCAGCGCCAAGGTCATTTGCGGCCTGTCCGGCGGGGTCGATTCCTCAGTCGTCGCCGCGCTATTGCACAAAGCCATCGGCGACCAGCTCATCTGCATCTTCGTCGACAACGGCCTGCTTCGAAAAAACGAGCGATCACTCGTCGAATCGACTTTCCGCGATCATTTCAAAATCAACCTGATCACCAGCGACGCCAGCGCGCAATTCCTCGGCGAACTAAAAGGCGTGACCGATCCGCAGCAAAAGCGCATCATCATCGGCCGCGAATTTATCGAGGCTTTTAAGCGCGAGGCCAAAGAAATCGAAGGCGCCGCGTTTCTCGCCCAGGGAACGCTCTACCCCGATGTGATCGAGTCCGGCCA
This sequence comes from Tepidisphaeraceae bacterium, assembly GCA_035695715.1. Classification (GTDB taxonomy): domain Bacteria; phylum Planctomycetota; class Phycisphaerae; order Tepidisphaerales; family Tepidisphaeraceae; genus RYN-428. The sequence goes on from DASRRM010000458.1 coordinate 6,500, forward strand.
CGGCTACGCCGGCACCGCCGCCAACATCAAATTGCATCACAACGTCGGCGGACTTCCCGAGCAGCTTGGGTTCAAACTGGTCGAGCCGCTGCGGGAATTATTCAAGGATGAGGTGCGCAAGGTTGGCGAAGCGCTCGATCTGCCGGAACAAATCGTCTGGCGGCATCCGTTCCCCGGCCCGGGCCTGGCCGTCCGCGTGATCGGCGACATCACGCCCGAGCGCCTCCGCGTTTTGCGCGACGCCGACGAGATCGTGCTGGAAGAGCTGATCGCCGCCAATTTATATCGCAAGACCGCCCAGGTTTTCGCCGTGCTGCTGCCGATCGGCACGGTCGGCGTGATGGGCGACGCCCGGAGCTACGATAGCGTAATTGCGATCCGAGCAGTGGAGAGCCAGGATTTCATGACCGCCGACTGGGCGCGGATTCCCTTCGACGTTCTGGCGACGATGAGCAACCGGATCATCAACGAAGTGCGCGGCGTGAACCGCGTGGTGTACGACATCAGCAGCAAGCCACCGGCGACGATCGAGTGGGAGTAGATCAATGAAACTTCCCGGCGGTGAAGCTGCAATTGTCGATGCAGCAAAGATTACAGATTATCTCCTCAATCCGTTCCATCCGGTCGGAGGCGCCAAAGCCAAACTATTCAAAGCCCTGCTCGGAATTGACCGGGCCAATTGCGAGATCCTGAAGGACGCACTGTTGGCCGCGGCTCGCGACGGCGAAGCAATCCTCGGGAAACAATCGCCTCATGGCGCGAAGTTTGAGTTGAGATTTCAGATGACGGGGCCGCGTGGAACGTATACCATCTTGAGTGTTTGGATTATCGAGACCGGTCATTTGGAGCCGCGGCTGGTGACGGCATACATTGAATAGAACATGAACGAACCCATTCACGAATTTGAAATGGTCGCGTTGCTCGCGGAATTACCCGAGTACAAACTGCCCGCCGGTCAAACCGGAGCAGTTGTTTTTGTGCATGACGGCGGAAAAGCGTTTGAGGTGGAGTTTCCGCTCACGCCGAGACAGTCGGTCGTGGCGACTGTCGCGCGGGATCAGTTGTTGTTGCTAAAGGGGACGGCCAATTCGCGCACGTCCGTTTGAAGGCTCGTTAATTCTGGCAAATTCTGCATTCATCGGATTGAAGGCCGTGTTTTCCAAAAAGACCGATCGAGATTATCAGGATGCCGCGGCAACAAGCCCCGCGATCATAAGAACAATCATCGCGAGCGCGGAGAATTTACGATTCATCGCGATTCCTCCGCGAAGTGCTCAACGGGTGGGGCGGCCGAATTCCATTTTCGCCCGGCACATCCGCTCCGGCCTTGGCGCCGTGAGCGCCTAGGTAATTGACGACGGAATCATCGCGTATATCCGCGGTGCGAGCAGCTTTCATCGCATAATCCAATGCGGTTTCGCCTTGCGAGTCCTTTAGATTTATGTCGGCTTTCGCTTCCACCAGCAGTTGAATCGCCGGCAGGATCTTCGCGGGCGGCAGGTAGCTGCCTGATGCGCATTGCAGCGGCGTGTGACCCTCTTCATTGGGCGCATCGATTTTCGCCCCGGCCCGAAGCAGCACCGCCATGGTTCGCGCCGAGCCCTCTCGGGCCGCCATGTTCAGTGGAAGGTCGAATTCTGAATAGCCCGGTCCGCAGGGGTGGCGATCCGGCCCGGTCGGCGCGTTGGGATTTGCACCGGAGTCAATCAGAATCTGGGCGATCTCGGGACGATCCCAAATCGCTGCGTTATGCAGCGGACGATCTCCGCCAAGGTCCTCGGCATTCGGGTCGGCTTTATGCGCGAGGAGTTCTCGCGCCACATCACGGGCGTCGAGCCGGATTGCTTCATCCAACAGGTTGGGGTCGCTTCCATTCTCGCAAAGCAATCGCACCATCGGCACATTTTTCGCCTTTACGGCCCAATCAATTGCGATGCGATCTGAATACCAGTAATGATCGGAATACAACTCGCGTGCGCCAGCGCCGATCAGGAACTTCGCCATGTCCAGTTGTCCGGCAGCGGCCGCATATACCAGCGGCGGGCGGCTCCATCCGTCCGGGCGATTGACGATGGATGAATCCTTGTTCACTTTCGCGCGAACTGCTTCGATATTTCCGCTGGCAATATCCGTATAGAAATTCGATTTCGCGCCCGATTTCACCAGCAACGCGGCCACGTCGGCGTGGCCGTAAATCAGCGCTTCCTGCAACGGCGTTGGGCCGTTCCCATGGGCTTTGGCATTTACGTCTGCGCCGTGGCCGATCAGGAATTTGGCAATCGCCAGATTTCCATCCTTTGCCGCCAGATGCAGCGGCGTCGGCACGTGCTCGGTCTGCTTGTTGACGTCCGCTCCGCTGTTGACAAGCAGTTCAACGATCGCGAGATGCCGGCCGTTGGCATCCGCCGGGCCGATGGCATAATGGAGCAAGGTTTTGTCGCCTTCACCGCCGCGTGCCATATAGGGAAACACCTTTGTCACCAGCGCCGGCGTTTTGGCAATCTGCGCCTTCACTTTTTCCAGGTCGCCGTGTTCTGTGGGCCTGGCATCGTCAAAATCGGTGTAGCTGCTAGCCGTCGTCACATTTTTCCGATCGGCGGGCATCGCCGCCAAAATCGCGTCGGCGGCCTTTTTCATCGAGTCAGCGTCGAACCATCCCTGCCGGGCCAGGACGATCCCGTGTTCGTCCACCAGCACACCCATATTCGGCCCGCCACCCAGCGATTTCCATGCGGCGTTATCCATGGAATCGACGTAGATCGGCACGCTGATTTCCAGTCGTTTCTGGAATTTCTTAGCCAGCGCCAATCGTTCGTCTAAAGTCCGCGGCTGCGCGCACAGGACATGATCGAGCCGGTTTTCATTGGTGACATCCTCCACGCCGGAATATGGCGATGGGTCGCCGCTGGGATGAGCTTCGATTACGTAAATGATCGCGACATTCAGCTTGTCCTTCAGCTTTGCCGCCAGGGCGGCGGCGGTCGGATAGGTGCTGCGCGATTTGGGGCAGGTATAGGACGAGGTGATCAGCAGTGTCGTTCGTCCCTGCCAGGCTTGGTCAAGTTGAACGACCTCCCCATTGAGGTCGTGGACGGGCAATCCTGGCACCTGCTCGCCAACCTTCGCTCCGAGGGTATCAAAATGAGGCTTTCCTGGCGGCGTCGTATCGGGCATCGCCGGAATTGCCGACGACGAGTGGACTGTAGTCGCTTGAGGCGAGGTCGAAGGTTCATTGCATCCGAAGGCAATCACCAGAAGCACGACTCCGCTGGCGGCGATGCGAGCGCAGCGTGAAAGACAACTGATCGCGACTCGGTTTGGATACATGATTGTCTCCGAATATCCGACCATGGCGGAAACCGTTCGTACCAATCGCCATCAGGATACCGCATCATCCCTCATCTTCCATTACAATTCCCCATCGGAGGCCGCCGCAAATGAAACCGCGCATTGCTGTGATTGACTGGCTTGCCGCTCCGCAAAGCGAGCCGCAGCCGACTGTGGAACGGCGAGTCATCGGCGACGCCGCCGAGGTATTTGCGGCGTTGTGCAACAGCGATGCGGATTTTTCCGACGAGGTGCTCGCGGCCGATGCCATCATCGTCTGGCACAATGCGCCGATTACCGCGGCGGGGATTGATCGGCTGAAAAATTGCCGGGCGATTGTGCGCAATGGCGTGGGATACGACAGCGTCGACCTGGCCGCGGCGCGGCGGCGGGGGATCGCCGTTTGCAATGTGCCGGACTATGGCACCGAAGAAGTGGCGGATCATGCCATTGCCTTGTCGCTGGCGTTATGCCGGCAGCTTTTTCCGCTGGACGCCGAGGCGAAGAAGCTGGGATGGACGATCCGCGTGACGCCGCGTTTGCGGCGGCTGCGCGAATCGACGTTCGGCATCGTCGGGCTGGGCCGGATCGGAACGGCCACCGCCCTGCGCGCCAAGGCGCTGGGATTCAATGTCCGCTTCTACGATCCATACCTCGGCAACGGCGTTGACAAAGCCATCGGCATTTCGCGCGATCGCTCGCTCGACGATCTACTCCGCGAATGCGATCTGCTTTCGCTGCATTGCCCGCTTTCGCAAGAAACCCGGCATTTAATCGGCCAGCGCGAATTATCGCTGATGAAGCCGTCGGCGTTTGTGGTGAACACCGCCCGCGGCGCGGTGATTGAAAAGGTTGCAATACTTAACGCGCTGCGCGAAGGACGAATTGCCGGCGCGGGGTTGGACGTGATCGAGGATGAGCCGCTGCGCACGGCCGACGAGGCGGCGACGCCAAACCTCATCGCCACCTGTCACGCGGCGTTTTGCAGCGTCGAATCGAAGCTGGAAATGCGGCAAACCTCCGCGCGAATTGCCCGAGCGGCGGTTTTAGGGGAACGGCTGGAAAACGTCGTGAATTGAAGGGAAGCGTTTCGCCTGGGACCCTTCGCAAAATGAAGATAAGTGAACGCCAGGACGCCAGGGGCGCTTGAGTGGAAACGGCACTCAGATGACCCCCACAACGCGGCATTATCGTTGCTTGTTCGACAACCCACCTCTATCATTTCCGTTATGACGCTGGCTCAACTTCCCTCGCTGACTGGGCATGCGGTTTTGCATGGGGTGTCGTGGGGGGATTACGAAAAACTATTGTCCGAAATTGGCGATGGGGACACCCGAATCACCTATCTCGACGGGAGCATGGAGATCATGTCGCCATTGCCGGAGCATGAAGATGAAAAGAAGGTCATTGCCCGCCTGGTGGAAGAGCTCACGATTGAAGCCGCCTTGCCCAACCGGGGGTTTGGGTCGGCCACGTTCCGCCGAGAGGACCGACAAAGCGGCCTGGAGCCGGACGAATGCTTCTATATTCAAAATGAATCGCGCGTGCGGGGCATGAAGCGCTTCGATCCCAAAAAGTACCCGCCTCCGGACCTGGCGATCGAAATTGATGTGACCCGTCGCTCGGTCCCCAAGGAGCCGGTCTATGCGCGGCTGGGCGTGCCGGAAATATGGCGATTTGATGGAAGGCAACTGAGCATCCTTCTCCTGGCAGACGATGGCACATACCGGCAGAGCGAAAAAAGTCTTATCTTTCCGTTTCTTCCGCTGGATTCATTCGTGACATTTGCGCATCGGATGCTCGTGGAAGAGCCAAATGGCGTTATTCGCGAATTCCGCAAGTGGGCGGGCGGGCTGGCTTTCGAAAAGCCGGAATAGTCCGCCCCTTCTTTCACTCCCAGATCATGCGAATTTTCCCGCCGGCCCCAATGATAATCCGAATCCGCCGGTGATAGTGCGCACCCTCAATATCGAGGAGCGAAGATTGCAGGCGCGACCCGTCGCGAAGCGATCCGCCCGCGACGTTGAGTTCTCCGTCGAATAGAAGATCGTGAATTGTGAAACGTCCCACCGCGCCATTTGGAATAGCGACGATACGGTACTCCTCGTTTCCGCTGTGCGGGATAATGTCGATTTCAATGACGTCCTGTCCGCTCTGATTGTCGATGCTGATGTCGTTGGCGGATAGCCAACGAAAACGCCCCGGCAACGATGCCGGGGCTTTTTGTTCGACAAGCCGTGGCGCGAAAAGAATTACTTCTTCTTCGCTTTTGCCTTGGCCTTGGTCGTGGTCTTGGTGGTCTTCTTCGAGACCGCTTTCTTAGCTGCTGCCATGATTTTTCCTCCTTTCATTGGGTTAGAGTAAATCTTGAGCCAAGAGACAGCATATCCGAAGTGGTCCACAATACCTAGTGGAAAATTTGGAAATTTTTTTGTATTTACACTACTGGCCGGATTGGCGGTTTGACGATTCCTCTGGTGTTGGCAGGAATCGCCCGGCCGCCGCTGGCTTTTGTGAGAGGATCTCCATGAATACGACCGACCGCGTCAAGGTGAAAATCGATCTGAATTGCGTTGCGAAAAACTTGCGCACGTCCGACGGCGCCGCCGCCAGCGAGGGGACGGCAAGGTCGTTCATCGTGTATGCCGGCTTCAATCCGGATGAAGACGGAAGGTGGATTGGACCCCGCGCAGCACTGCGACGATTCAACCCCGGCGAAGTTGTCGGCGTGGAGGCAATGCAAGATAAAATTCCTGTCCACGAATTGACACGAATGAACACGAATGGGAAAGCCAGGAAAATCCAGGGCTGAAACCGCGCACCCCGGTGCTCTGTCATGATTCGACGTATCACGGCCGTCTCGGCCGTGTCTCGGCGAGTTGAGAATATCGAATGGCGAAAAAGCGCTTTGAATCAAAGACACGGGCGAGACGCCCGTGATACGGGAAGGGTCAACGCAGCAGGCAGGGAGAGACGCGTCGCAGACGTCAGGTGCTGCCGCCGTTAAGCGGGCTCCCGGAACCACTTACTTCGGGAGTACCCTTCGTGCGCGGCTCTCTTATTCGTGTTCATTCGTGTCAATTCGTGGACAAACTTCCTCCGGATTCGATCATGCCGCAGATCATTCGCTGTTCCTGGGCCACCACTGAGCTTGGCATCGCCTATCACGATGCCGAGTGGGGGATCCCCATGCATGAGGATCGGGTGTTGTTCGAGTTTCTCATCCTGGAAGGCGCACAGGCGGGCTTGAGCTGGGAAACGATCCTGAAAAAGCGCCAGGCGTATCGCAAAGCCTTCGACGATTTCGACCCGGCTAAAGTCGCCCGTTACACCGATCGCAAAATCGCCGGCCTCCTGGCCAACCCCGGCATTATCCGCAACCGCCTGAAAGTCGCCTCGGCCGTGCAAAACGCCAGGGCGTTTCTTGCCGTTCAAAAGGAGTTCGGCAGCTTCGACCGATACATCTGGCAATTCGTGAATCACAAGCCGATCGATAATCGGCGGGCCAGTCCCAAAGACGTGCCGCCGCGATCGGCCGAGTCGGATGCCATGAGCAAGGACCTGAAAAAGCGCGGCTTCAATTTCGTGGGAACGACCATCTGCTACGCCTTTATGCAGGCGGTGGGGATGGTAAACGATCACCTGATGACCTGCGCGTTTTATTCTGCAAAGCGATGAAGATAGCCTCGTTTCGCATAACTACGATTATGCGCGCCGAGTGGCCCCGAAGGCGTTTTCCACCTTTCTGCAATTATGGCGTCTGGCCCGAGGCGGCACAGTGAAGCAGGCGGGCCATCTCGGTTGCCGAGCGTTCCCAGGAAAATTGCCGGGCCCGCGCCAGGCCGCGAGCGCGAAAATCCGCCCAGAGGTCCGGCTCATCATGCAGCCGCACCACGGCCGCGGCGAAGGCCGATGCATTTCCCGGCTCGACCAGAATGCCGGCCTCGCCGACCACCTCGGGAATGGCCGTGCAATCGCTGGCCACCACCGGACAGCCACAAGCCATCGCCTCCAGCGGCGGAATCCCAAATCCCTCGCAGATGCTCGTGAACACCAGACAGAAACTGCCGCTTAATAACCCGGCAAGCCGGGCTTGATCGACATACCCCAGAAAGCTGATGCGCCGGCTGACGTTCAACCTCTCGGCCAGGCCGCGCACGGCCGACATATCGCCGCCGCCGGCAATTGCCAGTTCCCAGGGCACATCCGGGCGCATGCGCACGATCTCGGCGAAGGCGGTTATCAACGTCCCGCTGTTTTTGTGTGCATCGGCGCCTTGAATCGCCGTCAGCCGCCTTGACGTGCCCGGCTTTTCTGGCGCTGCGATCCCGGCGTCGAGCAGGCGGGGGTTCATTGCGTTTAAGACCACGAAATTCCGCGCTTTGTTTCCCGGCACAAGGCGCTGGGCCTGTTTCATGAGATACCGCGAAATAAACGTGTTGATGGTTGCATGCCGCAGCGCGCGGCGGGCGGCGATATCGCGAACGGCATCGGCAATTTCGCGCGTCCTGAGCCGCTCGCACAGGCCAACGCCGGAAAATCGCAGCAGGTTCTGGTGATGCACGACCTGAGGCAGCGAGCAGCGGCCCACGAGCATGTTGGTCGACAGCACCACATCAAAACCGCGGCGCTGCAAAACCGGGCCAAGCGAAATCTGCTGCCGGATGAAATGCTGCAACGGCCCGCGTCCTTCGGCAAACGGCTCGATGCGCGCATCGGGCCGGGCCTGTTGAATCGCCTGGCCGACGGCCGGCCGCGAGACGAAAGCCGTCACGTCAATTTCCGGCGCGACGGCCTTCAACGCCCCGGCCAGGGCGGCAATAACCACCATTCCGCCGCCAGGCGACAGGGAAACAGCATTGATGGCGAGATTAAGGCGCGGGATGCCATGATTCACTGCCGGACTCCAGGGCAAGCGTTGCAACCGTTTTTTGACAGCCCGACACGATACACGAGATCGCGGAGAAGGAAGTAGGGCGGGCAGTGCTCGCCCTACATTTCAGCCTCCCGAAATCTTGTCAGGAAACACGATGTTTCCGAACGGGCAACACGGGCGGGCCGCCCACGTAAAATCTCACACGCTTTCATACACTCGCCGCGCGAAAGTGTCCGGTTTTCTCGGTAGGGTGGGCGTACTCGCCCACCGTGTTTTTCCCAAGGTGCCGCCGCTGGTGGGCGAGTACGCCCACCCTACAAAAACCTGCCTGACGCTTTACGACCAAAACGCCAAAGCCCCGCCGGTTGATTTCAACCGGCGGGCCTTTGGTTTTTCCATCTGTCGGATGCTCGCGGTTATCGATACGCATGCGCTGTCAATTCGGTCGCATCGGACGGAACCGGATCGTAGTTGTTGGTCGAATAGCTGACCGAGCCATCGGCATGCTTGAACATGCGCTGGGCCTGCAGCGGGCCGGTGTACTGATTGCCGCTGCCATCATCAAAGCGGGTTTGATCGCGGCGGGTGTCGCTGTCTTGAAGGAACATCTGGCTCTGCACATGGCTGCGATATTCGTACCCGGACTGCTGGATGGCGGCGATTTCGCGGGAAGTATCGGCCCGAATCTGAAACCGCTTCTGAATCTCGTTGTTAATCTTGCCGTTGTCCACGAAGGCGTTGGCATCGGTGACACGCACGCTCTTGGCGACGGCGACCAGAATCGGCTGATATTGATCGAAGTTTTCGCTGGCGGTTTGAATCATCACCATTTCGGCCATATAGCTTTCCGGAGCGGGGGAGACGCTGACCTGAACCTTCGCATGAGCCGCCCGGCCGTGAAAGCTGTATTCCATTTCGTAAACCTTCGACTGGGCATTGACGTTGTTGGCGGAAATCAGCTTCACGTTGGCGATTCCCCATTGCGGCCAGGCCTGCATGTTGCGCCGCAGATACAAGTCCGGGGTCATTCGGCCCACGCCGCGAAGCCAGGTATGGCCCACATAGCTGATTCCATCGGGGCCGGCGGTATCGATGCCGTTGGTGGTGTCGGAAAACGACCAGCCGGCGGGAATGTCAGCCTGCATGACCCGGCCCTGGCGGGTTTCAAGCTGCACCTGAGGCGCGGCCGCGGGCACATTGGCGGCAACCGGATTGGCCTGCTGCGGCACCGGGGCAAATTGCCCGCCATCGGGCACATTGGCCGGGGCGGGATTGGCGTACGACTGGCCGCGGGAGAGGGAATAGGTCACGCCGTTGGTTTGCAGAACCAGGCCGCTGGGGCTGAGGGTGGCGGCAAAGGGAACATCCTGTCCATTGGGCGCCTGCCAGGTTCCCTGGATTTGCCCGTTGGTTTCCCGCCCGGCCAGAGGCAGCAATCCGCCGCCCACTGAAACCTGCCCATGAACCATTCCATCCTGGCTGCTGAGGGCGACGGTGACATTCTGCCCCGAATAAACGCCATTGATGTCGGCCGCCAGCGCCACGCCGCTGCTGAGCACCAGACCCGCACACGCTGTAAGAATCTTCTTGATCATGACTGTCTCCGGTAAGGGTATTTGTGAATTGGAACATTCACAGGTACGCGGAGCGGCGGCTGAGCTTGCGCGGGGAATTTACAATGACCGGAGATACGGGGCTCCGTAGTCTCCGTAGGGTCCGCCTTGGCGGCCGCCTTTGCGGACGCGTTCATAGCGGTTCATCTGGGCGCAAGGTAAGCCCGACGGATCACGTCATTCCCAACGCTTTATTGGCAACCCGTAGGGTGGGCGTACTCGCCCACCATCTTTCGCGGGTGGCAATGGTGGGCGAGTACGCCCACCCTACAGCAAGCAACCGGTTACCAAACTAAATAACCTTGCGCGATTCGGCGCTTCGAATCTTCGTAGGGTCCGCACTGCGGACCGTTTTTCCTGCCTCAAATGTAATGGTCCGCAGTGCGGACCCTACACGAATTGCGCAAGGTTATTTAGAAGGCCACGCCCATTCGTCTTGCCGGCCGATGGCTGGACGGGGGATCGGTTTGCAACTAAATTACCTTCGGAGTTCATCGCTTCGGTCCGGCGCCATTACAACAACCCGTGAATGCGATTGTTCGGAGGCGTCCTTGCTTTCGGGTTGCTGAGGAGATTTCACCGTGAAAATCGAGCAGGACCGCGACCGCGACCAGGACGGCAATCGCGACCAGAACCGCGACTATTTTTTCCTGAAGCAATTCCTGGATTCGCCCGGCCAAATCCTCAAAAGGTTTGCCGGCACCAAGACCAATCCCAAAGGCCTGGACCTGGACGCGGCGGCGAAAAGAGCCGTTGAGGCCCAGCTTCTGGCCCGCAATTTCATCGCCGTCAACGGGAAGGGGAAGGACAGGCATTTCGCAATCACCGACGCCGGGCGGGCGCATTTTGCGAACCTCCCGGTCTTTCCACCGCCGCCGCCACCTCCGGATCCAAAACTCAAGGTCTTCATCTTGTTGAATCTTCTGGGCGCGGGAGATCGGCCGGTGACGCTGAAACAGGTCAAGGCCATGCTGCCGCCGGCGGTGGCAAAAACGCTCGGCGCTTCAAAAGAATCGCTGTCGGCACTCCTCGAATCGCTCGTGAAGGACGGCGCGCTCCTGAAATCGTCCGGCGAAGGAACTTCGCCCGACGACCGCGTGGTTTTTCGCGTGACCGAAAATGGAAAACAGGAAATTCTACATCACCGCCAGCATGGCGACATGGTGTTTAAGCTTTCAGGGTCGGCGGTGAATCAACTGCTCGAGTTGGCCGCGGGAAAACCGATCGCCAACGCGACCGTATCACATTGCATGCCGCTGCCCGCCGGGGATCAGGCGCAGAATCTGGTCGCGCTTGCCGCCGCCTCGTCGTTTTCCGACGAAGAGTTGATTGGCGAAGCGCGGGCGCTGATGGCAACGCGCGGCTCCAACGGGTTGCTGCCGATTTACGAGCTTCGCCGGCACATTCGGAAAAAGTTTGGCGAACACGCGGCCGGCCTCGACGAATTTGACAGAAAGCTCAAGCGCCTGCGCGGCGAAAGGCTTGATCTGATCTCGCTGTTCGACCGGAGCTCGTTCAGCCATGACCAGATCAGCGAAGGCGTTCAAGGCGTTGGCGAATTGTTCTTCTACGTGAGGAACCTGCGATGATTCAATCACAACTGCCGCCGGCAATCCGGGAAAATCCGTTTCGCATCTCGCGCCTGAATCACTCTTCGGATTTTCGCGGCGACTGGGATGTTGAATCGCTGAATTCGGCACAGTCGAACTGGGTGCTTGCCGAGATCGAACTGATCGCCGGCCGCACCCGGCCCGATCCCGGGCAGTTGATCCCGATCTTCCTCTCGCAGCCGGGCTACGGCAAAACGCATATTTTCGGCCGCCTGGCGGCCAAGCTGAAGGAGAGCGCCTTTTTCGTTTTTGTCGGCGCGATTCCCGATACCCGGCGGATCGCCGAGCACCTCCGCTGGACGGTGGTGGAAACGCTTTTCCGCGGGGAAAACGGCCGCCCTTCGCCGCTGGAGGAAGCGCTGGCGGAGCTGCTGCTTCCGTCGCTGATCACGCATGCCGACCGGTGCAATCTCAATCATGACAAGCAGCAGCTTCTGATCAGCATTCTTCATTCGCCGGTGGAAGGGACGCTGGAAATCCTCGGGCGTTCGACGCATGTCGCATCGTATCATAAACTTGCCGCTTCGGTTTCATCGCGCATGCCGCAGGTGCGGGCATCGATCGTCCGGGCGATGGTGCTGGCGCTGTCGCCGGAAAAACACCTGGCCCGGCAGTGGCTTCGGGGGGAAAAGCTGGCCGAAGACGAGAGCCGCCGGATCGGGATTCACGACGATTCGCCGAACGTGATGGATGTGTTGAACGCGTTCGCCGCGATTCTGGAATATCGCAAGCCGATGGTCATCTGCTTCGACCAGATCGAGTCGGTATTGAAGGATGCCGACGGCCCGCGGCTGCTGGGGACGCACCTGATGGAGCTTTTGGCGGGGGTGGCGAACCAGTATTTGATCGTGAGCTGCTTCGCCCAGGCGTGGTACGGAAATTATTCCAAGCTTCTTCCCGAGGCGTTTCTTCGCCGGTCCAAGGAGCTGGAGCTGAATTTTCCCGCGCCCGAGCATGCGCTGGCGCTGGTGAAAAAGCGGCTGCAGACCTGGCCCGGCTACGATCTGAAACAAAACCGCAGCGAATATTTCCCCTTCGATTCAGAAAAGCTCGAGCGCTTCGCCCGCGAGGAAAAGCCCAAGCCTTCAGAGTTGATCCAGCTTTGCGAAGCGGCGATGGACGGGTGGATGAGCGGGCGGCTGAAGGCGCCGCTGGTGGTGTCGGGCCACGCGCCGTCCGAGGAGCCGGTCGCGCAGCTTTTTCACAAGCGCTGGATCGAGGAACTGGCCAGCGTGCAGAGCGATCCCAAGCGCCAGACCGAGGAAATGTCCGACGCCCGCATTTTTGCCGCCATGAAGGAGATTATCGCGATGGTGAAGGCGGCGGGGCGGCGCTGGCCCGGCCTGCAGATCACGGTGATGAAAGAGCCGGTGCTTCCCAGCACCGCTTCGTACCCGCGTTATGGCATGCGCCTGGAGATCGACGACGGCGCGTCGAAGCATTCGGTCACCGCGGGGGTCACGACCATGACCGGCGGAAACGGGTTGTTCTACTACGTTCGCGAGTTCATCAAGACGATCAAAACCTCGCGCGGCGGCGTGTTGCTCAACCCGCGCCACGAATTCAACCTGGGACAGGTCGGCAGCACGCAGGTGAAAAAAGCCAGGGAAGCCGGCAAGCTGGAAATCCTCTCGCTGAAGGATCATCGCGGGATGTTCGCCGCCATGGAATGCGCGTTGGGCCTGTTCGAGCAGGCCCAGACCGGGAACCTGGTGCTTGGCACGCAAACCATCGGCTATGAGCAATGCCAGGAACTGCTCCGCGAATCGCGCGTGCTGGAAGAGCTGGCGTTTTTGCAAAAAATCGCAAAATGGAATCCGCCGACGCAGGCGGTGAATAAGCCGCTCAACGCCGTCAGCGCCCCGGCGGCCGTGGCGGCGCGCAACGGTCTTGAGGAAGAGTCAGAGCCGGAGCTGGCGGCGATTTGAGAAGTCTTGCAGCGGAAATCGCTTGCTTGTACTTCACTCGCGGCGGCAGGTCGATTGAGCGTCTGGCGCTGGAATTGTGCCAACGGCCCCGCCAAAATCGCAGGTTACGCCGGCCTCTAAAGGATTCATCGTCGTCAATCCGGCGTTCATTTCTTCACCGTGCTCTTGGACAGATACTCCAGCAGATCGCACAAATCCTGCTGCGGAAGGGCCTCCAATCCCTCCGGCATGATTCCCTTCTCCGTCGGCTTTAGCACCTGAATATCCTCGCGCAAAATGTGATGCACCTGGCCGGCGGCGTCCATGATTTCCACGTTGGTTTTGCTCTCGGCGTAAATGCGGCCGGAAATCACATCGTCCTTGGTCTTGACGATCCATTGTTTGTAGGTGCCTTCGACCGAACGGTTGGGATCGAGGATTTGCAGGAGGATATCCTGGCGCGGGCGTGCGCCGATGCCGGTGAGCTCGGGCCCGACTTTCCCGCCTTTGCCGTCCAGGGTGTGGCAGACCATGCAGGTTTTCTCGAAGACGATTTTGCCCCGGGCGGCGTCGCCCGGCTGGTCGGCAAGGTGAATGAACTTCTTGACGATCTCGGCCCTGTCGGCGCTGGGCGCGCCGCCGCTGTGCTTTTGCAATTTCTTGGCGCGGTCGGCAATGGCCGTGTCGGGGTTGCTCGTCAGCGCCTCCCATTGCTGGGGCAGCAAATCCTTGCCGTTCACTTTTCCCGAGTTGATGCCGTCGAGCAATGCGCCCGTCCAGGACGATTTTCGCAGCATGAGGCTGAGCGCTTCCTTCTGCACGGTCGGGGTGGCCTGGGTCCAAAGAGAAACCAGGGATGTCCCGACATCGGGAAGATGGCTGTCTCCCAACGCCGAGAGAATGCCAACCTGCACATCCGGCGGCGATTTGGGGGAAATCTGCTTCAGCAGCAGTTCGACTGTGGCCGGCTCGTCGAGCGCCGCCACCAGGCGACGGGCGGCATCGGCGCGCTTGGCCGCGTCCAGCGCGGCGTTGCTGACGTCAGCGCGAAGGGCGGCGACGACGGCCTCTGATTGCTCGGGAAACAGATCGCGCCGATTCCATCGGCCCGCCAGTGACAGCAGCCGATCCTTCGCCGCCGCCGGCAGCGCCTGCATCACCGCGCGCAGCTCGGTCATATCGGCATCGGACAATTTCGGTGCGGCATTGCTCGGCCAACCCGCCGCCAATCCGCCCACGATTTCCGCCGCCAGCGCTGGGTCGGCTTTCTTCACCGCCGACAGCGTTGCCACGATGGAATCGACCGGGCCGCGGCTGGCGTATTGGCTGACAACCACCGCCGTCACCCGGCCCACAGCGCCGGGCAGGCCGCTCGATTGCCCGCGCACCAGTTCCACATCGTCATACCACACCGTGCCGGTCGAACGGCCATATCCGCCGAACAGGCAGTTGATGCTGACGGTCCTGGCGTCGCCGGTGTTGAAGGTAAGCTCGACGTGCTTCCAGTCGGAAGTTCCTTTAATCGCCGGGGTGGCAAAGTCGGTCAGGTGAACGTTCAGCAAGCCGCCCATTGCGCCTTTGATGTTCCTGGTTTTGATCCACGCCGACAGCGTGTAGGTGGTGGACGGTTGGACGGCAACATCCTGATAATAGCTGGAATCGGCCCCGGTTTTGGAATCGATCCGCAGGCAGTGCTCGCCGGTATGGCCGGGCGATTCGATGGCATGATCGGCCTGCCCGGCGTAATGGCGCAGCCGCCATCCGCTGGGCATGCCCTGGCTGTCCAGCTCTTCAAACGACGGATTAACGATCAGATTTTCCGGCTTGGCCACGATGGCAACGCTGGCGGTGTTTCCCGATTTATTCGGATGGGCGGCAAACAGCGCCTTGAGATATCCCGCATCATGCCGGCAAGCGGCAATCGCCGCCGCATCGTTCAGCCAATGATCCTTGTCATCGGCCCCGGTTGCCACGCTGGCGTAAATGGCCTGGCCGGCGCGCTCCGACGCGGGAATTTCCGCCAGCGCCAGCAGGGCGGATTTACGCACCTGGGCATCGCTATCGGCGAGGATTTTCCCGTCAATAATCGCCGCGACCGTCTCCTCATTTCGCGGCAGCACATCAACCGCCGCCTTGCGCACGGCGGCGGAGGGGTGCTTCAAATCCTTCATGGCCGCCGCGACTGCATCGGCGTTGGCATTCGCGCCGTCAAAACCGCCGAGGCCTTCTATCGTCCAAAGCGCGTGAACGGCGGCGGTGTTGAGGCCGATCGCGTCGACAGATCGATCGCTCGCCAGCGCGATGAGCGCCGGGATGACCGATTTATCCTGCTTCTCAACCAAAAGCCGCTGGGCGTGCATCCGCCAGAGCATGTTGTCGCTCTTGAGTGCATCGACCAGCCCGGCCGGGCTGGCTTTGCTCAGGTCATACGTCTGCGAGGGCTTGCCATCCTTATAAATGATCCGGTAAATCCGGCCATGGCGATGATCGCGCAGCGGCGTTTCGTATGCGCCGCCTTTGCCGGTGGTCAGTCCCTTTGGCGTGGGGTTGTGCTGCACGATGAAGGCGTACCAGTCGATCATCCAGACCGCGCCGTCGGGGCCGACGGTGGCGGCGATCGGCGCGGTCCATTCATCGTTGCTGGCGGCGAGATTGAAATGATTTCGCGTGGCAAAGCCGCTGCCCTTGGGTTCCAGCTCGAATTGGCCGAGCAGATGCCCGGTCGGCTCGGCCACAAACGCCACGCGGTTCCAATACCACTGGGGAAAGCTGCGGGCGGTGTAAAATTCGTGGCCGGTGCCGGCGGTGTAGCAGTCGAAGCAATCCACCTGCCGAACATGCTCGGTAATCGCCCAAAACCGCGGCGTATCGCTGATCATCTCCAATCGGCCCGAGCTCATTCCCTTCACCTGTTCGTAATAGCGATTGGGAATCGACAGATACCAGCTCGGATTATTGTTGGCAGTCGAGCCGAAGGTTTGGTTGTCTTCGGTGATCCCTAATCCCCAGGTGTTGTTGGTGGTTGAGCCGAGGAATTCGAGTTTTGAGCCGTCGGCCTTGAAGCGGTAAACGCCCTGGCCGAACGACATTTCCTGCCCATTCACCACGCCGCGAAATCCGCTGTAGCCGACCGTGCCATAGATCCAGTTGTCAAAGCCATAATGCAAATTCGACGGCCCGGCGTGCGTGTCGTGCGTGCCCCAGCCGTGGAACAAAACCTTGCGCACGTCGGCATGGCCCGAGCCGGTGGTGTCTTTCAGGAAAAGCGTGTTGGGCGCCTGCTGGATGATCACGCCGCCGTTGGCGAAGCAAATGCTGGTGGGAATGGAAAGATGGTCGGCAAAGACGGTGAATTTATCCATCACGCCATCGTGCTTGCTGCTTTCGCAGATGGTGATCTGGTCGTGTCCCTCGCCGGCCGGCTGCATGTTATTCGGGTAGTCGACCGTTTCAGAAATCCAAAGCCGCCCGCGCTCGTCAAACGCCATGCAGATCGGCTTTTTCACCTGCGGATCCGAGCAAACCAGCTTCACATCAAAGCCCGGCGTAACCACCAGGTGCTTGATCGATTCCTCCGGCGGCACCGGCGCCTGCATCTGTCCCTTAGGCGCGCCAAGCGATCCTCTTCCCGGCGTATAAACAGCAATCGCCGCCTCGGAATACGTGAAAGGCGCAGGCACCGGCTTTTCATCCAGTGCCCAGTCTCCCGCCGACCAGCGAACCCCGCGCTCGAGCAATTCCAGGAAATTCTCATTTCCCCATGTGCGCTCATCATGCCCCCAGGCCGTGTAAAACACCCGGCCTTTCCCCTGGTTTCTCACCCAGGTATACGGCTCCTTGTGATCTCCCTCGATGCGATAAGAAAGCACCGTGCGATCCTTCTCGTTGAACATCTCGTGAACGTAAGTTTCATCCCAGCTTTCGATCGGCTTCAATCCCTTCTCAATCGGATGATCCGCGTCGGCGATGGTTTCCTTAAACACGCCGGTGCTATGGCTCTTGAACCGCGCGCCGATCATGGCGGTGATTTTCGGCGAGTTGAGGAAGCAATAGGAGCCGCAGTGAATCGGCGCAAATCCGTGCCCGCTTTCCACGTAATCGATCAGGGCCTTCTCCTGCGCCGGCTCGATTTTCGTCCAGTTGGCGTAGAGCAGCACCGTGTCATAGTTAGCCAGCGTGGCGGGATTCAGGTCGGATAGCTGGTCGGTGTAGGTCAGATCAATGCCATGCTGGGCAAAGCGCGAATACACCTGCCGGCAGCGCTGCAGCGGGACATGATGTCCATCATCGCCAAGAAACAGCACCTTCACCCTGCGCGCCTCCGACGGCGGCTGGGGCTGGGGCGCATTGTCACCGGTGGCGGCTGGCCGCCGGCCCGCGAAGGGGAAGTAAATCGCCAATGCGACAGCGATAAGAACCAGGGCGAGCGAAATCTTGCGCATGAATATTTACCTCGCATGAGGAAATGAAAGAGCAGGCAATGCCGCTTTCAATCTTCCGCCGAAATCGTTCAATTATTCCACCCCGCAGCGGTGGATAATACCGTGGATAATACCCTCCCCGCCAGAAATGCTTCATGTGTTTTCGCGCAGTTCGATTGCGAGATTGCGCTGGAGACGATCTCGCGAGTGCCCACTACGGTAAGAAATAGATTGAACGCCAAGACGCCGAGAACGCCAAGTTCGGAAAGAAGAGATAAATGACAAGTTCAATGTATTCTTGGCGGCTTTCCCTTGGCGTCCTTGGCGTCCTGGCGTTCACTTTCCTATTTGCCTGCGAGTTCTCAAGTTTATCTCATCCCCCGGCAGCGCTGCCGATATTCGCTGGGACGCTGCCCGGTCTTTTTCTTGAACACGACGCAGAAATACTCCGCGTGCCGATATCCCGCCCGAACCGCCACCTGCTGCAGCGGCAAATCGGTGTCGCGCAAAAGCTCGCTCGCACGCTCCAGTTGAACCCGGTCGATTTCATCGTGCAGCGTGCGGCCGATCAATGTCTTAAATCGCGATTCCAGCATTCGCCGGCTCACCGCCAACGCGGCCACCACATCGTCCACCGTAATTCCCTCGCAGGCGTGCTTGCGAATGTAGCGGGCGGCATCCGACACCGCCGGGTCGTCCACCGCCAGCACGTCCGATGATGTGCGGATGACAACGCCCAGCGGCTCGATGCGATATCCGCGCGGCTCGACCCGCTGGCCGGCCATCATCTGGTCGAGCAGGCGGGCGGCCTCGAAGCCGGTGCGGTGACCGTCGGGGGCGACGCTGGACAGCGGAGGATCGGCCAATTCGCACAACAGTTCATCATTGTCCACGCCCACCACCGCCACTTCATCCGGCACCGCCATGCCCGATGCGGCGCACGCCTCTAAAATATGCTGCCCCATCCGGTCGAAACAGGCCATGATCCCCACCGGCTTGGGCAGCGCGCCGATCCACGACGCCAGCCGCTGCATATAAGCAACCCATTCCTCCTCCAGCGGGCGCGGCGCGACGGGTTGCACCGGCGTATTAAGCGTATGGCAGGCAAAGCCGCGTTCGGCGACGGTGCGCTGGAATTCTGTGCAGCGCCACTGCGACCAGTTGAATTGCTCGTTGCCGCAAAACGCAAAATTGCGAAACCCGCGCTCCAAAAGATGTGCGGCGGCGGCCCTGGCTATCAGCGTGTCATCCGTCTCAACCCACGGAATCGTCGGCACAAGATTGGCCGCACTGACATCCACCACCGGCAGCCCCGACGCCACCACCGACGCGGCAATCCGCGGATTCTCAATGCGGGCGATGATTCCATCCCCCTTCCACCGCGCCAGCCAGGCCGGCGGCGCATCGCCGCGGGTTTGCTCGGGAAGAAACGTCGACCAATGGCGATGCTCGCGCATGAAGGCCACCACGCCATGCAGCAAATCGCGCGCATAGGCGTTGGAGGTTTCCACCAGCAGGGCGACATTTTTCTGCCGATGTTTCATCGAGCCGCTTCGTGATGTTGGCCTGGAGTCGGGTGTAATATCGAAAAATCTTTCGTCGAGGCTTGGGATAGAATACCCTGTCCCGACCGTTTTCCGTATCACGGCGTCCTCGCCCGTGCTGGTGGGCGTGGCAGGTCCTTTGTGGCAAACCGATCGATTGTCGCCGAGGACTGAGCCGCGCACGAAGGGTACTCCGAAAGGATCTAGCCGTTACGCGAAGGCGAGCCGGATCCTTCGGAGTACCTCAGGATGACAATGGCCCGCGACATCAACCTGGAAAACGTTCAAAAATTTGGAGTCCGTCCATGACCGCATCCGCCACCTTAAATTACGGCGATTCACCCACCCCCCGGCCGGCGCCCAGACCGCGTATCTGGCCCGGCGTGGCGATCGTCATCCTGCAGTGGCTCATCATCAAGATCCCCGCGTACCTTTGGCCGCAGACGATGGCGCATTTTATGTGCATGTTCTGGGGACCGATCGCCGGCTTTGTCGCCATCTTGATCTGGTGGCTGGGGTTCAGCCGATTCCCCTGGCCGGTCCGGCGGCTGGGGCTTATTCCACTTTTGCTCGAGCCTGTTCTTGGCTTCGTTGCCGCCCATCCCAGCATGAGAATGGGGATGAGCGTCATCGCATTGCCGGTCGCGACAAGCGTTTTTGTGGGATGGGTGGTGATTGCCGAATATCTGCTGCGCGGCAAAATGCTTCGCGCCGGATTGGTCATCGCGCCGCTGCTCGCCTGGGGGTTCTTCACGCTTTTGCGCATGGATGGGCTGACCGGCAGCATTCATGCCGAAACCTCCTGGCGCTTTGGACCCACCGCCGAGGAGAAGTTCCTCGCCAAAATTGCCAAAGACCCATCCCTGGCCGGCAAAATGTCATCCGCCACCAAACCCTCGGAATTGACGCTCTCACCCGGCGATTGGCCCGCCTTCCGCGGCCCAAACCGCGACGGCAAACTTACCGGCGTCACCCTCACCCAAACCGACTGGACCAACCACCCGCCCAAGCTCGCCTGGAAACATCTGATCGGCCCAGGCTGGGGGTCATTCTCCGTCATCGGCAACCATGTCTTCACCCAGGAACAACGCGGCCCCGTCGAAATGGTCTCCTGCTACGACCTGAACACCGGCGACGAAATCTGGGCCCACGATAATGCCGAGCGATTCGAGGAAACCATGGGCGGCGTTGGCCCGCGGGCTACGCCCACGTTCGCCGATGGAAAACTCTACACCCTGGGCGCCACGGGCCGGCTGAATTGCCTCAATCCCGCCACCGGAAAAGTCATCTGGTCGCGAAAGGTAACCGACGACACCGGCGCTGCCGTCCCCATGTGGGGCTTTTCCGCCTCGCCGCTGGTGAACGACGGCTCGGTCATCGTCATGACCGGCGGCAAGGGAAAAAGCGTCATCGCCTACGACCAGACCACCGGCAACCCGCAATGGTCCGCCGGCGACGGATGGAGCTACGCCTCCATCCAGAAATCGAAAATCGACGGCGTCGAGCAGCTTCTGGCCGTCACCAACGGCGGAATGTACGCCCTCGATCCCCACACCGGCCACATTCTCTGGCAACACGATTTCTCCATCGGCGGCGGAAACCGCGTCATTCAGCCGGCCATCCTCAATGGAAATGATCTGCTCTTAGGCGCAGCCTTCGGCTATGGCACGCGAAAAATTCACGTCACCCACACCGGCAACACTTGGAAAAACCAAACCGTCTGGACCACCAAAAGCATCCAGCCCTATTACAACGACTTGGTCATCCACAAGGGCAACATCTACGGCTTCGACGGCGACGTCTTCTGCTGCATCAACCCCGACACCGGCCAAAGCCGCTGGCGCCAACGCGGCTTCGGCAACGGTCAGGTCCTGCTAATCGCCGACCAGGGCCTGCTCCTGATTCTTTCCGAACAGGGCGAAGTCGCCCTGGCCGAAGCCAACCCCGATGGCTATCACGAGCTGGGCCGCTTCCAGGCCGTGAATGGCAAGACCTGGAATCACCCGGTGATTGCGCATGGGAAACTGCTGGTACGGAACGGGGAGGACATTGCGTGTTATGAGGTGAAGTAAGCCCAGGCGGGTGTTCAGCAGCAGCGACCCCGGGCCCGCATGGGTGTTTTACAACCTGCCGCGGGTTACGGGAGCACGATGTTGTGATAAACGTCCTGCACGTCATCGTTCTCTTCAAGCGTCTGCAGAAACTTCTCGAAGATTGCCAGCTCTTCGGCGGCGAGCGTCTTCGTGGCCTGCGGGAGAAAAGTGATCTCCTGTACGTCCAGCTCAACGCCCGGCATCGCTTCGAGCACAGCCGTCTTGGCCTTGTAGAACTCGGCGGGCGGGGTGAAGACCGTGATGGTGCCGTCCTTGCTCTCGACATCTTCGACAGCGACGTCCGCGGCGAATAGTGCCTCGATCACCTTCTCCTCCTGGTCGCCCTTGAAAGCAATGACCCCCAGGTGGTCGAACGACATCGCCACCGACCCGCCTGCGCCCAACTTGGCGCCCGCTTTGGCAAAATAGCTGCGGATCTCGGCGATCGTGCGTACGTTGTTGTCGGTCAGGCACTCGATGATGATCAGCGCGCCGCCGGGACCGAACCCCTCGTATCGCACGGGTTGAAAATCTTCCCCACCCTTGCCGGCGGCTTTCTGAATCGCCTTGTCAATCACATGGCCCGGAACATTGTCCTTCTTGGCTTTCTCGAAGATGGTGCGCAGGACCGGGTTGGCCGCCGGGTCGGGGACGCCGTTCTTGGCCGCCACGTACAACTGCTTGCTGTATTTGGAATACAGCTTTGAGTTGTTGGCCGCCGTCTTGAAGATGGAGCTCTTACGTTTTTCGAATGCTCTTCCCATACGCGTTGTACCTTACCAATTTCCAAGCTGACCGGCCAATGAGCGTTGTCGCTCCGGCCGCCGTGCAGCTTCTGCTCGGCCACGGGGCGGCAGGCGGGGTGGGATTTGTTTCAGCCATTTGTCTTCGAGTGGTTCAGGTGAAAGCACCGCATTCAAGTCGACTAAAGGCTTGTTTCAACTCATCAAGATCGCGTGCTGTCTCTGCATCAACCTTTGACCCGAACCGTTGGCGCCTACGGTCAACACGGACAAGCTCACCGCGAATTTTAGACTCTCGCCAAATGTCTTCTTCTTCGGAATCTCCTTCATCCCAAGCCTCCTTTTAAAACGCCGTGTCGGCAGTTCATTCTTCGGCCAACCCATCGAATGTTGCCTTGAAGTCTTCTTCCGTCAAAGCCGTATCAAAAAGTCCCACATCCAGCCCCTTGTGCCGGCTGACCCCCATATATCGAAGGCTCGCGTCTACATAGCGGCGGAACTTCCAAACCGCATCGTTCATCAGGGCGCTGTTGAACACGCCCAGATTGAACAGCCGCTCAAAATCCGCCGTCGTCAATCCTGTCACTCGCTTGAATAGCTTTGGCTCCAGCCGGGTAATGACGTCGTTCAAGCGTTGCTCGCGAAAGTCGGTGAGATACATAAACACCGGCACTCGTGCCGCGAATTTGATCAGCTTCTCCTGCACCTGTTTCCGCAGGCTCTTCCGCTCCTTTTCCGCCTCAGTGAATGCGTTTTTTCTCAGGCGATGAGTGAACGCAGGGCAACCGCTTTCGCACCCGATGTGACTCATCGTCCGTGGTCGCATCGACAACGTCCGGCTAGCCTTAAACCATGTCGAGCGAGGTGGACATAGTACAGCGGTTTGGCCAACGGCTCCAGCTTCTTCGGAAGAAGAAGGGATTGTCTCAGGAGGCTTTTGCGACGGTATGCGGTCTTGACCGGACCTACATCAGTGGTATTGAGCGAGGGAAGCGAAACGTATCGCTTCGAAACATTGCAGTGATCGCCGATGCGCTGTCGTTGTCGATGTCGACACTCGTGAAAGGCCTATAGCTGATTTGCGCTTGCCGAGTGCTGTTACGTGAAACGGGAAAAGTATGCCGGATGAGGAACTCGATCGGGTTGCTGCCGCCCTGAAAAGCCTGGACCCGGACGGGCAAAAAACGGGGCTGGTATTGCGTCAAACGCTGGACCAATTGTATGACGGCCAACACACCGGGCGGTATCGCTGGGATCAATTGTACAAGACGGAAAAAACCCATTGTGGCACGCTTGTCGAAATCAATTTGCATCGTCGATTCGAATTCGGTGATGGCGTTGTGATGGACTACTGCATAGACGGGGTCGAAGTAGACTGCAAGTATTCGCAGTCGATCGGCGGCTGGATGATCCCACCCGAATCAATGGGCCATCTCTGCATGGTCGTGTCAGCGGATGACGCGCGAAGCGTCTGGAGTCTTGGCCTTGTTAGAATCGCCGACGACCTGCTGACCGGTGGGGGAAATCGCGACGGGAAAAGGACGATTTCGGCAGAGGGGCGAACGAACATTCACTGGATCTTTCAGAACGCGGCTCTACCTCCGAATATTCTCCTGCACCTTCGAGAGACCGATGTTGCGCGGGTATTTGCTTTGAAGAGCGGACAAAAGCGAATCGACGAAATCTTCCGGATCGCGCAAGGCAAACGGATCGGGCGAGGTGTCATTGCTACTCTCGGCCAGCAAGACGATTTCATGAAACGCGTGCGAGGCAATGGCGGGTCGCGAAGTAGGTTGAAGCCGGAGGGCGTCATTATTTTGGGCGGCTACGTGGAGCACCAACGGATCGCTAGTGGCCCTGGCCAGAAGTCCTGCAACGAATTCGCTCGCCTATGATTCCGAGAAGGAACGAAGCCCTTTCGGAACGGAGGCCGAGCCATGCGGGGTCGAAGACCACATGAAATCCTGATCGACGACGATGATCTGCC
>DASRRM010000459.1:0-9790 GCA_035695715.1 Tepidisphaeraceae bacterium
AGCCGCCATGGCATCATCGCCACGCCAATCTGCAAGGACCTGTCCCTGCCTGATTCTCCCGGGGAATTGCTGTCCGAAACGCGGCAACGATCGATCGGCGTGGATGTGCTGGTTAACAACGCGGGGTTCGCCATCAGCGGAAATTTTGCCTCGGCCGATCCGGGGCAGATCGTCGCACTCCTGAACGTAAATGTCGTGGCGTTTGCCCAATTGCCGCGGCTGTTTCTGCCGCGAATGCTT
This sequence comes from Tepidisphaeraceae bacterium, assembly GCA_035695715.1. Classification (GTDB taxonomy): domain Bacteria; phylum Planctomycetota; class Phycisphaerae; order Tepidisphaerales; family Tepidisphaeraceae; genus RYN-428. The sequence continues at coordinate 241 of DASRRM010000459.1, forward strand.
GCCCGCCAGCAGGGGCGAATCCTGAATATATCGTCGATCGCCGGTTTCTATCCCGGCCCGCTCACCGCCTGCTACAACGCGAGCAAGGCATTCGAATGCAGCTTGTCGCTCGCATTGTCAAACGAATTAAAAGGCACTGGCGTTACAGCGACGTGTCTCTGTCCCGGACCCACCCGCACGCGATTCGCCCAGCGGGCAAATCTGCTCGGGTCGCGGGCCTTCAGCGAAAACGTGATGGACGCCGCCACCGTTGCCCGCATCGGCTATAACGCCATGATGGCCGGCGAGCCGATGGTCGTTGCCGGAATTCGCAACAAGCTGCGGATGCTTCCCATTCCGCTGGTCCCCGCCGGGATCCTGGCGCATTTCTCGCGAAAATACCATGAGGTTTGATCGAGTTGCGATTTTGGGTGTGACGTTTGATTTTGGCGACTGGTCAGGATGAATCGGTGGAGCAGCCCACCAGGAATAAGAGTTACGCCCCGATTTTGGGGGCCGATCTCTCCGCGTATGCTTCTTCGAGAATGATCTTGATGATCGCCGCGGCAGGAATGGCCACCACCACGCCCATGACGCCCCAAATCGCTCCGCCGGCCATGAAGGCAAAGATGATCAACGGCGGCGGTATCCTGACGGATCGGCCCAGCACCACCGGGCCGACGAATTGGTCGATGCTCAGCCGCAATCCGGTGATAAATACAATCACGCCGATGATGCTCCAGAATGTCATCTGCTCGATTGCCACAAAGGCCAGCAATACCACGGCGATAATTGGCCCGATCACCGGGATAAGCTCCAGAAACCCGATGGCGATTGACAGGAGCAGGGAATTTTGAACGTGGAGCAGAAATCGCGTGACGACAAATGTAAGCGTGGTTGCGTAGGTCGCGACGATGATGACGCCGCGGACGTAGGCATGGATGATTGGCCCGGCTCGGCGTCCAACGGCAGCGGCCTCGGGGCGGATCGCCGGAGGAACAACCCAGATGATCCCGCGCGCTATCCGCGGGCCATCAACCAGAAAATACAGGAACAACACGATCGTCAATAAAATGCTCATGAGCAGCGCGGCGGCGATGCCAATATCTTCAATGGCTTGTTGTGGATCGAAATTGGAGCGGGCGCTGTCCATGATCATGCGGGCCGCGTCGTGCGCGCTGTATGTTTTTCCGCCGATCCCGATGTCGTGTCCGCGAAACAGTTTTTGCAGAAACCGTTCGAGCATTGTGCCGTCGGCAAAGAGGGAATTGAACTGCGGCAGCAGGTAGACCTTGATTCCCACGGCGATTCCCGCCAGGACCGCGAGAAAAATGATGAACGGAACCAACGCCGCCAGCCACCGCGGAATGCCAAGCCGCGATTGGAGCCACCGCACCCACGGCGTGGCGACGTAAGCCAGCGCGCCGGCGACGATGAAGGGAAGCAGGACATAGCGCAGCAGGTAGGCAAGGAAGAGGATGAACGCCGCCGCCAGCACCGCCAGCATCCAGCGATTGGTTTTCGGCAGGGGATCGATGTGGGGTGCGTTCATGTTGCTTTCAGCGCCGGCTTGTAAACCCGCCCTTTCCACGAAACAACCCCCTGTTGGCGGTGGCGGGCGGCAGTGAGCAGAATCGCCGCGCCCAGCGTATAGCTGAGCGGAAATAAAATGCCATAGATCACGGGAATGCGAAAGAACCGCGCCGCGCCGATGTGGGTGCCCGAAAGCGCCAGGCTTGCCGCCAGCGACAGCACCAGTGCCGCGAGGGCGACCGGGTGCGCGCCATGCCGGGCAACCGCGATGGCCACGGCGACCGGCAACAGCACGGCAACCCATCCGAGCAGCAACGCACCGATGGCCCACGCGACGATCATTCCGATCCCGCCAAGGAGTTCGGCGCCTTGACGGCCCAGTCCCTCCCATAGCGAGCGAAGGTCGCGGTACATCCGCACGCCGATGAGGCCTTCGGTCCCAAGCACTGCCACTAAATGCCCCGCCCGTTTCACCGCGCGAGCCAGCGCCGAGTCTTCGGCCACCGTCGAATTCACGGCCGCGAATCCGCCGATTTCATCATAGACCTCGCGTTGAATCAGGAGGAATTGCCCGTTGGCATGGCCGTTTAGGTTTTCCGGATCGTTCATGCCGCGCACATCCTGGGTAAGGGCGATGAGAAAAAACCCCGCCGGCACGATCAGCCGTTCCCACGGCGAACAAAGTTGCGGCTCCGGACCCAGCGAGAGCAATCCCGATCCGCGGCGCAGCGCTTCGCGCATGGCCGTTCTCAGAAGCGGCGGCTGGGAGCTTGTGTCGGCGTCGATAAAGCAAAGCCACGGCGAAGGGCCGGCCGCCGCCGCTCCCTGCCAGCAAGCGTGCGCCTTTCCGGTCCAACCGGGCGGCAGGGGGTTGGCCGCAATCACCCGCACGCGCGGGTCGCGCTGGGCAATCTCGCGCGCTACCCTGGCCGTCTCATCGACCGAATGGTCGTCCACCACCGTAATGCCGAACCTGTCGGCTGGGTAATCCTGCGCCAGCAAACGATTGATGCACTGGGCAAGACCTTCGGCTTCATTGCGAGCCGGGACAATGACCGACAGTGCCGGCAGATCGTCGCCCGGCGGGCGATCATCCGGCCGCAGCACTTGATAATATCCATACTGCCGTACCGACTTGACGAGCAAAGTCGTGATGGCAAGTGCCCAGGCGGCCGAGGCGATAAATAAAACGACGATGTAATCCACATCAGCCTTTCAATGCGGCCAGGTCTTCAACTGCCTCGTCGTCGCCGGGGTCGTCGCAAGTCTCCGGCGGATAGGACTTTTCCAACATGTCCCTGGAGATGAAAAACGAGTGCCGCACGCGTTTGATTTTGCCGCGGCGCAAACCTCCGGGATTAAAAGCCTTTATCAGGGCCCAGATCAATATGTCTTCTCCCAATTCGTGCAGCCTGTGCAGACGGGTGGACGCCGTTTCATTTTTGATCAGATCGAAATGCAGGCGTGAGGCGAGCTGGCGGATTTGCCGGTCGATCGACCGCCGGGGAATCAAGGCCAAATTGCTGCGCACCGCCTTAATCCCGTCAAACCGCCGATCTTGCCGCGAAAACGCCGCAAGGCTCGCCATCGATCCATAGAGCCGCCTTCGCAGCAGCTTCGCCCAGGCGAGATCCGTCCCTTGCGATCCGATCGGCGGAAGATGTTCGTTGAAAAAATGCAAATCGCAGACGCGATCGCCGGGAAGGATTTCCGTGCCGTCGGAGAGGCTAATGCGCTGGTCGGCGATACCGAAAGATAACCTCAAAAGGCATTGCGGACGCGCATCAAATTCAAAAATCCCCTGTTTCCGCCGCAAATACAAATCGAGCCGGCGCACGGCGCGGCCGAACCACGTTGCTGATGCAGCGCTGGCGGAAAAAGGCTTCAACTGCCCATCACTCTCAAGTCGGAATCGCCGCCCGCGCCACTCGATGGTTCGTCCCCACGCGCCGCCGCACCATGTGATAAAACTGAGGAGATCGCGCAGCGGGACCCAGGCGACGTGGATGCCGGGCCGGCCGTGAATCGCGCGCCGAACATCCAACGCAATGAGCCAGCGCATCGCCAGGGTCAACGCGAAGATGACCAGCGAAATCGCCGCGAATTGCCAGGCAACGATCAATAAGACCGCCCACACGCTCGGATAAGTCACCAGCAGCCCCCAATATTTTGCCGGGCAGGTGACGCGAATCCCCCGCGACCAGCGCAGTTCGCGGCCCCATTGCCGCGCGACGGGCGTCCGGCCCAGTGTCGAGTCGACAATGCACGTCGAGAGGCAGCCGCGCAATCCCAGGCAGGCGATGATCGATGCGAGCTGGTAGTCGTCCATGAGATAGTCGGCAATTGCCGCGAATCCGCCGGCCCGAATCAGGTCTGCTCGGCGGACGGCCATCGTCGCGCCCATTCCAATGCGCTGCCCAAGCCGATGCGCCAAAATCACGGCCGGCAGGAATACAACGTCCATGTGCAACCCTTCAAGATTCGCCCCAAAGCCGCACGGGGACATCGCACGATATGGACAGGTCACCCAGCCAACGGCCGGATCATCCAGCGGCATGATTACGCGATCGAGATAATCGGGTGACACGCGAATATCGTCGTCGCTGATGACCAGGATCTCCCCACCGGCAGCGTCCGCCAGCCGGGCCAGAATCGCGCACTTGGGATTGATGAGCGATTCCTGCGATACGAATACCTCGATCGGCGTTTGGGGAAATTCCATTGCCAGGCGATGAATCAGCGCCACGGCAGGATCCGATTCGTCGCGAACGCCGAAGAGGATTTCATAATTTGCGTATTCCTGCCGGCAAAAGCTCGCGAAGTTTTCATGGGTATAATCGTCGGCTCCTTTCACCGGTTTGAGGATGGAAACCCGCGGCGATTGGCGTGCCGATTCTGTCTTGCAGGACACCACTGACCTGGCGCCGCTTTGAAGGCGGCCAAAGAATACACGCGTGCAGATCCATGCCGCCAGCCAATACACCCACCCGGCGGCAACAACGCTGGCCAATACCGCAATTGCAATCTGGCGGGTCATAGGCCTCCCCGGAGCAAGTCAGGATAGGTGCATAAACGGATCCCTCTTTCGCGAATCACCTCCGCAACCGCGGGGCTTAGCAATGTGGAAAGCTCTTGTGGATTTGGCCCCAGTTCGCTTTGGCGAGGTCCGGTGCTCGGGTGAAAATAGATCTCGGCAGAATCGACATTGGAGTTTTGCAGAAGGTGGATCACGTATGGTTCGCTCATTCGGCCGGTTTGATAGAGGCCGTAAGCCCGCTCGGTGGTGGCGAATGGGCGTCCGCGCAGGGAATTGCGGCAGCGACGGGAAAAAATGGCCAGGGAGCCGCCCCGAAGCGCTTTGGTGATCGCACCGCGCCGATCGCGCGCCAGTGCCGGGCACAGTTCATCGCGGGGAATACGGATTCCTCCCGCGTTATATCGTAGTGCCAGAGAAACGGTCAACGGGAAAATCGCCGGGTGAACGTGCATGTGCTGGTGACCGTCCACATGGGCCATTTTCAACCCGGTCGCGGCGAAGCGGGAGAATTGGGCCGCCACTTCCGCGGCGATCCGCACCCGGGCGCCCGGATCGAAAAAGTACCGCATTCCCAGCCGGACCGGCGCATCGGGAAAGTATCCCCGGCCATCGACCAGCCGGCCAAGTTCCTGCGGCGCAAGCACCGGCTTCCCATCGACAACGACAATGTGAAGCCCAACCGCCAGCGTCGGCGTCCGGCGGGCAATGTCCACCGCGTCGTCGAAAGCATCCCCGCCCGCCATCAGGCTTGCTGAGGTTAAAATCCCCTCGCGATGTGCCTGAAGCACCGCGGCGTTGATTTCCGCGGAGGCTCCAAAGTCATCGGCAGTTACAATCAGCTTCAATCGCGGATCAATCTACCCCGAAAACGCCGCGGCGGGGATTTCAAATCTTCGTTGCGTTCACGCGCGATAGAATGCCGCCAAAGTCGTATGGAAAAACGTCTGCATCAATCCCATGAAGCCGGGCGCTTGGGCCGCTCATTCTTCGATCGCCCGGCGATCGAAGTCGCCAGCAGCCTTTTGGGAACAGTGATGGTTCGCACAACCAGCGGCGTCGTCCGCCGAGCCCGGATCGTCGAGGTGGAGGCTTATCTGGGTCCCAAAGATCTGGCCTCGCACGCATCAAAAAGCCGAACCAAGCGCACGGACGTGATGTTCGGGCCGGCGGGAATCGCCTACGTCTATTTCATCTACGGTCTGCACCAGATGTTCAACATCATTACCGGCCCGGCAGGGGGTGCCCAGGCGATTTTGATCCGCGCCGCCGAGCCGCTCGATGGGTGGGAGGCCGACCTGTCCGGGCCGGCCAGGTTCGCGCGCGGCTTTGAGATAACGGCGGCTGACAATCGAATGGATTTAGCCGGTAACGACATCCATTTCATCATCGACCCGTCGGACTATCGCCCGAGGATTCGCCGGAGCAAGCGCATAGGCATCGATTACGCCCGCCATTGGAAGAACCGGTTGTTGCGATTTATCGACGTGAGTAATCCTGTAGCGAAAAGGCTGCGGATTTAACGCCACGCCACATTGTTTTCATAGTCAGTTTGTGAAAAAACAGAATTTTTCCGGGCACCCCGCGCCGTCATCGTCTTATGTAAAGATGCACGCCGGTGACCGTAAAACTTGCGGCGCGCCAGTCGATGGTGAATTCGAAAAAGATGTAGTGCCATCCGTCTGAACGATTCACAACGAAATCGCGGACGAAAGATGTGCGGATACTTTTGGGCGGGTCGGCGGCCACCTTTTCTATTTCGTCGAGCAACAGTTCCTGAAGGTCAATTTCAAGTTCCAGCCACTGGGACATCGCGTCGGGCGCGAAGGCGGGCGTTAAGATCGTCTCTTAGCTCCTTGACCGGTATGCCTCGGCCGGATCGCACTTGTTCGAAGGCGCGGGCCTGCTTTTCCGGCGTGTGCAGAAGGAGGGCACGCGTGCGGGCCAGAGCGTCCTCCAGTTGCTCAACCTCCGCGGCCTTGGGCGCCAGGATTTGCTTGGCGCGGGTCAACACCTTCTCGGCAGAAACAGCCCAGTTTTCGTGAAGCAGATATATCTCGCGCGAGAGCTGCATTGCTCTCGACGGGTCGTCAGCAGGGGATGGGCCGGCTTCGGCTTCAAATTCGCGAATTTGCCGCCAGTCGGAAAGGGATGAATTGATGATGATCGCCAAGGCACGGTCCGTGCGCGCAATCTCTTCATCTGAAGGAATGCCGCCACCGGAGGTGGGCAGCAGATCGAGTAAGTTCGGCGCGATCATTTATTGATTTTAGCGCGCGAGTGCAAAAGAACCAAGTTGTAAATCACAAAGTCGACGCGGGGGTTTATGGACTTGAACAATCCGCCCGCCAAAAAGGCTGCGGATTTAAAGCCGGGTGCAAATAAAGAAACACGACCACCGTCGGCGGAAGTCGGCCTGCTACATTGCGCGCTGACGCACAAGCCGGCGCTTCTATTTCGCCCATAAACACCTTGAGCACAACCACCGCAAACATTTTGGATCGCCCCTTAATCAGTCGCCGCACTATTCCGATCATACATCCGGCCCAGTCGATATTTTCGTCATAGGTCGCTTGCTTGGCGCAGGCGGATGAGGTCTTTTCGGAGTTAGCGATGCGGCACGGTTCTTTGGTCCTACTCTGCTTCGCCTGCGGATCGTTATTGCTGGGCGGGAAAGCCCGCGGCGCCGATGGCGCAACGCAGCCAGCGCCGGCTACACAACCGGCCACCATGCCTGCAGACCAGAGTTCCGCGGCGGCCGGGGACGATCTGACTCATCTTTCACTTGAAGACCTGATGAACGTGGAGGTCACCAGCGTCTCGAAAAAGAAGCAAAGCATTCTTGACGCACCGGCGGCCATTACCGTGATCTCCGAGGACGATATCAGCCGCTCGGGCTTCAGCACGATTCCCGATCTGTTGCGGCTTGTGCCGGGGATGGACGTGGCGCGGGTTAACAGTTCGGACTATGCCATCAGCGTCCGCGGATTCAACGACCAGTTCGCCGACAAGCTCCTGGTGCTGCAGGACGGCCGCTCGCTTTACACGCCTTTGTTCGGCGGAACGTATTGGGAAACGGTTGACTACATCATGGCCGACCTGGATCGGATCGAAGTGATTCGCGGGCCGGGCGCAACGCTCTGGGGCGCTAATGCCGTCGACGGCGTCATCAACATCACCAGCAAGGATTCGCGCGACACGCAGGGATGGCTTTTGTCATCCCGCGCCAGCAATGACGACTCGAACTTTTCGGCGCGGTATGGCGGCAAACTCGCTCCCGACACCTTTTACCGCGCCTACATCAAGACGAAATACGTCAACGACCTGGACGACGCCGGCGGCGGCGGGGCGGGCGATAGCTGGTATGCGCTGCGCGGCGGATTTCGCATCGACAAGCATCCCAGCGATGACAACACCCTGACGTTGCAGGGCGATATCACGGGCGACCGGGCCCGCCAGCCCACCCCGGCCATTCCGCCTGATGTCCCTGCCGGAACGCTGGGCCGCAACACGGTGGCGGGAAACATGATCGCGCGCTGGGATCATCGCGACGGCGAAGACGCCAACTCCTCGCTGCAAATTTATTACGACTATCTAAAGGTTGACGACCATGCGACGAATTTCGATCAACACACCTTCGATGTCGACTTCCACGATCGTTTCAAGGTGGGGGAAAGCAACGAGGTATCGTGGGGCGTGGGCTATCGAAACATCGACAGCAACATCGTTAATAGTCCGGAGCTTTTCGCCTTTCCCGAAACTCGCGACGACAACCTCGTCAGCGCATTCGTCCAGGATACCTACACCCTTCAGCCGGACCGGTGGTTTGTGACCATTGGCTCGAAGTTCGAATACAACGATTACACCGGGTTTGAAATTCAGCCCAGCGCCCGGCTGCTGTGGAAGGCGACGAAGGAGACATCCGTGTGGGGCGCGATTTCTCGCGCGGTCAGCACCCCCTCGCGGGTCAACGACGACCTGCGCGTCATCGCTCCGGTTGGGACCAACGAACTGGAAGTCCTGGGAAATCCCAGCCTGCAATCTGAAGAGCTCACCGCCTACGAACTCGGCTATCGCGTTCAACCCGGCAAGCAGCTCAAGATTGACGTTACCGCATTTTACAACAACTACGACCGCCTGAAGTCACTCGAATATGCCGGAGCGCCGATGGCAGGCCCGCCGGTCATCATCCCGGCCACCTTTGTCAACGGCCTCAGTGGCGATACCTATGGCGGGGAAATCTCCTCAACGGTTGAAATCACCGATAACTGGCGGCTGGAAGGCTCGTATTCGCTTCTACAAAGCAGCTTTCGTGCCGAGCCCGGCCAAGACATCAGCAATTCCGCGCAAATATTCCACGGGTCCTCGCCGCAGAGCCAGGCGCAGCTCCACTCATACCTCGACATCACCAAAAACGTGCAGCTCAACGCCAGCGTTTATTACGTCGGCAAAGTCGAGGAATTCAATGTCCCGGCATACGTGTCAACCGATTTGAACGTGGCCTGGAAACCGCTCGAGTCGCTGGAAGTCACCGTCGGCATCCTGAATTTGTTCGACAATCACCGTCCGGAATTCGGCGTGACGGGTGGCCAGGGCATCGCTTCGGAAGTGCCACGCACCTTCTATGGCCAGATGACCTACCGGTTCTGAGAAAGACGCCGATAACGGAAGTCGTCCGGTGGGCCGGCTGGCTCGCCAATTCGCGCGAGAGTTCATTGAAGCGATACGCGGCAAAGGACAAATGCGATTGAGGATTGAAAAGCTCTCCGGGTGGAAGTGGGTGATGACGCTGATCGCCACCATCGCCCTTGTGCTCGCCGCGCCGTGCCGCGGCGAGCCGTCGCGCGAAGCGCGCGTGGAGGCCGCGTTCATTTATAACTTCACGCAGTTTGTGGATTGGCCGGCCGATGCACTTGGCGCCAAGGACGCACCGTTCATCGTCGCCGTGGTTGGCGACGACCCGCTCGGCGGCGCGCTCGAGCAGGCCATGGAGGGGAAGACCGT
>DASRRM010000460.1:0-3790 GCA_035695715.1 Tepidisphaeraceae bacterium
GAGGCTTTGGAGCTGGCGTTGCCGAAGCAATCGCCGCCGCGAATTCGAGGAGTTGCCTGCGAACACATTCCGTGAGAATTTGTAGTGCAGACCTACTGGCATAAAACGGCCTTGGCGCCCCTGAGAATGCGGCTTGAGCTGCCAAAGTGCGAAAGTCGGGTTACTGTATTCGGGGGAAAGCTGGGGTGAGGCTGCGAAATGTGCACGCCGGTGTCTGAGGTACTCCGAAGACCCGGATCGATCGCGCGAAGGATCCGGGTCTTCGGAGTACCTCAGACACCGGCGTGGACGTTAGGAATCACCTCGACTCAACGTTCCAACGGTCGTCCCGAGGCTAGGGACGTGGAAGCAGAAGTCGCGATCGACAAATATTACACCCCGCAAATCGTTCACTCGAGAGAATACCCGAATCGAACGAAAGCGCCCGCAGGCAACTGCGGGCGCTTTGCTTCGTTGACGGTAAGCGATTCGACTTCAGTAACTACTTCGCAACCGGCGCCGCGGCTGCGGCGTTTGCGGCCTTGGCGGCGAAGTATTTTTTGGCTTCGCCAACCAGATAGAAGCTTCCGGTGATGCAGATCAGGTCTTCCTTGGTGACGGCGCGATTGGCAATCGCCAGGGCATCTTCCAGGGTGGCGGCAACCTGCGCCATCTTGCCGTAGGCTTCGATGTAGCGGGCGGAAAGCTCGTTTGGGTCGGCGGATCGAATGCTGTCGACCTTGGTGAAGATCACCTTGTCCGCCCCGGCGGCGATGCGGTCCAGCATGCCGGTCACATCCTTGTCGGCGCAGCAGCCAAAGATCACCACCATTGAATCGTAGGGAATGTGCTGGCCGATGGCGCGCATCAGGGCGTCGATGCTGGCGGCGTTGTGCGCGCCGTCGCAAATCACTCGCGGCGTTTGGCCGAGCATTTCCATCCGGCCGGGGATGGTCGTTTTGGCAAGACCTTCCATCGCCTTGGAATCGTTGATGGGAAAGCCGCGAGCCTTGAGGCGGTCGATCACGCTGAGGGCCAGGCCGCAGTTAATGGCCTGATGCTCGCCCAGAAGCGGGACGGCCAAATGCTCGAACTTGCTGTTGGGCGTTGTCAGGCAAACGCGGTTGTGCGGGCCGAGCATTCGGCTGCTTTCGAAGCGGTAGCTGAATTCGATCGATTTGCCGGTGATATCCAGCGGCGCACCGACCTTTTCCGCGACGCGTTTCAGGACGGCCTCGGCATCGGGGTCTTGCGTCACCGTCAGCGCCGGCACGCCGGGCTTGAAGATGCCGGCCTTTTCCTCGGCGATGCGCGCCACGGTATGGCCGAGCTGGGCCATGTGGTCTTTGCTCAGACTGGTGATGGCGGTGACTTCCGGCGTGATGACGTTGGTGCTGTCGAGCCGGCCGCCAAGACCGGTTTCAACCACGGCAATATCGATCTTCTGGTCGGCGAAATATTTGAACGCGATGGCTGTCAGCACATCAAAATAAGTCGGCGTCGGCTTAATACGCGCGACCATCGGCTCGATCTCGCGCGTCAGCTTGGCAAAGTCCGCATGGGAGATCATTTCGCCATTGATGACGATCCGTTCGCGGATGTCGATCAGGTGCGGGCTGGAATAAACGCCCACCTTGAACCCCGATGCCTGAAGCATCGCGGCAATCATGGCGCAGGTGCTCCCCTTGCCCTTGGTCCCGGCCACATGGACCGATTTGAAGTGGTCATGGGGGTTGCCAAGCTTTTTCAGCAGGGCGCGCATTCGGTCGAGGTCAAAGTTCTGCGAATTATATCGGACGATACGCAGACGTTCGTAGTCGCTGAGGGAGGCGAGGAAGCGCAAAGCCTTGCTGTAGCCATTGATACCATTGGGAGAGGCTGAGGGAGACTTTGGTTCCGGCAGAGGCAGCTTGCGGGATACGACAGGATGTCGCTCCCCGGCCAAACGGGAATTCCGAGCCGCGCGACTGGAGGCGGCGGTCGTTCGCCGATGGGGTGCAGGCCTGGCTTTTGTTCGCATGGGCATTATTCCGTGATTGTAGCGACTTACTCCCGGCGCTGCAAATATTCCGGGCAAATGCCGCAGAAATCTGCACTTATCATTACCCCGGGCCTGTGCAAATGTTTACCACGCCCCAGTTACCGCCCCTGCCGGAGGCGTTGCTTCATATGTGTTACGCCCGGCCCAGGTTCACAGTTACGGACCTCCACAGGATTTATGAGAAGTCGATGATTCGGCGCCTCTCAAGGAAAACCAGGTGATCCAGCGGCAGCATATAGATACGCATGGCAACTACCGAACGCGCTAAAACTACGTAGGCGGGCATCGCCGCCGCTCGTGTCGCGTAGGGCGGCCACTACTCGCCGATCGCGCTATGTAGGGCGGGCACTGCCCGCCGATCGTGCGAACGCCAGTTTGAAATCGCTGTCGCTGCGTCGCACTTGGCGGAAACCTACGAGCCGCGCACGGAGGGTACTCCGGGTACTCCCGTAGTAAGCGGGTTTCGGGATCCGCCTACTTCGGGCGCACCCGGCGTACCCTCCATGCGCGGCTCGTAACGCCCAAAACGTAAATCAACGACGCGTCGCAAATCTTTGGCGCAGGCGACTTCTTGCTCTATCCTCCCGCCAATGAGCGGTGGGCTGGAAGCAAATTCGTGGGTACGCCGGGCGACGATTCTTTTTGTCATCGGCGTCCTGCTCGTGGTCTTCTTTTACTTCTTTAACCCAATCAGCACCGTGCTCCTTGGCGTGCTGGCCGCCACCATCGTTGCCTCGGCGTTCAACCCCCTCCTGCGATTTATCCCCGGCCCACGCGGCATTGGAGCCGGCGTCATCGGCGTGGGGCTGATCGCCGTGGCTGGCGCACTGGTGCTGGCGTTTTCATTGCCGTTGGCCGAGCCGGTGCAACGGCAGTTTCAAAACTGGCCGCAAACCAAGCAGATCGTCGACCAATCGCTCACCCGGTGGAGCGTCAGGCTCAACATCGGCAAGCCGATGACCAGCGACGAGCTCCTCCACCAGATCGGCGCATTCTTCGCCACTGACAGCGGCTCGCTTTTGCTGATCGGCGTGCGCGATGCCGTGCTGGCCATTCTTCTGTGGCTGGCGTTTGTCTTTGTCGGGTCGATCTTCCTGATGTCCAGCGCCCGTGATGTGCTTTTGTCCCCGGCCCTTCGCACCATTCCCCAACGCCATCGCGCCAATGTCCGCGCCATGCTCGATGCCCTGGGCGCACGTTTGCGCTGGTGGCTGATTGGCACGGTTGGCGGGATGTGCATCGTGTTCAGCGCCTCGGCGATTGGCTATTCCGCCTCGCGGCTGAAATTCGCTTTTCCCTTGGCGCTGCTGGCGGGATTGGGCGAGATGGTGCCGACCGTCGGCCCCGCCACCGCCGCGTTATTGGCGCTGCTGTTTGCCGCCAGCCAAAGTGGAGCGGCGGTATTAGGCGTCCTGCTGACTTATGCCACGATCCAATCGCTGGAAGCCTATGTGATTCTGCCGCTGATCATGCGCGGGGCGGTGAAGATTCACCCTGCCATCACGCTGTTCTCCGTTGTTCTCTGGGCCAAGGTTTTCGGCATCCCGGGATTGATGATGGCCATTCCGATCAACCTGGTGATCGGCAGCGCGGTGGAATATTTATATGTCCTCCCGCGGGAACAGAGAGAAGCGCAAGCCGCCGCGCAGATGCGGGAATTGGTGGAGAGTTAGAGCGTTTTTGAGGCTGATTGAAGCGGGCAATCGTCATTCCTGATAACGCCCGCCGCATGATGTTGTCCGTTTCGTACGCAGGGCGGAACGAGCCGCG
>DASRRM010000461.1:0-8949 GCA_035695715.1 Tepidisphaeraceae bacterium
CAACCCTCACAGGCAAGGGCGAGCGACAAGCGCCAGCGATAATCGCGGGCGTGCGAAATCGCCCGACAGTTCTTGTGCGGAATAAAAAAGCGCGCATCCTTGTTTTGCCAGCCCTTGACAGGGTTGAAACAGGACGCAAAGGTCGGATTCTGCAATCGAAGCCGTTCCCTTTCCTCCGCCTTTCTTTGCGTCCACTTTGCGCTCTTTGCGCCTTTGCAGTATAAAAATCGTCGCGCGGCGCGACGGTTACATGCAGCAGTTATAAAGAGCCGCGCACGGAGCGTACTCGCGCAGTAAGCGGGTCGGCGCAATAAGCGAATCCGCGCAACAAGGATCCGCAGCATCAACACCGAAGAGGAAGTTCAATGCCCATCATTTCCGCATCGGCGGCGAAAGACCAATACGATGTCGTCATCGTCGGCTCCGGCGCTGGAGGCGGGCAGGCCGCTTACACGCTCACCCTGGCCGGCTTTAAATGCGTCATGCTGGAAGCCGGCCGCAGCTACGACGTCGTCAACGAAACGCCGATGTTCAACACCAACGCCCAGGCGCCGCTGATGGGCACGGGGACGCCGGACAAATATTTCGGATTTTACGATGCCACCGTGGGCGGCGGATGGACGGTTCCCGGCGAGCCTTATACCACCGTGCAGGCCCGGCCTGAGGAAGAATTCAAATGGTGGCGGCCGCGAATGATGGGAGGGCGGACCAACCACTGGGGCAGAATTTCCCTGCGAAATGGGCCATACGATCTTAAGCCGCGCTCGCGCGATGGCTTGGGGTTTGACTGGCCGATCACCTACGACGACATCGAGCCGTACTACACCAAAGTGGAAATGCTGATCGGGGTGTATGGGACGAACGAAGGGCTGGAAAACACGCCCAACTCCCCGCCGGGGGTTTTGCTTCCCGCGCCAAAGGGCCGGGCGGCGGAGTTGCTCACGCAAAAGCATGGCCGGGCGATGGGCATCCCCATCTGCTCCATCCATCGTGCCGTGCTGACCACGCATCTCGACTTCAAAAACATCCCCGCCAAGCTTCATCCCGGCGACCCGTGGGCGCAAAAGATCTGCCGCGAGGGAATGGCAAATCGATCGGCCTGTTTCTGGGCGACTTCCTGCGGCCGCGGATGTAACGTCGGCGCGAATTACCAGTCCACCACGGTTCATCTTCCGCCGGCCCTGGCCACCGGCAATCTCGACATTATTCCCATGGCCCACGCCCGCGAAGTGAGCATCGGCAAGGACGGCAAAGCCACCGGCATCGTCTTCATCGACAAAACCACCGGCAAGGAAACCCGGGTGAATGGCAAAGTCGTCATCCTTGCCGCCGGCGCGTGCGAAAGCGTGCGCATCCTGCTGAATTCCAAGACCAAATCCTTCCCGCAAGGCGTGGGTAATTCCAGCGGCAAGCTCGGCAAATACATCATGGATTCGGTTGGCGCAAGACTGAGCGGCCACATTCCCGCGCTGGAAGATCTCCCACCCCATAACGAAGACGGCGCGGGCGGCGATCATTTCTATTCGCCCTGGTGGCACTACAAGGAACAAAAAGCCGGCAAGCTGGATTTTGCCCGCGGATATCACATCGAGCTTGGCGGCTCGGGCGGCATGCCCGGCGGCGGAAACCCGGTGCCCGATGATCTTTCCAAGGGAAATTACGGCACCAGGTTGAAGGAAGACGCCCGCCGATATTTCCGCGCATTCATCTACTTCGCCGCCCGCGGCGAAATGATTCCCAACGAAAACTGCTACGTCGACATCGACCCCGCCGCCAAAGACCAGTTTGGCGTTCCCGTTCTTCGCTTCCACTGGAAATGGAGCGACCACGAAGTCAACCAGGCCGCCCATGCGGAAAAAACCTTCAAGGAGTTGATCGAGGCGATGGGCGGCACTGTTCGCGGGTCAACCCACGCCGACAAGCACCAGGCCGTCGAAAACCCCGGCAGCATTATTCACGAAGTTGGCGGCGCAATCATCGGCGATGATCCGAAAACGTCCGTCTGCGATTCCTTCAACCGGCTGTGGGATGTGAAAAACCTGGTGCTTTGCGATGGCGCGCCGTTCGCGTCAAATGCCGACAAAAATCCGACGCTGACGATCATGGCCCTCTCCTGGCGTGCCTGCGATCATCTGATCGGCGAAATGAAAAAGGGAAATCTATGAACGACGATTTGAAACAGCAAATGGTGCAGGTTGGCCTGCCAACTCAGGTTTCGCGGCGGCAGGCAATGCAGTGGGTGATGGGGGCGATGGCCGCATCAGCGCTGCCGGCGTCGCGCGGCGCATTTGCCGAGCCGGCAGCGCTGCGCAAGGATTTCGCCCAGCCGCGTCCGGGCGTCGTTGGGGCGGGATATGGTGTCGACGCGAATCTGGTGGCCGTGCATCACCCCGGCGATTTATGGCCGCTGACATTTGACGATCACCAGAAGAAAACCGCCGCGCTCCTGGCCGACCTGATCCTGCCCGCCGACAACTACGGTCCCGCCGCCAGCACCGTTGGCGTGGTGCCAATGATCGACGAGTGGATCTCCGCCCCCTATCCGCAGCAGCAATCGGATCGCCCGGTTATTCTTGACGGCTTAAAATGGCTCGACGACGAGGCCAAACGCCGATTCTCCGGCCCGCCGTTCTTCCAGCTTAGCACGCGCGATCTTCGCGGCATCTGCGACGATATCTGCCACCCCGCCTCGGCCAAGCCGGAGTTTAAGACCGCCGCCCATTTCTTTTCGCGTTTCCGTTCCCTGGCCGCCGGCGCATATTACGCGACGCCCGAAGGATGGAAGGCCATCGGCTATGTGGGAAACGTCCCGCTGGCCAGCTTCGACGGCCCCCCGCCGGAAGTGCTGCAAAAACTGGGCGTGACCCAGACGGTCAAATGAACGCCGATATTTCAGCGCCAGCGCCACGCCGTGAAAATCCGTCAGCCTCAGCGCGGATTGGTCTTTTGATACAGCGTGAGAAAGGCGATGACCACGGCTGGCGCAAAATGGAGGAACGGCCGAAGTTGCGGCACAATCCCGGGGAAGAAATTCGTTGCCGCTCGCGACGGTTCATGGCAGATCAAACATCTTTTGTGGCGGAGGAGCATCATGGCAAGTGTGGAAGGGTTGGAATCTCGCGTGCTGTTTACCGCCGGCTCGGTCGATCACTCATTTGGTAGCGGAGGCCAGATTGACACGCCAACGAGCGACACCAATGAATTGATCGTCGTGCAGAAAAATGGGGCGTTTATCGTCGCTGGGGCGGCGGTCGGGTCTGACCTTGAATTGCACGGGTTTCTCGAAAGATTTCACGCCAACGGGAAACCGGATACCAGTTTCGGCTCGCACGGGCGGGTCGATCTGTCGCCAAATCAATTCTCTGACGTTATTTCACTCACCCTCGCCCCCGACGGAAAAATCGTCGTGATCGGCTCCCAGGCCGGTGTGAATAACGTGCTGGTGCGATTCACAAGCAACGGAAAGCTCGACACCCATTTCGGTACCGGCGGCATGACGACGCTGCCGGCCAATTTGCTTTCGCCGAAAGCGAAGATTGAAAACAATCAGAGCATCGTCATCGGCGCGGACCTGAATCTGGACCCAAACAGCACCGTTGTCGATGGCTCGCCGGACGCAGTTGGCGAAATTCTCCATTACACCCGCAACGGCGCGGTGGACACGAACTTTGGAACAGATGGGGTTGTCACAACCGAATTGGGCGCTGGCTATCTGGTCGGGGATTTTGAAGCCTTCGGAAATAGCCAAATCGAAGCCCTGTTTTATGCCACCAGCCAGACATCGACCGAATATAACGGCAGTCTGGAACGCTTCGCCGCCAATGGCTCCCTCACCAGCACATTTCAGCAAAATACCGCGATTGGCATCGCCGCGCCCCACTCCTATCGATTCCTGCCCAACGGCGATTTTCTGGTCTTAATGCCCGGCATCGACGGGGGAATCACTCCCTTCGCATATACCGCTGCCGGCATTCCCGATCTCAAATTCGCAAACCAGGGCGCTGCGGCAACCCTGCCATTCGCCTCGAACAATCAAGCCATCAACGGACCCGACTCCACCGATCGCACGGTTGTGGAAACCGGCGACAAACTGCTGGTGGTGGAGCAGGGCACAAACTCACCGACCAGCTACATCGCGTTCGGCGGACTGAGCGCCAACGGCAAGATCGACAAAACCTTCGGCAAGACCGGGGTGGTGCAAACCACCTCCGAAGGCCAAATCGACGCCCTCGCCGGCGATGGCTCGCGAGTGATCCTTCTGGAAACCCTTGGCGGTTCGCCGTCGCAGCAGGCAATTGTGGCTTATAAGATTTGATGTCAGGTCGATGGCCCAAAGCGTTTGCGAGTCTGGTGGCGCGTCCGCGGGCGAGTCATCCTGGCAGAGCATATGATTTTGCGTGGCACGTTTAAAAACTCACACGCTCTCACTATCAGGTGCCCTTCTTCGCGCGATCCACCCGCTCAATCCGCCGTTGAATGTCGGTGGCGATGTTCTTCAACTCGGCTATCTGATCTTCCCCGACGTACGGCTTGAGCACGTCAAACAGCGGCGCGAGATTGGGGCGATGTCGTTCCAGGAGCAAAAAGATGTCGCCCTCGTACAGGCCTATTTGCTGGCCGTCGCCCTGGAGGTAAAGGGCGGGCAAGGCATAAAGTTTCAGCAGGATCAGCCCTTCCACCGTCGCACAACGGACATCGGTTTCCAAGAAACGATGAGTCGTCGCGTATTGCTCCTGAACGAGCTTGAAGAGCGGATTTGTGGTGAACAACACATCGACGCGAAGATCGCGAAATTTACCGCGGGCGAAGTCACGGTTGCGATCGCTTATCGTTACTTCCGGCAACTGCTTCAGGGAATCGATCGAAAGCACGAGATCGACATCCTTGGTGTTTCGTCCTTCAACGTAAGTCAGCATTGCCACGCCGCCGACCAGGAGGTACGCCAGTTGACGGGAATGAATCAACGAAAAGAGATCGATCAAATCTCTGCGGAGTGTTTCCTCATTTTGGGGGATCACATCGTCCTCCGAATCGATGCGCGGCCGCCACGCCCGGCTTCCGAGCACGTTGGCGGCGTAGAGAATCTCAGCGACATCGGCCAGCGGCACGCCAGCCTCAAGGGTTGACATTGTTGTATTCTACCAGAACGAACGGCACCCGAAATAGGATGCCTGATACCTTGGGCGGCTTGGTCTTACCGTATCATGGGCGTCCCGCCCATGTCTCGCGGTACGCCGCGAATTCGATGGCTGCTCCAGACGAAAACAGCAGAAGATGGAATGATGTTGGCAGCCGCTGTGCTCCAGATTGATCTGATCGGAGTACCGACCAAACGCAACGGAGTACCGTTGCTCATGGGCGAGACGCCCATGATACGGTGAAGGAATCGCCGCGATGCTCCCACGGATCCCTTAAACTCTCCAATCGCCGCTCAGTTGACACTTTCCCTCCCACAGGGATACTGTCCGCCCGCTTCGCATCGCTGGCTAAATGCGGCGGTGTGAAGGCTTACAATCGAAATCGTATGCAAACTAAACCGGTTGTTTCACGAGCCAAGGCTTATCTTAAGGTCAGGCATAAGGCCGTTCGCGATGCCATGAAGCAGCTTAAGCTGGATGGGTTACTGCTGACCCATCCGCCGGACCTGGCATACCTCACCAACTTCACCGGCGACGATTCCGTCGGGCTGATCACTGAAAAAGGCTTTTATCTCGCCACCGATTTTCGCTATCAGGAACAGGCCGAGATTGAAGCAGGCTGGCTGTCGATCCATATCAAGGAAAACCGGATCGTCGACACCATCGCGAAGATGATCAAGGAGACCAAAGCCGACCGCGTTGGCTTCGAGGCGAATTTCACCACCTTCGGGCAGATCGACGCCATCGACCGCTCGGTGAAGGAGCTGAAAAAGGGGTCTCCCAACGGCGATTCCCGCGAATTGCAGCTTGTCCCGCTGGAAGATGTGCTGGTAAACATCCGCAAGGTGAAGGACGACAACGAAATCGACCTGGTCCGTAAATCGATCGATATCGCCCAGCAGGCGTTTGAGGCAATTCGCCCGGAAATTCAGCCGGGCCAGACGGAAAACTGGCTGGCCGGACAGTTGATTGCCGAGCTTCGCTCGCGCGGCGCTTCGGGCACGAGTTTCCCGCCGATCATCGCCGCCGGGGCCAACAGCTCATTGCCGCACTATCGGCCCGGGGAAAAGGAAGTCACCCTGCTCAAAGACCAGCCGGTGCTGATCGACTGGGGCGGGGTTTATCGCGGCTATTGCAGCGACATGACCCGGATGATCATGCTGGGCCGCGTCAGCCCGAAAATCAAGGAAATCTACAAGATCGTGCTTGAAGCGCACGATGCCGCCATCGCGTTTCTCCGGCCCGGCGTCACCACGCTTCAGGCCGACCGCGTGGCGCGCGACATCATCGAAAAAGCCGGATATGGCAAGGAATTTGGCCATGGCCTGGGGCATGGCCTTGGGCGCGATATTCATGAATTGCCGCGCGTGAGCAAATGGACCGCCGAGGAGGAGCTTCGGCATGGAATGATCGTTACGGTCGAGCCGGGGATTTATATTCCCGGCGAAGGGGGCGTGCGCATTGAGGACGATGTGCTGATAACCCACTCCAATCATGAGGTGCTTTCGACCCTCGATCGGAGCTTCGAGGGCTGCCACTTTGAGTGAAAAACGAAACAAAAAAAAATCGGCCGCGCACCCCGCCGCCGCGCCTTCCATTTCCAATTCCGGGCCGATGGACCTGGGGCTGCTCGCGCAACTGGTCAAGCTGATGGCCGACAATGGCCTGAGCACGATGGAGTTGAGCGAGGGCAACAAACGCATCACCCTCAAGCGCGGCGGCGAGTCGGTTGCCGTCCCGCAATCCATGACCTACGGCTACGCCCCGCCGCCTGCGGGTTCCGCCGCCGTGCCCCGGCCGGCTTCCGGCGCTGCCGGCGAAGCCTCGGCGGCCAATGAAGCCGACAGCAAACTCATTCCCATCAAGAGCCCGATGGTCGGCACCTTCTACGCCGCCCCGGCCAAGGGCGCCAAGCCATACGTGACGGTCGGCTCGACGGTGGATGAGACGACCGATGTGTGCATCATCGAGGCGATGAAGAATTTCAACGTTCACAAAGCCGAGTGCCGCGGCACGATCGCCAAAATCCTGATCCAGGACGGCGAGCCGGTCGATTTCGGGCAGGCGCTGTTTTTGGTTAGCCCCGGATGAGTAGGCAGTATGCGGTAGGCAGTAGGCTGTGAAGTGAGAGAAAGACGTTGGCCTTACGCCTTACTGGCGTTGGAATATCGGCAGAGCATTTTCAGTTTGCTGCAGCGTGTCAGCGTCATCCTGAGGTACTCCGAAGGATCTACGTCGCCTGCAAACACCGGCAAGTTCCTTCGGAGTACCTCAGCTCAGGATGACCATCGCGCCCGACGCGCGATCGACGTGAAAAACCTTATAGCAACGGAAAACCGGCGGAAAGCGGCCGGCGTTGGCGGCGATCATCCTGTATCTCTGCCTACTGCCTACTGCCTTCTGCCTACTTCCTCCCCAACCCATGTTTTCAAAGATCCTGATAGCCAATCGCGGAGAGATCGCCCTGCGGATCATCCGCGCGTGCAGGGAGATGGGAATTCAAACGGCGGTTGTCTATTCCGAGGCCGACAAGGATGCCGCCTATCTGAAAATGGCCGACCAGGCCATCTGCATCGGCGAAGCGCCATCGCCCAAAAGTTACCTGAAGATCGACCGTATCATCGCTGCCGCCGAGATTTCCGACGTGCAGGCCATTCATCCCGGCTACGGGTTTCTTTCGGAGAATTCCCACTTCGCCGATGTGTGCCGAACCTGCAATATCGAATTCATCGGCCCGCCGGTCAGCGCGATGGCCGCGGTTGGCGACAAAGTCGCGTGCAAGAAACTCGCCAAAAAAGCCAAGGTGCCCACCGTGCCCGGCTCAGACGGCGCGATCGACGATGAAAAGCAGGCATTGAAAATCGCCGGTGAGATCGGCTACCCCGTCATTATTAAAGCCGCCGCCGGGGGTGGCGGGCGCGGGATGCGCATCGCGCACAACGACATCTCCCTTCGTGCCGGCATCCGCCAGGCGCAGGCTGAGGCGGAAAACGCCTTCAAAGACTCAACGGTTTACCTGGAAAAATACGTCGAATTCGGCCGCCATGTCGAAGTGCAGATCATGGCTGATTCGCACGGAAATGCCGTGCATCTCTGGGAGCGCGATTGCTCCATGCAGCGGCGGCACCAGAAGCTGGTCGAAGAATCCCCCTCGCCCGGCTTGAATGTCAAAACCCGCGAGGCGCTGTGCCAATCCGCGGTGCGATTGATCAAAGCCGCCGGCTATCAAAACGCCGGCACCGTCGAATTCCTCGTCGACAAGTCGCAGAACTATTACCTGCTGGAAGTCAACGCCCGCATTCAGGTCGAACATCCCGTCACCGAGCAGGTGACCGGCATTGACTTAATCAAGGAGCAAATCCGCGTAGCCGCCGGCGAGAAGCTCTCGTTTAAACAGGAAGACATCCCCCAGCGCGGCCACGCGATCGAATGCCGGATCAACGCCGAGGACCCCGCCCGCAATTTCGCGCCCTTCCCCGGCGTCATCCAGGAACTCCGCCTGCCCGGCGGTCCCGGCGTGCGCATGGACACCCACGTCTACGCCGGCTACCGCATCCCGTCCAACTACGACAGCATGATCGGCAAACTGATCGTCCACCGCCCCACCCGCACCGAAGCCATCGCCACCATGCGCCGCGCCTTGAGCGAATTTCACATCGCGCCGATCAAGACGACGATCCCCCTGCAATTGCAAATCATGGACAACCAGAACTTCCAATCCGGCGACGTGGACACCGGATTTTTGGAACGGGTGATGCTGCAAAAATAGATACTGATGCGACCTCTGTGCACGGAAAGCCCGCCTGGTTTG
>DASRRM010000462.1:0-8230 GCA_035695715.1 Tepidisphaeraceae bacterium
AACCGCTTACTCCGGGAGTACCCTCCGTGCGCGGCTCATTCGTCTCGGGATTACGCCCCTGCCTCAAACCAGACATTCTTAAGCGGCGGGTGTGTGAGGTACGTTCATTTCCGTTCTACATGCCATCCTTCGCACGCAGCAGCTTGATCACCTCGATAATCGTCACCGGCAACAACGACAACCCCAGCACGACCCCCCACTCCCAGCTCAGGGTTGTCACGTGAAAGATATGGCTGACGTGCGGCAGGAAAACTGCCGTCTGAATCAGGCCGGAGAGAATGATTGCGCCGATCAAACCCTTGTTGCTGAAAAAGCCCAATTGCGGCAGCGTGTATTTATCGCTGCGGCACGAGAATGAATAGAAAAGCTGCGAATACGACAAAATACAAAATGCAACCGTTCTGGCGATGACATGCCTGTCGTCCTTCGGATGCAGCCACAGCATCAGCATGAAACCCGCCAGCGTGGCCCCGGCGATCAGCGTTCCGTGAAACAGCATGCGCAGCCCGCGCGGCCGGGTGATGACGCCTTCGCCGGGCGGGCGCGGCGGGCGGCGCATCGCATCGTGCTCGGGCGGCTCGATTCCCAGCGCCAACGCGGGCAATGCATCGGTCACCAGGTTGATCCACAAAATCTGGATCGCCTTCAAGGGCGATTGCCAGCCGGCCAGGGCGCCGATGAACATGAAGAGCACTTCGCCGGTGTTGCAGCCCAGGAGATAGTGCACAACCTTGCGGATGTCGTCGAAGACGCCGCGGCCTTCCTCGATGGCCGACACGATCGATGCAAAATTGTCATCGGTCAGCACCATGTCGGCGGCCTGGCGGGTGACATCGGTGCCGGACTTGCCCATGGCGATGCCGATGTCGGCGGATTTCACCGCCGGCGCGTCGTTCACGCCGTCCCCGGTCATGGCCACGACGTGGCCGTTTGCCTGCAGGGCGCGAACGACGCGAAGCTTATGCTCGGCGGTCACGCGCGCAAAAACGCTCGCCCCGCCGACGCTACCGTTCAGGGCCTGCTCGTCCATCTCATCGAGCGCCGCCCCGGCGATTGCCGAAGTTTGCTCATCGGCGATTCCCAGTTCGCGGGCGATGGCCAGGGCCGTGCTCGGGTGATCGCCGGTGATCATCACCGGCCGGATACCCGCGCCGATGCAGCGCGCCACGGCTGAGCGCACCTCTTGGCGCGGCGGATCGAACATGCCGACCAGGCCGGCGAACGTCATGTCGCATTCCACGCCGGTCTCCGGCGGCACATTGGTTCCATCGCGCGATGCCATCGCCAGCACGCGAAGTGCGCGCGACGCCATGTCGGCGTTGGCGGAGAGGATTTCCGCGCGACGCTCGTCGGTTAGCGGACGTGAATCCGATTCGTGCAGTTGATGCGTGCACCGCGCGAGCAAAACCTCCGGCGCACCCTTGGTGTAAAAGACGCTTGTCCCATCGGCCGTCAGGGCAAGTACCGTCATGAGTTTCCGATCGGAATCGAAGGGAATCTCGTAGAGCCATTGGTGTTCCTGGTTGGCGTCATTGATGCCCGCTTTCATGGCTGCCACGATGAGCGCGCCTTCGGTGGGATCGCCGGTGAGATGCCAGTTGGCGTCGCCGTCGGCGCGGAAAATGCGGGCGGAATTGCACAAGGCGCCGATGGTGAGGGTTTGGCGCAGAGCTGCGTGCTGTGCGCTGAGCGATGGCGGAAGTGCTGAGTGCTGAGTGGTGAGTGCTGAGTTGGTGGCGGGTGAAGACACGAGCGCGACGGGCAGTGGGAGTGTGGCTGAATGATCGGCCTGAGCCTCTCCTCGTATCACGGACGTCTCGGCCGTGTCTTTCTGACGGCAGTCGTCATTGCTCGAAAAAGCGGGCGGCACGGCCGTAAACGCGTCCCGTATCACGGCCGTCTCGGCCGTGCCTGTGTGCAGGCAGTTCTCGTTGCTCGAAAAAGCGGGCGGCTTCTCGCTGCGCTCCGGTTGCACGGGCGGGACGCCCGTGATACGGGAAACGTCGAAACCGGCGTCGCTCCCGGTTTCGCAATCCGCACCGCGCGAGGTCCGGGCGTCGGCACGTTGTGGCCGCTTCCCGCCGGTCTCGCCCACCTCCTTCACCTCCCCTACCGGCTCGTATCCCCCTCCAGTCACGCTATAGCGTTTTCCCCCGGCGTATACCTCGCGCACGGTCATCTCGTTTTTGGTAAGTGTCCCCGTTTTGTCAGAGCAGATGACCGTGACCGAGCCGAGCGTTTCCACGCTGGGCAGACGGCGGATCAGGGCGTGGCGCTTGGCCATCCGCTGCAGGCCCAGCGCCAGGGCAATCGTCACCACGGCCGGTAATCCTTCCGGCACCGCCGCCACGGCCAGGCTTACCGCCAGCAAAAATGCCTCATGCAGCGGGCTGCCGCGGAGAACCTGCAGCGCGAAGATAATCGCGACGATCCCCAGGCACAGATACACCAAAAGCCGGCCCAGGTCGGCCAGGCGTTTTTGCAGCGGGGTGGGTTCGCTTTTGTGTTCCTGCAACAGCCCGGCAATTTTGCCCAGCTCCGTCTGCATGCCGATGTTGACGACAAGGGCCGACGCCCGCCCGGCGGAGATAACTGTCCCCATATAAGCCATGTTCCGCCGGGCGGCCAGGTCGGTCTTCTCGGGGAGGATAATGCCGGCGTCCTTATCCACCGGCGACGATTCACCCGTCAGCGCCGATTCATCCATGCGGAAGACCGTCGTGGTGATGAGCCGGACATCTGCCGGGATAAAGTCTCCTGATTCCAGTTCGACGCGGTCGCCCGGGAGCAACTGGCCGGCCGGGAGCATCACGACATTTCCATCGCGGCGCACGCGCGCCTGGGGGGCCGACATCTTTTTGAGCGCCGCCAACGCCTCCCCCGCCCGCTCTTCCTGCAAGAACCCGAGCAAGCCGTTGATAAGCACGATGGCGACGATGGCAATCGCATCGGTCCATTCGCCAAGGCAGCCGGAGATGATGGCCGCGGCAAGCAGGACCCAGATGACGACTTCATTGAACTGGGCAAGGAATTTGACCCAGCGCGAGGCCGGTTTTTGCTCGGCCAATTGGTTAAGGCCAAAGCGGGCGCGAAGCGATTCGGCCTCGGCAGAGGTTAGCCCGGCAGCGGGGTCGACATTGAGCGCCCGGGCAGTCGCCTCCAGCGACATCGCGTGCGGCGGAAGCGCGTGATTGGAAGACTCAGAAATACGTGATATTTCGCCCACGCCTGCTCCCGCTGTTTTCCGGCGAAAGCATAGCATGGAAATGGGATGCTTGGAGCGTAAAAGTGCGTTAGAAGTTTCGGGGAAGAATATAGGAGGGACGGTTTTGAATGGCGCGGTTTAGGGAAACTTTTGCTAAAGCAATCAACCCGGCATCGCATGTGAGCTTTTGATCAATTCCTCCTTCGCGACGATCCGACTACTTCTTGGCCCGTCCCGGCTTGGTCTCGATATCGGAGAACTCCACGATATGGCTTAAGGCAATGGTCTTCCAGCTGCGCACGATGCGAAAACCCTCCCCGTCGACATAAATTTCGACGGGCAAAACCGCGCTGGTCTCGCCAACGATGACGCTTCCGGGTTCGGTTACTTCTCCGGGTCGGTTAATCTCGACTCTAGCGTACTGATCACTGCGGTAATACAAGGCACCGTGAAGGGTGGTATCGAGCGAATCTCCGTCTATTCGGTACGACAGGTCGAAATTCCGCAACGCAGTCTGGATCATCTGGACCGTGAGCGGGTTTTCAGACGTGTCGAAAAAGCGCATGTAATAGCCCACATTCATCCTTCGGTTGGATTATTCATTCCCCCGTGGTAGCCGAAACACGCGTTCAACTTTTTCGAGGAGCGACGCCGCTCGGATTGTTCGCTCCGATTCGGGTTCGACTCCCAGCAGTTCGGCCAGGGATTCTTCGACGCCGCACTCATCCTGCGGAACTGATGCGGACTGCTTCAATTTCTCAAGCCATGAATCTTCGCGCGACATC
Source organism: Tepidisphaeraceae bacterium (assembly GCA_035695715.1). Taxonomy (GTDB): domain Bacteria; phylum Planctomycetota; class Phycisphaerae; order Tepidisphaerales; family Tepidisphaeraceae; genus RYN-428. The sequence goes on from DASRRM010000462.1 coordinate 3,991, forward strand.
ATGTAATTGCAAAACCAAAGTGACGGTTCGGCCCAGGGGTGTGCGGGCGCGCGCTGCAGGGCTTTCGCGTAATGGGGCGTGGCTGCGCCATAGTTGCCTTGCTCTAGCTCAAGGTCTCCCGCTTCCAGTGGCGCGCTCACATCCGTCTCATCGAGCCGGGAGGCTGCATCAAACATGTCGATTGCTTCCGAGATTTTCCCAGCCCGCTTGAGCGCATTTCCCACGGCGATGGCGTTCGCCCAGTTCTGGTTAGCGCGATAGGCGCCTTGTCCGCGTTCGATCGCCTCATCGAAGGCGCCCAGCTTTCCCAGGATCATGAGCTCGAAAACCAGGGAGCGGTCGCTCGGTCCAAATTGTTGGGCGATTCGTCGGACTGTTTTCAATGTTGCGGTTAAAAGCTGACGCTGCTCCTCCGACAGGGAGTCATGTTCAGGAAAGGATCGTGCGTGTGAGCCGAGATCGCTCAGAACCTGCTCGGGGCCGCGCTTTTGCAATGTGTCGTCGACCGTTTGCAGGTATTCGGGAAGTGGTGGATAAGGAACCCACATGTCTGACCTCCGATCGTGAATGCGGATATTCACAGCGCCGAATAATCGTATTCCTCATGATTCGCTGCGGGCGCTCCCGTGGGATGCGCCGTTACGTGATAAGAACGGGGGCTTCCGCACCCGGCTATTATGAGGATAGGACATTACTTTTTCGCACGGCCGGGCTTCTCCTCGACGTCAGACCAATTCGCGACGTGACGCAATAAACCGTTCCATAATAGCCGGGTGCGGAAGCCCCCGGTCTTGTCGCTCACCAAAGCAGCAGAAGAAGTAGAGCGCGCCTCCGTGTCTCCGTGCCTCCATGGTGGCTCCGTATCTCCTGCTCACAACCCCGAATTGCTCGAATGCCCCGGAAAAATGCTCGCCGAGGGATCCAGGTAGTGCTTGGCGAAATTGACGGCAATGCACGCCTCCCCAAACCCGGTGGCGATCAGCTTCAGCTTGCCGGTGTAGGTGGCGATGTCGCCGGCGGCGAAAATTCCAGGGCGGTTGGTCTGCATCATGCTATCGACGCGGATGGCGTGGCCTTCAAGGATCAGGCCCCAGTCTTTTATCGGACCGAGGGTGTTATTGAACCCGATGTTCACCACGACGGCGTCCACATCGAGCGTATCCTCTTGTTTAGTGCGATTGTCATAGATGGTGGCATGGGTCACTTTCCCATTGCCGCCAAAACTTTTCAGCTCGTGAAACGTGCGCACGTGCACCGGCGACTTCATCATCTGCACCACGCTGTCCTCGTGCGCCCGGAACTGGTCCCGGCGATGAATCAGCGTGACCTTCGCCGCCACCGGCGCAAGCGTGTTGGCCCAGTCGACGGCGCTGTCCCCCCCGCCGACAATTAGCACATTCTTGCTACTGAATACTGACAACTCCTTGACGAAATAATGCAGGCCCTTGCCTTCATACCCGGCGGCGTTCGCCAGCGGCAGCGTCTTGGGTGTGAATGAGCCGACGCCCGCCGCGATGAGAACGCTGCGGGCGGTATGGACGGCTTTGGAGGTAGTGATGGTGTAAAGCTTCGCCGATTCGTCAAATTGCAGCGTTTTCACCTGCTCGCCGAGGCAAATGCCTGGCTCATAGTGCTGTGCCTGCTGAACCAGGTTGGCCGAGAGATCCTTGGCGAGAATCTTCGGGAACCCGGCGACATCGTAGATATATTTTTCCGGGTAGAGGGTGGTGAGTTGTCCTCCCAGCATATCGAGCGAGTCAATGAGTTTGACGGACATACGACGCAGCCCGGCATAAAACGCCGCGAACATGCCCGTAGGCCCGGCCCCGATAATTGCCAGATCGACATGCGGTTGGGACATGGGGGGATTGTACGTCCGATAGCGGAAGAGACAATCGCTGTGTGTTTAATGAATAGAAAACATCTTAGCACGAAAGGGGCCGGGAAACCTCGCGATTTCTGATGGGTTCCCCTTTCGATTTTGCGCGGAGCTGCGTAACGCTGCTGGAATGAACACCGCGGTTGCGTGGACTGCCATGGGTCGCGATCCAAATCATCATGGCGATGATTATGAAAACGCCGATCCAAGATGGGATACATCTACCTCGGCTCGTAACGATGCCGATGAATCCGGATATAAAAGCGGACGCACCCCAAAAGATAAAGAGCAGCAAGACGTCGTTCCCTGATTTGGCTAGGATGCCGACGGTCAAAGTAGTTGCCATCAGCGCGACAAAAATCAACGACAGTCTTCCAAGTACACTGCTTCGATTACCAGGTTTCACGGCCTTCGCCACCTCCTTCATGCGCTTAACCCATTCCGACGCCTTTTATTCCAATGATTAAGAATGCCCCGCAATCCAGCAGAATTACCGCGACAAAGATCGCCAGGAAAAGGCGAAAGCCGAACGACCTGCTTGACCGAATGTAGGCTCCGACCCCGATGATTGCTGACACGAACCCGATCGGGAACATGGCGCACATCGAAAGGTTCATGATTTCGCCAAAATCCTCGTAAGCCCACGTCGCAGACGCAAGAAAGCCTGTGCATAGAAATAGATTTGCCAAACATGGCACCATCGCCGCAAGCATAACCCAAGTACTCGCACGTAGGGCATCGGGGGGAATGCGATGATCCTGCAATGTTCCCATGGGTGAGATCCGGGCTCTATTTGATTACGTGTCCCATCCCCGGAAAATGCGCACGCCCAGCCTTTCGAAGATCCATGCTGTGATGAAAAGAAAGGGGATGGCCACGACGGCGATCGGGACGGCCCAGAAGGCGATTGGGGTTCCGCCCGGCGGCATGTCGCCGGCGGTGGCGGTTATGAAAAAGTAGAAAGTCGTCGCGGCCCCTACGATTGTGACCAACAAGAGAAGCCGCCCGGGCACTGTGAGCCATTCGATCGGACCTGGGGATCGGGAGGACATGCTACGCGAGCCTCGATGCGGTCTTCTGGGCGGCGGATCGTGGGGAGAAAGATAATGTTCCACATGGAACTTCAAGCCTGCCTTATGCCTCGATCTTCACTCCCAGCCGTTGAACCAGGTCGTCGAATTGGTCCAGCGTCGCGTAATGGAGAACCATTCGGCCACGCCCTTTCGTGGCCGCTGAACGGACCTGCACGCGCATTCCCAGTTGCTGGCTTAGCGATTTCTCCAGCTCGGCCATGTGTGGCGACGGGTCGGGGGTTTCGCGTGCCGTGGATTGGGTGGGCTCTTGAAGCTGACGCTCCAAGTTTCGTACCGAAAGGCTTTGGTTGACCACCAGCGTTGCCAGGCGCACCTGCTCGGTCTTATCCGGAAGCCCCGCCATGATCTTGGCGTGGCCCAAGGAGAGTCGGCCATCGATCACCATAGTTTGGACTTCATCCGCCAGATCGAGCAACCGGAGGTGATTGGCGATGGTGCTTCGATCTTCGCCGAGCCGATTGGCCAGCTCGGCCTGAGTTAGGCCGAGTTGGCTTAGCAGGGTTTTATAGGCGGCGGCACGATCGATTGGGTTTAGATTCTCGCGCTGGATGTTTTCCACGAGGGCCATCTGCGCCTGCTCGAAACTGCTGGCTTCACGCAGCAGAGCAGGAACAGCGGAAAGTCCGGCGAGCTTGGCGGCACGCCAGCGGCGTTCGCCGGCGATCAGTTGATATTCATCGCCGACCTTGCGAACGACGATCGGCTGGATGAGGCCGGTCGATTTCAAGCTTGCCGCCAGCTCGGCGATGCTGGCCTCGTTCATCTGGCGGCGAGGCTGGTGGGGATTGGGGACGATCCTGTCCAGCGGAATTTCCAGCACGGAGCGGCCATCGGATGCGGCTGCGGGTGCCAGGGAAGAACCTGATGCGGCGTTGGCCGGAATTGTTCCGTGATCTGAAGGGAGTCCGCGATGAATCGGACCCGGCAGTGGGGTAGCCAATGCCTCTGCGCTGGATTCATCCGAAATTGAAATCAGGCTGCTGAGCCCCCGACCCAAACGCGACCGTGGCTTCATTGACATGGGCGATCCTTTCCCAAGAGGATGGAGTGCTTCCCGCCAACACGTTCCACGTGGAACACGGGAATCTGATCTACACGATACTTTGTTGAAGTTGGCAATTCAATACTTCGGGGCTGCTTTGGTCTCTAGCCCACCCGATTCTCGCCTTGCAGATCATTTAACCACACGACTGAATAGAAGAGAATGGTCCACGAAGAACACGAAGGACACGAAGTCGATCCACCTCCGTGCTTCCGTGCCTCCGTG
>DASRRM010000463.1:0-17344 GCA_035695715.1 Tepidisphaeraceae bacterium
GCGGGAAATCGCTGCCGGGCGGCGTATTCCCTCACGCCATCTCATCCACTATCATCTCGCGCGAACTCAAAGGAGCTACTAACGATGCTGCGCAGGGCGCTGATTGTATGGGGCGGATGGGATGGGCATCAGCCACGCGAGGTGGCGGAGGTGTTTCGCCGCGCGCTGACGGTGGATGGATTTGCCGTTGAGGTTTCGGATTCGCTCGATAGCTTTTCTGATGAGAAGAAGTTGATGGAACTGAGCCTCATCGTGCCGGTTTGGACAATGGGCACGATTACCCAGCAGCAGCTTGAGCCGGTTTGCAATGCGATTCGCGGCGGCGTGGGGTTGGCGGGATGCCATGGCGGGATGTGTGATTCGTTTCGCGATGCCACCGAATGGCAGTTCATGACCGGCGGGCAATGGGTGGCGCACCCGGGAAATGACACGGTTCGATATGCCGTCCATATCACGCATCGATCGCACCCGATCACCGAAGGCATCGGCGATTTTGAGGTGACCACCGAGCAATATTACATGCATACCGACCCGGCCAACCGCGTTTTGGCGACGACCCGGTTTCCGACGGCGGATGGGCCGCATGTTCCCAATGGGCCGGTGGAGATGCCGGTGCTTTGGACAAAGCTGTACGGAAAAGGCCGCGTATTTTACAGTTCGATCGGGCATAATGCGGCGACCGTTGAAGCCGAGCCTCATTTGACGCTTTTGCGGCGTGGGTGCGCGTGGGCGGCACGAAGTTGAAGGCGCAATGGCTGACAACCATGATCATCACCATCGACGGACCGGCTGGCACTGGGAAATCAAGCGTGGCGCAGGCAATTGCCGAGCGTCTGGGGTGTGATTTTCTCGACACCGGGGCGATGTATCGCGCCATCGCGCTGGAGGCGCTTCGCCGCGGAACCAAGCTGGATGATGCCCGCGAGCTGGCGTTTGTGGCGAAGCATTGCCGGATCAATTTCGACTGGAACAAGCGCCCGCCGGGCGTTCGCCTGAACGATGAGCCGGTCGGGCATCTGCTTCGCGGCGGCGAGGTGACCAGGGCCGCGTCGGCGGTCGCCGTCGTCCCGGCCATTCGCGAGCAGCTTGTCGCCGAGCAGCAGCGGATTGGCCGCGAGCTTGGGAAGCTGGTCACCGAGGGACGGGATCAAGGGACGGTGGTTTTCCCGCAGGCGGAGTTTAAGTTTTATCTCGACGCCACGCCAGCTGAGCGCGCCCGCCGCCGCGTGGCGCAGCTTCGCGCCCGTGGCGAGATCGTCGATTACAACGAGATTCTCCGGCAGATCGTCGCCCGCGACACCCGCGACGCCACGCGATCAGTCGGCCCGATGGTCGTCGCGGCCGGCGCGGTGGTGATCGACACCACGTCGATTTCGCAGGCAGAGGTGATCGAGAAAATTGTTTCACACGTGAAGGGATGAATCAGGTCAATGAACGATGTTGCCAAAGAGACAAAAACCGCCCCGCCGCGCCGCGATCGCAACCGCCGAACGCCGATCTGGATTCTCATCCAGCAGGCCGCCCGCGTGATGAATACCGTCGTGTTCGACCTGAAAACCTACGGCGCATATAACGTGCCGAAAACGGGCGGCGTGTTGCTGGTTTCCAACCACCAAAGCTTCCTCGACCCGATCATCCTTTCCAGTGGCCTCGATCGAACGCTCAGCTACCTCGCCAAAGCCGAGCTGTTTCACAATCGCTTTTTCGGCTGGCTGATTGGCTCGCTCAACGCCTTTCCCGTCGAGCAGGGAGCAGGTGACGTCGGCGCGGTGCGCGAGGCGATCGCCCGGCTTCAGGAAGGGCATTTGCTCAACGTCTATCCCGAAGGCGCACGCACGCCGGATGGAGAAATCCAGCCGATGGAAAAAGGGGTCGGCCTGGTGATTCGCCGGGCGAAGGTGCCGGTGGTTCCGGTGGCAATCGCCGGGTCATTCGAGGCGTGGCCCAAGCACAAGAAATATCCGCGGCCGTATCCGCTGCGCATCATGGTGGGGCCGCCCATGTACGACCTCTGGAAGCTCGACCGCGACGAGATTCTGGCGAAAGTCGATGCCACGTTGAGGAGGATGTACGACGACCTTCGCGCCGGCCGCATTCCGCCAAATCCGCCCCGGCCGCCGGGGAGAAAATTTGCGAATTAGGCGGAAATTTCGGGACTCGCCACCCAAGTTCAGCTCGTCAAGGTCCGAAGGTTTCCAACCAATTTCACTTATCGTCGCGACGTGAATCTCTTCTCGCCGGATATCATTAATTCATCGGTGTCACGGGCTAAGGCGCCCACTTCCAGTTGCGAATCTCGGGCATGTCCTGGCCATACTTGATGATGTATTCGTGATGCTCCAGCAGTTTATCGCGCAGATCCTGCTTCAAATACGCCGCCTTGGCGCCCAATTGCGGCAGGCGGTCGATTACGTCGCCGGCCAGGTGAAAGCGATCCAGATCGTTCAGCACCGCCATGTCGAACGGCGTGGTGATGGTGCCCTCTTCCTTGTAGCCGCGAACGTGAAGGTTGTGATGATTGGTTCGGCGATAGGTCAGCCGATGAATCAGCCAGGGATAGCCGTGGAAGGCGAAGATGACCGGCTTGTCCTTCGTGAAAAGAACATCGAAATCCGAATCGCTTAACCCGTGCGGATGTTCGCTGTGCGGCTGAAGCTTCATCAAATCGACGACATTGACCACGCGGATTTTCAGATCGGGCAGCCAACGCCGCAAAATAACCACCGCCGCCAGCGTTTCCAGCGTCGGCACATCTCCCGCGCAAGCCATCACCACATCCGGCTCGTGTCCCTTGTCGTTGCTGGCCCATTCCCAAATGCCGATGCCGGCGGCGCAGTGCTTCTCCGCCGATTCCATGTTGAGCCATTGCGGAGCGGGATGTTTACCGGCCACGACCACGTTCACGTAATGGCGGCTGCGCAGGCAATGGTCCATCACGCTGAGCAGGCAATTGGCATCCGGCGGCAGATAAACGCGGACGATTTCGGCCTTCTTGTTCACCACATGATCGATAAAGCCGGGGTCTTGATGGGTAAAACCATTGTGGTCCTGCCGCCAGACATGGCTGGCCAGCAGATAGTTCAGCGAGGCGATCTTCCGCCGCCATGGCAGCCCGAGCGTCACCTTCAGCCATTTGGCGTGCTGGTTGAACATCGAATCGACGATGTGAATAAACGCCTCGTAGCTGTTGAAAAGGCCATGGCGGCCGGTGAGGAGATATCCTTCGAGCCAACCCTGGCATTGATGCTCGCTGAGAACTTCCATGACGCGCCCCTGTGGCGCGAGGAACTCGTCCCCTTTTTCCAACTGCGCTTCCCATTGCCGATTGGTGGCTTCAAAGACGGCGTTGAGCCGGTTGGATAGCGTCTCATCAGGACCGTAGATGCGGAAATTCCTGTGGTCGTCGTTGTGTTTAATGACATCGCGCAGGAAATTGCCGGTGATGCGCGTGTCCTCGGCGTCGACCGCGCCAGGCTTGGGAACATCGACCGCGTAATCGCGAAAATCCGGCAGGCGAAGGTCTTTCAACAAGATGCCGCCATTGGCGTTGGGATTGGCGCTCATCCGCCGATCGCCATTTGGGGCAAGTTCCTGTAAATCGCTCCTCAGCCGTCCGGCGGCGTCGAAAAGCTCCTGGGGCTTGTAGCTTTTCATCCATTCTTCGAGCAGCTTGAGGTGCTTTGGATTCCCCGCCGGATTGGATAGCGGCACCTGATGCGCCCGGAAGGTGCCTTCCACCTGCTGCCCATCCACCACCTTCGGCCCGGTCCAACCCTTGGGGCTGTTCAAAACGATCATCGGCCATTTCGGCCGGGCGGTGACGCCCTTCTTGCGGGCATCCTCCTGTATCTTGCGAATCTCCTGGATGCAACGATCGAGCGTTTGCGCCATCAGCGGATGCATTTTTGCCGGGTCATCGCCTTCGACGAAATATGGCGTCCAGCCACAACCTCGCATCAATTCGGTCAGCTCTTCCTTCGGAATCCGCGCCAGGATGGTGGGGTTGGCGATTTTGTAGCCATTGAGATGCAGGATGGGCAATACCGCCCCATCGCTGGCGGGATTGAGAAATTTATTGGAGTGCCAGGCGGTTGCCAGCGGCCCGGTTTCCGCCTCGCCATCCCCCACCACGCAGGCCACCAGCAAATCCGGATTATCGAAAACCGCGCCGAAGGAATGGCTCAGCGAATAACCGAGCTCTCCCCCTTCATGAATAGACCCCGGCGTTTCCGGCGCGACATGGCTGGGAATGCCTCCAGGAAACGAAAACTGCTTGAACAGCTTTTTGAGCCCGTCCTCATCCTGCGTGATGGCGGGATAGATTTCGCTGTACGTGCCCTCAAGATAAACATTGGAAACCACCGCCGGCCCACCATGCCCGGGTCCGGAAACATAAATCGCGTTCAGGTTATATTCCTTAATGACGCGATTAAGATGCGCATAAATAAAATTCTGCCCCGGCGTCGTTCCCCAGTGCCCAAGCAGCCGAGCCTTCACATGCTCCAGCTTCAGCGGCTCGCGCAGCAGCGGATTAGCCAGCAGATAAATCTGCCCGACAGAAAGGTAATTCGCCGCCCGCCAGTAGGCGTCGATGCGATTGAGAAGGCCGGGGGAGACGGTTTCTTGCATGGAGAATCCTTTGTTCGAGGAGTCTTTACCCTGCCGGGTCATTGTGAACAAGGACGGTACGCATATGGAAGGCGCACGACTGGGATACGCTGTATACTGGGATACGCGGGGCCGTCTGGCGCTTGTCCGACTCGCCCCATTCGCTGCCAAATCGGCGAAAGGAGACTGAAATGCCACTACCCAACAAGAAAAAGCCGAGGCCCAGAGTCGCTGACGAGATCATGGCGGGCATGCGCGAGCTCGAGCGCATGATGCGAACATGAAGCCCGAGCAGTTGTTTACCGTGAAAACAATTGAAGTGCCCGATCCGCGGATTTATCGCGCCAAGCAGATTCGCGCGCTTCGCGAATCGCTCGGCGTTAGCCAGGCAGTCTTTGCACATCTATTGGGAACATCAATCGTTCTTGTTAAGTCCTGGGAACGCGGGGTACGCGAACCGAGCCTGATGGCCCGTCGCCTGCTCGATACGATCAAGGCAGACCCGGCCCGATGGCTGGCGACGGTCCGGGAACTGGCGGTATCATAGAAAACCTTGCGGGTCAGCGTGCGAAATCCGATCGCGCGATCACGGCCACTTTTGCGTCGTCGTAGCTCAAATTGCCGAAGTGGGTCAGTTTGATTCACTGTCGGGTGCCACAGGTCGCGGTACTCCGAGACCTGTGGCACCCACCCGGCAATTCAAACTGACTCACCACTCATTGGCAGTATTGGAAATGATCGCGCCCGGCTGAACCCATGAACAGATCTGGCTCACCAATTGCGCGATCATGATTTCTTCATCCGTCGCGATGATGCGAATGGTGACTGCCGAATTATTCACCGAAATGATCTCTGCGTTGGATTGGTTCTTCCCTGCATCGATCGCAATTCCCAGGAATTCCAACCCCGCGCAAATTTCCGCGCGCACATCAGCGGCGTGTTCGCCTATGCCGCCGGACAAAATCAGGGTGTCAACGCCGCCCATGCTGGCGGCCAATGCGCCGATCCACTGCCGGGCGCGATAGCAGAACAACTCGACCGCCTCGGCGGCGCGAACGTCGGTGGCCCGGCGGGCGGCGAGGTCGCGCATGTCGGAGCTGGTTTGCGAGATGCCCTTTAGGCCGCAGTCGTGATTCAGGAATTCGTCCATCTGCTCCGGCGTCACTTTTTCGACCCGCATCAGATAGACCAGCAGCCCCGGATCGAGATCGCCCGGCCGGGTGCCCATCACCAAACCGGCCAGCGGCGTGAACGCCATCGTCGTGTCGATCAGCTTGCCGCCTTTCACGGCGGCCATGCTTGCGCCGTTGCCAAGGTGCGCCAGAATCACCCGGCCGTCGGCGGCAGCGTCGCCGGCGGTCTGACGAAGTTCGGCCATCAGATACGCATAGGACAAGCCGTGAAAGCCGAAGCGGCGCAGGCCGGCGGCGTCGTATTTCCGGGGGATCGGCAGCAGCTTCGCCACCCGCGGCATGTCGCGGTGAAACGCCGTGTCGAAACAGGCCACCTGCGGAATACCCGGAAATCTCTCGGCCATCGCCTCAATCAACGCGATTTCCCGCGGCAGGTGGGCTAAATCGAGCGGCTGCGTCCGGCGAAGCTCGGCCAGCAATTCCGGCGTCACGCGCTGATGCTCAAGCAAATGAATGCCGCCATGAACGACGCGATGGCCGATGGCGGTGATCGCGCCGCGCCCGATTTTTTGCTCGATCCAGCCGACGATCTGCTCCGCCGCGGCGCGATGGTCGGCGGCATCCACGTCGCGGCGATCTGCCTCGCTGGAATCCGCCATCTTTCCGCTAAGACTCGTTCCCGACTGGCCGATGCGCTCTACCTGTCCCTTTAATATCAACTTCAGCGCGTCTTCCCACGAATAGACGGCGAATTTAATGCTGGACGATCCGCCGTTGATGGTGAGGATGGATTTGGTTTTTGCATTACCAGGTGGCATGATGTGTTTCCAAATGACATTTCACGCCGTGAACGAGCGTTGGCGAGGACGCGGATCCCGCGCGAGTTTGACGGATCCGCGTCCTCGCTGGAGCTCGTCCACGGTGTGAATATACAAGACCGAATCAATCACCTCGGAGCGCTGCTATCTCTTTTGCTACCTCGAAATCGCTGCGATCATCGCGTTCAGTTCCATCGGGCCGCCGTAATAAACTCCATTGATGAAAAACGTCGGAGTCTTATGGACTCCGTTTTCCACACCCCCCTGATGGTCGGCTTCAACCCGGCGGGCGAAGCGCTCGGATTGCAGGTCAGATTGGAAGTGATAAACCTCCAGGCCGATCTGCAGTGCATAATGCGTCAAATCTCCCGTGTCCAGATCGGTTTGATGTTCGAACAGCAGATCGTGCATCTCCCAGAACTTCCCCTGGCTGCCGGCCGCCTCGGCGGCCTGGGCGGCAACCGATGCATGCGGATGAATGCTGGCGTGCGGAAAATTGCGGAAGACGAACCGCAGCTGATCGCCGAAATGCTCGCGCAATGCCCGCACCACCGGATACGCCCGACCACAGTAGTCGCATTCATAATCGCCATATTCGAGCAGCGTGAACGGCGCATCGGGCTTTCCGCGAATGTGATCGCGATCGGAAACCGGAATGGAAAGAGCCTGCGGTGCATTGGACTGGGTCATGATGATAGTATAAAACAGTTTTGCGTGCTTCGCACTTGTGGAGTAAACATGTTGGTACTCAGCCGAACCAGAGGCCAGGCGATTATGATCGGCGACGACGTTAAAGTCGCCGTCACGGAAGTTGGTGACGTTCGGGTGTTGCTTACCGTCTCTCACCGCGCCGGCGTGAATGGCGGCATCGATCGGACAATGAAATATTGGATGAAATCCGATGAGGCAACGGAAATCGCCGACGGCATCGTGTGCTCGGTCATGATGATCAGTCACGGCAAGGTGCGTTTAGGTTTCAGATGCCCCGACACGGTTAGAATCGACCGCGCGGAAATCTATGAGATCAACCGACGCGAGCGCGAGAGGCAAAAAAATGCGCCGGGCTCGGACAATCACGCTGGGCCGATATAATTTGCCCGTGTTTCATCAGAGGATGGCGTTTTCCTGGATACATCATGCGCCGATTCATTTTGCTCGCGGTGATTCTCCTTGCGGTAGCTCTTTCGGCCGTCTATTTCGTGGCCAGCAAGACAAACCTGGGTTTGATGATTGCCGGAAGAGCGGTCCCGTCGAGCACGATTGTGTCGAATCTTTCCAGCGACGACCCGGATCTGGTCATGACCAGCCTCAATATCTTGCAGGAGAGAAATAGTTCAGACGGGCAGAAGCAGGCGCGCGCACTTTTAACCAGTGCCAACGATTATATCTGGTTTAACGCGGCGCTGTATCTCGCGGCAATCAAGGATCAGCAGTCCGTTCCGTATCTGATCAAGGGCCTCAAACATCCGGCGTCGCGGGCATATCCGGAAGTTGCCGCTGATTTATTGGCGCTTACCGGGAAACCGTTCGCCATGGATCAGGAGAAATGGATCGCCTGGTGGAAGCAGACAAATCCAGGCTCCAATTTTTCCTTCAAGTACGCCAGCCTTCAACGCCAAGCCGACGAAATCCAAAATGGAAATGGGCTTTTGATCAATGGCGTGATCGATCCGCTCACCCTCAGTTACTCCGGCACGCCGATCTTGGTAGTCGGCGTGCGATTGAAAAAGGGTGCAAGTGCGACCCAAGCGCTCCGTTTGCTCGAAACCGCCGTCGTGGCGCAATACATCGAAGTCCAGCGCGATGGCCCAACCGGGCCCGATGGATCCGTTCCGGCTATGCTTTATTGGACCCCCAACCCATCGCCGGCGGCCCTGAGTTCCATGCGCCAGGGTTTGCCCGCCGTTCCCTTCACCAAACGGACGAGTATTCAGGGATACCTCCTGCAATCGGGGTTGTATGAGCTCGATCTGAGTGCCGTGAAGGATTCGGGATATCGCGATGAATTGACCGCGGCAGCGCCGACGACGCAGCCGAAATGATGGGAACATCACCCTGAAAAGAGCGTCGAAACGGTGAAGATCTTTGTCGGCCGCGCTCCTGCCGGTACAATCCATCCCCATGAACCTTCCAAAATTCAGCATGGGAATCGGCGACCGTTTTGCGCACCAGGGCCGGGCACAGCTTGCGGCGTTTGTAAAGGCCAAAACGCTTGGCGTTGACGTGGCGCCGGTTTGGAACAAATCCAATCGCGAGCACAATATCGTTCACAGCGAGCCGACGAGCGTCCGCGAAGAAGCCGATGCGGCTGTCAAAGCGCTCGGCTGGAAGGGGGAATATTTTGTCGATGCCGACCATATCGGCGTCAAAACGGTGGACCGGTTCATCGGTCCCAGCGACTTCTTCACGCTCGACGTGGCGGATTTCATCAACAAGCCGGCAGCCGATGGGGACATCAAGGCGTTTGCCGCCAATTACAAACGCTATGCAGGTTCATTGAAAATTCCCGGTGTTAGCGGCGCGCTGGATATTTCGTCCGATCGCATCGAAGCCATCGCGCGCAAATATTTGTTCGCCGCACAGGAAGCCGGGCGGATTTATCGGCATGTGGAGGCGGCCAAGGGCAAGGGGAAATTCGTCACCGAAGTCTCGATGGACGAAACCGATCAGCCGCAAACGCCCGGCGAATTGTTCTTCATCCTGGCGGCCATCGCCGACCAGAAAATCCCCATCCAGACCATCGCCCCGAAATTCACCGGACGATTCAACAAGGGCGTCGATTACGTCGGCGATGTGCAGCAATTCGAAAAGGAATTCAACGACGACCTGGCAGTGATCGCCCACGCCATCAAGGAGTTCGGCCTGCCGGGAAATCTGAAGCTTTCGGTTCACAGCGGCAGCGACAAGTTTTCGATTTACGGCGCGATTCGCAAAGCCGTGCAACGAACCGGCGCCGGCCTGCACGTCAAAACCGCCGGCACCACCTGGCTGGAAGAACTGATCGGCCTTGCCAGCGCGGGCGGCGAAGGATTACAAATCGCCCAGGATGTCTACCGCCAGGCCCTGGAGCGATTCGATGAATTGTGCGGGCCGTATGCGACGGTGATCGACATCGACAAGTCAAGACTTCCCACAGCCGACGCGGTTGGCAAATGGAGTGGCGCGGAGTATGCCGAAACATTGCGTCACGACCAGAAAAACCCGCGCTACAACGCCAACTTCCGCCAGCTTCTGCACGTGGGCTTCAAGGTTGCCGCGCAGATGGGCGAGCGATATATCTCGGCGTTGGAAAAGTTCGAGCCAACCGTGGCGGAGAACGTGACGCGGAATACGTTTGACCGGCATTTGAAGCCGATTTTTGTGGGATAAGACGAGGGAAAAAATCGGGAGCAGCACGCTCGCCGTTTATGATGCTTGGCGCACCATACCTTGCCACGCTTTGGATCATGATTGACTTCATCCAGCAACCGGCGGGCCCAGGGTGCAGGGACTCGATTGCCTTGTTCCCAGGCCTGCACGAGGACAGTCGACACGCCGAGCAGGTGGGAGAACACGGCCTGGCTTACACCGATCATGTCGCGCGTGGCACGGACGGCTTTAGCGCTGTACTGGGCCGGGGCGTCCGGTATCTGGACTCGCCGAATCGTGTATTTCGATGCAAGCGGGACGCCTGCCTCCAAGGCGTCGGCAAATTCCTTCAGGTCGGCGAGAATGGATTCGCCCACGGCTTTTGCCGTAGTGCTGGTTGTCCGTCGCGATTTCAACCTTTTCGTTGGTTTTCTCACAAGCAGGATAAGCTCGTATTCGGGAAATTGCGCATAGCCATGTGAGACATTTTCACCTGGTCAAAGTATCAGGGACGTCGCCTTCACATTGAGAGTTAGGCGTGTCGGAAAACTGAAGAACGCCCGAAAACTGATTGACATTCGATCATCCCGAAAAAGAATCCGGAAGAATTTTTCTGGCCGCTTGATAACGTTCGGGAATACCGCGAGTTAGCCGCGAAGAATTTCTGCATTTCGCCCGTTTTATCGAACATTTTTCCGGATTTTACAAATCGGCTCTCTCCTAACCATTTGTAAAATATAAGGTTGCGCCAGAAGGCATGGGGTGGCGGCTATAACTTTATGCCGAGGCGAGACTTATCGTCAAAAATGTCAACTTTCTGCGCATATAGTGGAGGGATATGGTTTGATGAATCGCTTATTCTGGGAAAAGACAGGCATGGTACGGATGCTCTTAAAGTGTTTGTCAGGCGGCCAGCGCGATGGCACGATGCACCGTACCAACGTGCGGCAGATGAGAGGTTACTCCCTTTCGCACGTTGGTGAGCCGTGCTGACCGGAGGCCGACGGGCCTTCTTCGACCCCTCGAAATTCGCGGAATTTCGATGTTGCGCACCATTATGGGGCGCAGAATGATGCGCAATGATGCGCGGGGAAAAAACTGGCGAGCCGTTGTCAATCAGAGTGGGAGATGCTCCGTCTGGCGCGCCCAAAAATGGAACGCCGGAGCGGATTCGAATCGAGTCGTGGCACGCAAGAATGCCTGCCCCATCAGTTTTCGCCCATGTCCCGAAAAATCGCGCACGCCCTCGGCCTCGCGCGCGGCCCAGCCGATAACCCGGCGGATCCGGGTGTGGCCGTATTTTTGGCACCGTCGTGACACGCGTGACACGGCCGTCTCGGCCGTGCCTCATGCTTTCGGCGTAAATAGCACCAAGCACGGGCGGGACGCCCGTGTCACGAATGACCGTGCCAAAAAAGACGGCCACACCCTCGGCCCCCGACACTTCCCCGCCCCACTTCCCAATCCCCCCGCGATGCGTATTATGTCCCGCTTCTGAAGGAGATTGACGGATGAAGGCCGGCGTTATTCTTATTGTGTCGGCGTTGGCGGTCTTTGTCATCGCGGTCGGCTGCTCGATTTTTCCCGGGCCTGAGAATGCCGGGACCAAATCGACGGTTACCGTGGACACCGATCCGCTGCCGGTGGTTTCGTCGGCTAAGCTGGAGGGGCTTCCGCTTCGCGGGATTGTGCTTCAGGTGCAGCGGATCGACTCGCCGGAGATTTATTACAAGGCCATTGATGATATCGCCGCCGTGGGCGCGGATACGGTGGAGATCGTCGTTGATTCCAAGCAGGAAAACGCCGGCAGCAATATCATTTTCGTCGATGTGCGCCAGACACCTACTTTGGAGAAGTTGGAGGCGTTGATCGAGTATGCTCACAGCAAGAATCTGCGGGTGGTATTGATGCCGATCGTGTTGTTGGAGCGGCCGCGCAGCACGGAATGGCGCGGCGTGATCAAGCCCGATAGCTGGGATGACTGGTTTGAAAGCTACCGGGGAATGGTGACTCATTACGCCGAGGCAGCGGAAAAGGCCCATGCTAATGTGCTGGTGGTTGGGTCGGAGTTGGTCAGCACCGAGCGATATAAGGATGAATGGGTGCGTACGATCAACGCCACCCGGCAAGTTTATCATGGGATGATGACCTACTCGGCCAACTGGGACCATTATCGCACCATTCCATTCTGGGATCATCTCGATCTGATCGCCACCAACAGCTATTACAAGCTTGGTGAGAACAAGGATGTGTCGGTGGCCGAGATCGTTTCGCGATGGCGGGCGATTCAAAAAGACCTGCTGCCGTGGGTGAAGAGCCAGCATAAGCCATACATGTTTACGGAAGTGGGCTGGTGCAGCATGGCCAATGCCGCCCATGAGCCGTGGGACTATACAAAGGACGCGGCGGAGGTTCCGCTGGACCTGGAATTGCAGAAGAAGCTCTACGAAGGATTTTTCCAGGCGTGGGACGGCATACCAGAACTCGGCGGATACATGTTCTGGCAATGGGTCCCCAACGGCGGCGGCCCCGAAGACCGCGGCTACACCCCCAAAGGCAAGCCCGCCGAGCGCGTGCTGCGGCAGGAATTTGCCAAGCCGCGATGGACGGTGACGCCGTAGCACAGGCTTCCAGCCCGTGCCCGAATACAACATGCACGGATGTCGGACCACGTTTACCCGCTGACACAACTTTACTAAAAGGTCGAACACGGGCAGGATGCCCGTGCCACTGAAATGGAAGCTATTCAAACCCGTTATCGTTCCCATACCTGCGGCCAACTCGGCAAGTC
This sequence comes from Tepidisphaeraceae bacterium, assembly GCA_035695715.1. Taxonomy (GTDB): domain Bacteria; phylum Planctomycetota; class Phycisphaerae; order Tepidisphaerales; family Tepidisphaeraceae; genus RYN-428. The sequence continues at coordinate 12,699 of DASRRM010000463.1, forward strand.
TGACGTCGGCAAGGAAGTCAAGCTGGCCGGGTGGGTGCATTCCTATCGCGATCATCGCGGCCTGGTCTTTATCGACCTGCGCGATCGAGATGGACTCACCCAACTCGTCTTCGAAGTCGACACTGCCGGGCAGGCCAATCAGGATGAGGCGCGAAAGCTGCGCAGCGAGTGGGTGATCAGCATCAGCGGCGTTGTTGCCGCCCGCGATGCGGCGGTCATCAATCCGAAGCTCAAGACCGGCGAGATCGAAGTGCGCGTCAAGACGATGGAGGTGCTGAGCATTTCTCCGACGCCGCCCTTCACGCCGCACGAGCATGATGCGGTCAACGAAGAGAAACGGCTGCAATACCGCTACATCGATCTTCGGCGGCATGAAATGCAGGAGACGCTTCGCACGCGGTATCGCGTGACCAAAACCATGCGCGATTTTCTCGGCGACCTGGGTTTCTGGGAAATTGAAACGCCATTCCTGACCAAATCGACGCCGGAAGGCGCGCGCGATTTCATCGTCCCGGCCCGTTTTGTGCCGGGCAGTTTTTATGCGCTCCCGCAGTCGCCGCAGCTTTTCAAGCAGCTTTTAATGGTGGCCGGCTGCGACAAATACATGCAGATCGTCCGCTGCTTCCGCGATGAAGACCCGCGCGCCGACCGCCAGGCAGAGTTCACCCAGCTCGACGTCGAGATGTCGTTCATCGACCGGGAAAACATCATTGAAATCATGGAGGGATTGCTCCGGCGAATCTGGAAAGAAAACCTCGGCGTTGATATTCCCAACCCCATCGCCCATATGGAATACGACGAGGCGATGAGCAAGTATGGCTCGGATCGCCCCGACCTGCGCTTCGGTATGCAGCTTCACGATGTCGGCGACTTAGGCCAGCAAACCGACTTCGCCGTCTTCAAGAACGCCGCCATGGTGAAAGCCATCGTTGTTCCCGGCGGCGGCAAGCTTTCGCGCAAAGACACCGATGCCCTGGCCGAATGGGCCAAGGGATTTGGCGCCAAGGGACTGGCCGTGACAAAGGTCATCGCCAAGGATGGCAGCCTGGCACTCGATACCGGCGTGGCCAAGTTTTTAGCGCCGATCGCCGCGAAATTGATCGATCGCACCGGCGCTGGCGAGGGCGATTTGATCGCCTTCGCCGCCGACAAGCCCAAGGTGGTTCACAAAGTGCTCGGCGAGCTGCGGCTGAAGATGGCCAAGGATTTAAACCTGACGCCATCGACGGAATTCGCCTGGGTTTGGGTGGTGAACTTTCCGCTGTTTGAATACGACGAGGAGGAAAAGCGCTACGCCAGCACGCATCATCCTTTCACCGCCCCGCTGGATGAGGATTTGCACAAGCTGGACAGCCGCGATCGGCCGGTGGTCGAATCGATCAAGAGCAAGGCGTACGACATCGTTGTCAACGGCAGCGAAATCGGCGGCGGGTCCATCCGTATCCATCGCATGGACGTGCAGCAAAAGCTCTTCGCCCTGCTGGGAATCGACGATGCCGCCCAAAAGCAGAAGTTCGGCTTCCTGCTCGACGCCCTGCAATACGGCGCACCGCCGCACGGCGGCATCGCGCTGGGCCTGGACCGGCTGGTAATGATCCTCCGCGGGATCAACAACATCCGCGACGTCATCGCCTTCCCCAAAACCCAAAGCGGCGGCGATTTAATGTGTGGTTCCCCTTCGCCGCTGGATGACAAGCAATTGCGCGAGGTGCATATCCGCGCCGTTTTGCCCCCAGCAAAAGCTCCCGCACCGGACGTGGCGCAGAAGTGAGTGTCCATGCTATTGGCGTCGAGAATATCGAGAACTCGCGAAAGCGCCAAAGGCGCGGCGAGTGGTTCGCAACGTTCACGCCGATGTCTGAGGTACTCCGAAGACTCGGATCGATCGTGCGAAGGATCCAGGTCTTCGGAGTACCTCAGACCCGGCATGCACGTTTCGCAAATCCCGATTTGCCGATCTATTCCTCTCGCCTTCGCGAGCCTGTGCATTGATCCCGCCGCGTCGCACTGTCTACGTCTCCGCGTGCGATTTCCCCACCCCCGTCGAGCAACTGGCATAGTGGGTGGCGACGGCAAACTCCTGCAACGCGTCGCGGGCACGCATGGCCGAGCGAAAGACCGGATCATCCGGCGTGAATCCCAGCATGTTCATCCGGTCCACCACGCGGTTGGCCCAGCGCAGCGGAAAGCCGATCAGCTTGTGCAATCGCACGGCCTGTTCGCGCGTGAGCGTGTGACGGGACATGGGCGGATTCTATGGCAATGTCCCCAGCGCGGCGGGTGTTTCCCCGAAATAAGACTTTCGCCGCTGTAAAACCGAATCGATGTTCAGCGCGGCCGACTATCGCGGCAAAATTTCGCCTTAATCACGCTTCGGGGCATCGGCAGCGCAGATTTTATCCTTCGCAGCGCCAAGCGCTTCCAGGATGCCAACCGCCATCAACGCATCGCCGCGCGGGTTCATGTGAACGCCGTCGCGCGTCAGCCACTTCTCGGTTTCGCCCGGGGGCCTGGCGGCGATCACCTTCATGAACATCTCACGCAGATCGACGATCTCGCATTTCTCGTCAGCCGCGATTTTGTGCTCGGCGGCAACATACATCGCCATCCGCCGATTCCCCTCGCTGCCCGCATCCTCCTGTATTACCGCCGGCGTCAGCAAAATGACCCGAATGCCCGCGGCCTGCGCCAGCTTCACCATCTTCGAGACATTTTCGGTATACGCAGCCAGTACTTTCTCATCGTGCGGGGCGTTCAAGCGATGCAACACGTCATTGGTGCCCACGCTGATGGTGACAAAGGCCGGCTTACGATCCACCACGTCGCGCTGGAATCGCGCGACCATATCCTCGGCTTGTTGCCCGCTGATTCCGACGTTGATGATCCTGGGAATCTTCAGCTCCGGATACTGTGCCGCGAGGATCGCATCCACATTTCGCAGGTATCCGCCATCCTGCGTGATGGAATCGCCCATGGCCACGATCTTGTCGCCGGTCTTAAGTTGCAGTTGGTGAGGCAAATCGCTCGAAGCCGGTGCGATCGCCATCAGCGACGTCGCATATTCCGACAGATCGGTGGATGCGAGATTCAAGCTGGCCAACGACGGGCGCGGCGGTTCGCCGAGGAGCTTGCTCAGCGTCGGCTGCATCGCGTCGACCCACATGACATACCCCTTGCGGCTGGGGTGGAGGTAATCCTGCAGCACTTCCCTGGAAATCGTTCCGTCCGGCTGCACGAAAGTCGCGCCAATATCCAGGAATGTGATGGCATCATGGCCATCCAATTTCGCCAGCAGCTTGTTCGCCTCGGCAACCTTGGCGCGGGTGGCATCGGGCCTCGGGCCGCGGGGAAAAATGCCCAGAAGCAGAATCTTTGTCCTGGGCTGGCGGGCGTGAATCTCCCCGCAAATGGCTCGCACGCCCGCGGCAATTTCCGGCGCGCTGTTGAGATCCATGTTGTTGGTCCCGATCATCACCACCACGACCTCTGGCGCGGTATCGGCCAATTCTCCATGCTGCAAACGCCAGAGGACATTCTCAGTCCGATCCCAGCCAAAGCCCGCGTTTACAGCATGGTACGAATCGTAAGCGCGAGCCCAGACAAGCTTGTTGAAGTTGTGCGTGATCGAGTCGCCGATGAAAATGACGCGCGGGTGTTTATCGCGGACTGCATCGCACACTTCGCGATGGCGCTTGGGCCATTCATAGCTCGCCCAATTGCGGCTCTGCGTCACGGGAACCAGCGTGCTGGGCAGCGGATCGTTGCCGGGCAACGGCTCATATTTCTCCGTGGACAGCTCGCTTTTCTGCTTATAGTCAGCCGAAAACGCCCGGGCCTTCACGACCCCGCCGTGGGCGAGTTCGATCGGCGCAAGGTATTCGCCTGCGCTGCGATCAGGATCAGAACCATCGAGGGTATAGCCGATGGTCGCGCCCGCCGTCGCGTCGGCAAGCGTGACAACGCCCATGGAATCCCGGCTGAGAACCGGCGCGGCAATCGTGGCCGGCGTGATGGAAGGTTTCGCAACCTCAGCGCAAAGCGACCGGCGCTGCAGTGCAATGCCGCTCAAGACAATCGCGGCAAGGATGAGGGAAAATCGTGCCTTCATGCTACAATTCCAATGAAAAACTCGTGGTTTAAAAATGTCGGCAACCGCATCGTGACGGTATGGCATTTTATTGTGGCGAAGGATCATATGAAAAGGGATGCGGCAGACATTCATTCTTGCCTGCCCCATCCAATCGCCATAAATAAACGTCACACCGCCGCCGGGAAGCCGCCGACCATCGTCCGTGATTGGATTACTTTAAAATCGTCGCTCGTGTTGTAATACAACAAAACGACAAATGCCGGAGTTTGCGTTCCCGGCTTCTTTGGTGCCCGCATGGACATCTTTTCAGACGAGTTTCGTCGAAATCCGTTCCCGATGTATTGTATTGCCCCAGTCCGAATTGGAGAATCGAGTCATCGGAGTTAAAAACATGCACCGTGCCAAATGGAGCAACATCCGATGCGAGCAGAACGTCGTCATTTTACCGCCGTGCAGAAGCTGGCCATCCTGCGTGAACACCTGATCGAGAAAAGACCGATCTCCGATGTTTGCCAGAAGTACCATCTTCAGCCAACCCTCTTTTATCTCTGGCAGA
>DASRRM010000464.1:0-2385 GCA_035695715.1 Tepidisphaeraceae bacterium
CGCTTACTTCGGGAGTACCCTTCGTGCGCGGCTCATTTATTTCCGGATTACGTCCCTCCCGCCAACCGGACATTTTCCGCGGCCGGTATGTTAACGCGGGAAACCTCTTCGATTCCTTCGTCACTTCGTGCCTTCGCGTCAAGATTCCAATTTCGTGGGTAGACGGCCTGACCCACATCGCCCCGCCGCGTTGCACGCGATCATTCCGCCTGCATTTGCGCTGGCGTCATTCCCTTTTTCCATGGCATATGGCTGCCGACGAAATCGACGTCTGCCTTGGCGGGGATTTTGTCCTCCATTCCCAGGTCCCAAAACGCGGCGTTCACCATCATCCGGCGCAAGGCCTCGTTTTGCAGATCGGCGGCGCTGCCCATCGTCGTCGTGAAGGCGCGCCCGGTTTTGCCGGGAACAATTTGATACGTCCGCGTCCAGGCAACCGGCTGCATCGGGTCGTTGGCCTTTTCCTTCGCGTTGGGGTTCTTATTCGGCAGATATTCGAGGGGCTTGCCGTCGGGTTTGTTGCCTTCGATCACCTCGCCTAACAGCAATGTTTTGCAACCCTCGAGCAGCGGCAGGCGCACGCCATACACGCCGGTGGATCCCCATATTTCGCCGTCGCTGATGCCGCGGAGGATCGGGTCGCTCGAGGCGCCCGGGGCGAAGACGCCGCGCGTGCTGGTTGCGCCGTTGGGCGCGTGATGGCGGATCCAGGTTTCCCCCAGCACCTGCCGGCCAAAGCCGCCGTCAAAACCGGGTTGCTTGCTATCCCAGTTGAACTTCGCGTATTGACCCTTGATACCCTTGAAAGAATGGGTGGCCGTGCGCAGGCCGATCACCGGCTTGCCCGCCTCCAGAAAGTTAACGATATGCTTCATCTGCTCATCCGGCGGGTTGCGAAAGCGGCACTGGATGACCATCAGGTCGGCGGTGTCGAGCGCTTCGAGCCCGGGAATATTGTCGGTGGTTTTCGGATCGATCTGGCCCGCCTTGTTAATCGTGAAACAGACCGTGCAATGAAACCCGTAGCGATCGGCCAGAATATGCGCCAGGATCGGCAATCCCGATTCCGGATTGTATTCATCCGCCCCGGCCACGAAGACGATTGATTTGCCCTTGCCGGGCCCTTCCTTGCCTTCGTAGCTCACCCATTGCTTTTCCGCCGGGGCGCCGGCGGCGCGGGCGGCGCAGTTTGCCAGCGAAATGCACGCGAAAATTGACAGGGATAAAAAGACGCGGGTTGCAGCGCGATGGATTGTCTTCATGTTGATGATACGGATGAACACCTCGCGTCGTTGAGACGTCGCTTGCGTCAGTTTTCCTTCGGATAATAACGCGCCCGCGCCGGCGGAATCGTCTCACGATCCACCTTGGTCCGCCAGGCGCTGGCGACTTGCGGCTTCACCCGGTCGAAAAAATGCAGCCCGGTTTTGTTTTCCACTTCGCCGGGACTGGTGCGAAACGGCGCCCACTGCTCCCCGACCGCGTCGTCGTCGTTTGGCATCAATACGGTAATGACGCGCGTGCTGGTGGACAGCTTCGCCAGGTCGTCCGACCCGCCGGCTTCGGGAACGACGACGATGATTTTCCAGCATGCCGCCGGAACTGTCACCTTTCCATTCGCCAGCGTTTGCCTTTCGCCCCGGCTTCCGCGGCCGCCCTTTCCCGCGGGGCCGGCGATGATGTACAGGCGGTCGTGCTCCCGCGTAACCAGGTCGCGACCGTAACTTTCCAACTGCTCCCACGCCTTGCGGTTTACGTTTGGCGCCTGCGGGATGATGTTGGTCATCACAAAGGTGGAATTGCTCATCTCGTTGTTGGCGGCCCGGTCGCTGTGCGGGCACATATGGCCGCGGTCAAAGCCGGAATTGTTGTAATCGCGCGTGACGATCTGATTGAAGCCGATCGGCAGCGTGGTGTCCGGATCAAACGTCTTCTTCCGCTCGATTTTGCCAAGATTGCCGGCGGTCACCTGCCAGCTCACCCAGTTTGGCGTCCCCTTGGAATCATTGAAGCTGAGGGCAAAATATGGCTTGATCATCAGGAAGTTGTCGTGATTCGACGGCGAATCAGTCGCATCGCTCGGATTGCCCAGCAGCATCTGGGCATAGCCGGCCGGTGGCGCGCTGCTGCCATGCCGCGATTTGGTATAGGCGATGAAAAAGACGATCCCCGCGATAACCAGCAGCGCGACGATGATCATCTGCATGCGCGGATCGAGGCGTTGGAAGTTGCTGAACAGATTCGCCGCGTCCTGGGCGTTGAAATCATCCTGATTTTGTCGTGCCGGCATGAGGCGGAAGGATAAGAGGTTTGCGGCAGAGTGGAAAGTGGCGCTCAGCGATCTTGCGCGAGTCGGCCGTTCGAATCTTCGTAGGGTCCGCACTG
>DASRRM010000465.1:0-27638 GCA_035695715.1 Tepidisphaeraceae bacterium
CCACCGATCTTGGCCTCAGTACGTCAGGCGCGGTGGCAGCATTCAACGGCGACGGCAAGCATGTAGCGCTTCTTCAAGACCGCGGAATAATTGTCGTCGATGTTGAAACAGGCCGCACGTTATCGTCGGCTACACTTCCAAAAGTGAACGTGGCGGAAGTTTTTGACAATGGGAGCGGCCCGAAGGTCTACCACGATCTCGAGACGCCGAGCCGGCGGATGAGCCAAATAGCCTGGAACAAGTCGAGAAACATTATTCTTACCGTAACGGAACTGTGGCCGTATGAGCTGGACTTGGGTGACGACCAGATACAAATCTGGGACGGCTCGATGCTGAAGATACTTCGTACGCTGCATGCATCTCCTCTTTTTGCAATGATGGCTCCGAATGGAAAATGGATACTCATCATCCCTGACAATGAGAAGGGCAAGCCCGAGATATGGTCCGTTGACACCGGAGAGCAGATTCAGGAATTCGATTTAAAGGGATATATGACTGCCGCTATCAGTCCCGACAGCGAGACCATCGCGTTTGGAAAGATAAATATTGACGGTACCGCCGAGACGTCTCTGTGGCGGGCTGGAGACGCTAAACGGGGAGGCAAATAAAAACATGGCAACGGAGCGAAACGCAAAGCGGGCGAATCGCTTTTCATCCCCTTCGTTTCCTTCGTCTCTTCGCGCCTTCGCGTCAAAAACGACGCGAGCTCGCCAACGACTAAACCCAGCGATGATGCATCCATCCCATTTCGCGCATAAACTTCCGACGTGAGCGAAACTTCCGACATTGACGCCCCCAGCCGATTTCTCATCGGCATCGACCTTGGCACGACCAACTCCGCGATGGCGTATGTCGACACGGCCGACAAGGCGTGGGGCGTGCGCGACTTTTCCATCCCGCAACTTGTCGCGCCGGGAACCGTGGAAACGCGGCAGACGTTGCCATCCTTCCACTATGAGGCGGCGGCGGGCGAATTTCCGCCGGGCGCGCTGCGGCTGCCGTGGAGCGGGGATGAGTCGAATTACGTCGTCGGCGCTTTCGCCCGCGAACATGGGGCGGCTGTTCCTGGAAGACTCATTTCTTCCGCCAAATCATGGCTGAGCCATTCGGGCGTCGACCGCACGGCGGGCCTGTTGCCCTGGCACGGGGCGGCGGACGTGCAGCGGCTTTCGCCAGTCGAAGTTAGCGACCGATATTTGGCGCATCTGCGCGGGGCGTGGGATCATCAGTTTCCCGAATATCCGATGAGCGGGCAGGAGATCGTGTTGGGCGTGCCGGCTTCGTTTGACGAGGTGGCGCGCGAGCTGACCATCGACGCCGCCCGGCGCGCGGGGCTGGTGCGGCTGGTGTTGGTCGAGGAGCCGCAGGCGGCGTTTTATGCATGGATCGCATCCCAAGGGGCGCGATGGGAGTCGCACGTTAAGCCGGGGCAGAAAATATTGGTTTGCGACGTTGGGGGCGGAACCAGCGATTTCACGCTCATCCGCGTGCGCCCCGGGTCGGCCGGGCGCGTGCTCTTCCATCGCGTGGCGGTGGGCGAGCATTTGATTCTTGGCGGCGATAATCTCGACCTGGCGATCGCGCATCATGTGGAGGAAAAGCTGGGCCGCAAGCTTGAGCCGCGGCAATGGGGACCGCTCGTGCGCGCCAGCCGGGCGATGAAGGAAACCTTGCTCGGTGAAAATCCGCCGGCGCGATCGGCCATCACCATTTCCGCAGGCGGATCGAAACTGGTGGGCGGATCGGTGCAGGTGGAAATGGGCCGCGATGAAATTCGCGAATTGCTGCTGGGCGGATTTTTGCCGACGGTAGGTCTGGACGAAAAGCCGGTCGCCCGACGCTCGGGTTTCCAGGAATTCGGCCTGCCCTATGCGCGCGATGCGGCCATCACCCGCTATCTGGCGGCATTTCTCACCGCGCATCGCCACGCCGGGGCGCGCGATGGGGAAAAAATCGAACCCACCGATCACGATCCGGCCCGGCCCGATTTGGTTCTTTTCAACGGCGGGCTTTTTGAATCGCCGGTGCTGCGCGAAAGGCTGTTGGATGTCGTCGCCTCGTGGTTCACAAAGGGTCCCCAATCGCGAACCGCCGCGGATATGCCAGTGGAGCCGGACCGTCCCGGTCCGGGTTTATTTCCCGAAACGTCGCTCATCGGATGGAAACCCGAAATCCTCCACAACGATCGCCTCGATCTGGCCGTTGCGCGCGGGGCGGCGTATTACGCGATGGTTCGCCGCGGGCATGGCGTGCGAATTTCCGGAGGCTTGGCGCACAGCTATTACATCGGTGTTGAAGGCGCGGCATGTACGGATGCGACCGACCCGCGCCGTTCGTCCCCCGACCCCTCACCCCAGCCCTCTCCCCCGAGTACGGGGGAGAGGGAGCAGGACGCCGAGCGCGATTCGCGTGATCCGCGTCTTCAGGCGGTTTGCCTTCTCCCCGCCGGCGTTGAAGAGGGCCAGACCGTCGATCTTCCCGACCGCACCTTCGCGCTGCTCATCCGCCAACCCGTCGAGTTTCCGCTGTACGCTTCCAGCACGCGCACGACCGATCGGCCCGGCGAATTGCTGGCGGTTGATCCGCAGCAGATGACCGCCCTGCCGCCTATTCGCACGGTGTTGCAATCGGGGCGAAAGGCCGCCGCCGACTCGGTGCAGGTTCGGCTACACGCCAAGCTCACCGCCATCGGCACGCTGGATATTTGGTGTGCGGAAGTGAAGGGAGATCGCACCTGGCGATTGCAGTTTGACGTGCGCTCGGCCACCCGCGCCGACGCGGCCCGGCATGAGGCAATCGCCGAGGCGCAGGGCGTGCTCGATGAAAAAGTATTGGCCGATTGCCGGGCGAAAATCATCCCGGCATTTACGCGCGATGCGGGAAACAGCGCGCGGCCCGAATCACTGGTGAAGCAGTTGGAGCAGGTCACCGCCATTAGTCGCCATGACTGGCCGCCGACGCTTCTGCGCGGGATGTGGGAGGCCATGCTGGAGATGGAAGCCGGCCGGCGGATTTCCGATGTTCACGAGGCGCGATGGCTGAATTTTGCGGGCTTTTGCCTGCGGCCGGGCTATGGCCTGGCCGCCGATGATTGGCGCGTGGGCCAGATGTGGAAATTCCTCCCCGCCGGCGTTCTGCATGCAAAGAACGAAGCCGTCCGCGCCGAATGGTGGATCCTCTGGCGTCGCCTGGCCGGCGGCATGAGCGCCGGCCAGCAGCGCACTGTGGCCGAGGCGCTGCTGGCGGATTGGCGCACCTGGTTTCGCAAGGGCGGCGTCAACGTGCGCGGTCGCTCGCCGGGATTCCAATTCGGCCCGCACGAATCCGCCGAGGTGTGGCGATTGCTCGGCTCATTGGAACTGCTTTCCCCCGCATTGAAGCTGGAAATCGGCGGGATGATCCTGGACCGCCTGCCGCGTGAAGCGACGAGCAACGGCCGCGATGCGCTGCTGTTTGCCCTGGGCCGAATCGGCGCGCGGGTGCCGATGTACGGCCCGCTGAACGCGCTGGTTCCCGCAGAGATCGCAGAAAAATGGACCCGGCACATAATCGATCGCGACATAAAGGACGACAAGGCGATCTTCGCCGTCGTGCAAATGTGCCGGCGAACGGGGGATCGATACAGGGATGTCGCCGACGATGTTCGCGCGGAAGCTGTTAAGTGGCTGGGCGACCGGAATGCGGGGGCGCATTCGCAGCAACTGGTTCGCGAAGGGGGACAGTTGGAGGCGGAAGAGCAGCGGGCATTATTCGGAGAAAGTTTGCCGCGGGGATTGCGGATTGAGTGAGGCGCGCACGACACGACGTTAGCAGCCGACGTGCGCGGCGTGTTCGTTTGCGTGCGTCCTCTTGACGTATCATGGGCGTCCCGCCCATGTGCCGTTTTACGCCGTGAATTCGATCGGTACTCCGGGTTAAAATGAGCCGGGGCAGCACCATTCAAATACGCGTCATTCTCGCTGCGTTCCGGGTTGATTTGGGCGGAATACCGACCAAACGCAATGGAGTACCATCGCTCATGGGCGAGACGCCCATGATACGGTGAAGGAAGCGCCCGCCGATTCTGTGAGGCTCCCCATTCCTCATCACAAGGATCGTGAAATTGTAACCGATGATGGCAGCAGTTACGCTCAATCCGAAGAAATCATGCCAGCAGAACCTCCACCAAAGCTCGACTATGCGCAACAACCCTCAAGCAAGCCGCGCCACGTTCCATGGACGCTTGCGATCCTCGCCTGGTTGCTTCTGTTTGCGCCTTGGCCGGTTGAGGTACTGATGAACCATTCGCCGGCGCTGGCATCTTCTCCGCGGGCGGCGCTTTTGCTGATGTTGACGTCGGTAGGCGGAGGCGCGGGAAGCATCACGTGCGGCGTTTTTGGCCGGCGCTACGCCATTAGATCCGGTGCGTATGGTGCTCGCTGGGTTGCGCTGATTGGCTCGCTCTTCGGAATTGTGGTCTTAGTCACTCAATCCATCCCTTTGATTTCGCTGATTGTGGATGGACGACTTCATTGATCTGATTATAAAGCCGCGAAAGTTTAGTCCTTCGCCTTCCAATCCTCCGGCAAATCCTTCTTTGTCTCCCGCAGAATCTGCATGACCGCATTGCGGTCAGCTTCGGCCAAACAATCAAACGCCGGGTCGTCTTCGCGGCCTGTCAGTACCTGCCACAATCGGCGGTAGATGCATTGTTTCGCCACGGCGGGAAGGCCGTCGAATTGCTCGGAATAAATCAAATAGCTGCACGGGTATTTGAACAGCCGATGCGTTAAATCAATATCGCGAAGCGAGCGGCCCAGGCTGTCGCGCGGGCCGGGGGCGGCAAAATCGCGGGCGAATTCGGTCGTGCCGGTAATGGGGTCGCTTAGCTTTGCTTCGCCGCAGAAAAGCATCGCCCGCACCACGGGCTCGCACGCGCCATGAATCCGCCGCATCGTGCCTTCGGAGCGCTCGCCCGGCGGTTGATGAAGGGCGGCGTTCATCGCATCCGAATCGCGCAGGGCCGACTGCACTTCATAATTGGCAGCCGTCATGAGATTGTGCAGGTGCGTTTGGTGGGCCAGGACCATCAACGCCGCGGCGTCGCTGCTGTCGCGAAGGTAAGCCGAGCGGTCGACGCGCTTGTCCAGCGTGGTCAGGTTGCTGGTTGGCGCGAAATCGGTTTTGTCGGGGTGCTCTTCATCGCTGCACGTCACATTTCCCATATGCGTCTGGCGGCCGCATTTTCCCGTGACGTACCAGCCGCCCCAGCGCTGGCAAATCGGGCTTTGCTCGTTGCTGGCAAATGTTCCGGCTGTCAAAATCGGGTCGCCGGCCAGATCAGGATAAACACTTCGCAGCAGCAGCCCCGGCACGTGATTCGTCGCGCCGGATTGATGGCACTGCATGCATTCGTATGTCTGCCGAACCAACTTTGGCTTGGCCGATTTGTGCTGATCGAGGGTGTAGAAAACCGTGCCGAGCCTGGGGTCCATCGTCGCCACTTCAACGACCGACCCGCCCGGCACATAGCCGACGTAGGAATCATCATTGAAATAAAGCGCCCGCGGATTGTGCGGCGAAATCAGCGTACGCTGGAAGCTCGTCCGGGAAAACACCAGCCCCTGCGACGATGTGGGAATCTTCAGGCTCTTGAGAAGCGCCGGCAAATATCCAAATCGGGCATCGTAATCGAGCTTTGTTTTCCCGGCGTCGAGCTGTTCCTGCAAGCGCGCGGCGGGGTCGTGAGGCTGGGCCGTGATGTACCCCGGCGGCGCATCATCCGAATCGGCCTGGGCGATAACAGCGGTCGCCAGCAGCGCCAGGCACATCACGGGCAGGAGCGAGGATTTCAGGAAGCTTCCGAATCGCATATACACCAGTAAAATCCATCGGCGAGGCCGTCCGTGTCGCGAATTATAGCACTTTCACGTTGGTGGCGCGTCCGCGCGACCGTCATCTTGAGGTACTCCGAAGGATCTTACCGGTAACGGGAGGGCGAGCCATATCCTTCGGAGTTCCTGCTCTGAAAATGTAGGGCGGGCACTGCCCGCCAACACCGTGCTCGGCGGGCAGTGCCCGCCCTACGTGAATTTTATCCGTCGCGGGTGCGGCGCAGCCGCATGAGGACTCAGGATGACGATTGTATGCTCGATCAACCTGAAGAACGCTCTACTTCGCTTCGGTCTTCTTATAGTCGCGCCACAACCAGCGCAGCGAATCGGGAAGAATCGCCCCGCCGTGGTTGGGGTTGTGATTGCCATGGCCCCACTCGGCCTTGTAATCATACCCGGCATATTTTAACGCCGCGGCCATCTCTTTGTTCGCCAGCGGCCAGTTGCCGAATTCGTTGTCGATGTCATTTTCCCCATCCTGCAAAAAAACGCGGATCGGCTTGGGGTTGGCTTTGGTCTTGCGGATCAGCGATGGGTAAACATATCCGCCGCGAATGTTGGTGAAGCTGCCGATATGGCTCAAAACTTTATGGAACGCTTCGGGATGTTCCCAGGCGACGGTGAAGGCGCAGATGCCGCCGCTGCTCATGCCGCAGATTGCCCGGCCATCGGGATCATCCGTCAGCTTATATTGCTTTGCGACTTCCGGCAGGATTTCCTCAAGCAGAAACTTCGCGTAATCGCCGTTGACGGTGTCATATTCCAGACTGCGGGTGCTTTGCTTATATTTGCCCCTGGCGTCTTTCCCGCCCTTGTGGCCGGGGTCGACGAAAATGCCGATGGTCACCGGCATGTCCCCTTTGGCGATCAGATTATCAAACACGATCGGCACGCGCATGGCCCCTTTTTCGCCGGAGTAGGCGCTGCCATCCTGAAACACCATCACGCAGGCCGGCGTTTTGCCATCATATTGAGCCGGAACATAGACGGCACAATCGCGTTCGGTATCTGGATATACCTTCGAGGTGTTCCAAATGAATTTCGTGACCTTCCCCAGTGGCACGCCCTCATGGCGCTCGGAATCTGGACCGAGCTTGTAGTCGTTGACATTGGCCGGCGGCGCATCGGCCGGTTTATCCGCGGCCAAAAGCGGCGCAGCCATCGTGCAAAGGCCAAGTGCAAAACTGAATGCAATTCCGGCGGTTTTCATCCTCGCTCCCATATGAGTGTGCAGATTCGTTGCAATATCCGATACACCGTTTGGATAGGAACGTTTTACGTTGTGGAGGCCGTGCTCGCGCAAGGCGCTTGCACGACCTGCAGCTATAAGCTGCGGCAAAGCCGGGGGCGATGTCCAGAATGCGGGACGGTTCCGCCGTATGTGGTTGCGGCCCGATAATCAGAGGCGGATTAACAATACCCTTATTACTACCCTTACTTGAGGGTACTACCCTTATTATGCTCCACGCGCAACCATTTGGCTCCCGCCCCATGTCCGGTTGAACGAAGCAGCCCTTCAGTTTTCATCTCGCGCAGGAGGGATTGGATCCAATCTCGCCCGACGCCGGGGCATTCGTGCTCGATTGCCGAGAGGCGAAATGGAGCGGTCTGGCGGGCGACAACTGCGCGCACCAGTTCAGCCTTTGCGCCCTTAGGCTCGGCAATTCTGCCAAGGCGCGACTCAAATTCCTTGAAGGCGTCCTTCAAGATGAACAGAAGGAAATTAATGTATTTCCAGGGATCGTGCTTCGCGTCGTGCCAGCCCACGGAACTGGCTTGAAGCGTTTCGTAGTATCGCTCCTTATTTTGCTCGATTACCCGTTCGAGACTGATGTACCGGCCGACGTCCAAACCGAGGTGATAACATTGCTGCACCAACAGCAGCCGGGAGGAGCGGCCGTTGCCGTCGCGGAAGGGATGAATGCACAGAAAATCAAGGTTGAAAGCGCACATAGCCACCAATGGATGGACCCACCGTTCCTGCAGGCATTCATTCCAAAGCTTCAGCAGTTCCTTCATCGCAGCAGGCGTATTTTTTGCGGGCGTGGGCCTGAATCGGACGCGCGTGCGGCCATCGGGAAAGCGCTCGATGATGTCCCCGTTCTTATCCTTATATTTGCCGGCGTCACATATCTCGCCGCGCGCCAGTTGGTGAAGCTGCAGTATCGTCGATTCCGAAACCGGCAGCTTCTCCCGTTGGGTATGGATGAGATTCAGCGCGTCGCGATAGCCCCGCACCTCTTCTTCGTCGCGGTCGCGGAGGGCAGCTTTTCCGAAAATCAGCGTGCCGATCCGCTTTTGATCGACCTCGACGCCTTCAATACGGTTTGACGAAACCGCGCTTTCGATCAGGGCGTGTTCAAGCAAGACCTTGAGCCGTTGTGGCGACTGCTTTGTAAACAGCGCCTGCATGCCCATGGCTTGACCGATGTCGGCCAGCAACCAAGCCGTGCCACTCGGGACGCTAAGGTTTTCCTCAGAAAATTGACGAAGTGTCATCATCGATGGCGTTGTCCGCACTTTACGTTTTTCGTCTCCACAATGGGAAATTGAGCGCGCGGAATGATAGCCGACAGAACGGCGCGTGCAATTTCGGCACTGAAGTTCTACGAAAATCCCCGTGCGTCGCGGCATCCGTTAGCCGCCGCGCTCCAACAGGCAGCTTTCAGGCCTTATCCGCCAGGATCAACGGCGACACGCCCGGCGTTTTCAATTGCCTTACGTTGCCAAACCCCGCCTCGCGCAGCCATCCGGTCATTTCCGGATATGTGTACGTGTCTCCCTCATCGGTATTGACCAGCATGTTGACGGCAAACATCACCGGCATGATCGGCCCACGCCGATCGTCATCAGGAATAAACTCGGCGATCGCAATCGTCCCGCCCGGTTTGAGGGCGGCGAAGACTTTTTTCAACAACGCCCGGCTGCGCGATTCCCCTTCGCTGTGCAGAATCTGGCCCAGCGTCGCCAGCGTGTGGCCGGTGCCAAAGTCGGCATCCTTCAGATCGCCTTCCACGAATTTGAAGCGATCGACCACGCCATGCTTTTGCGCCATCCGCCGCGTGACGGGAATCACCCCGGCCCAGTCGACGGCGGTGACGCTCACCTGCGGCGATTTTTTCGCCATGGCAATTCCCCACACGCCCGACCCCGCCGCCAGATCGAGTACCGTGGCCGGCGCGGTCGTCGCGGAGATCAGATGATCTGCCAGCATGTTTGCCGCCGGCGCGCTCAGCGGCGCGATCGACTCGACGAACTCGGCGAAGAATTCGGCGCCGCTGCCTTCCTGGTTCACCGCCGCGGCGGGCTTTCCGGTGCGCACGATGTCGCTGAGCTTCAGCCAGGCGGGTAAAAGCTGCGAGCTGATATGCCGAAGAATCGCGCCTTGAAATCCTGGCTTGGTGCTGACCAGAAACGCCGAGCTCTCCGGCGTCAGTGAATACTTTTCCCCCTGTTTGCCGAGCAGTTCCAGTGCGACGAGTGTATTGAGAATCGCCCGCAGGCCGCGGCGTGAAGCGCCGGTGTCGCGGGCAATTTCGTCCAGCGTTTTGGCCCGCTCATCCAGCGTGTCAAAGACCCGATGCTTCACCGCCGCCTCCAATGTCAGCGGCGCGGCAAATCCCCATACCATTCCCATAATGCGCTGCGGCGTAACGTGAGCGGCTGAATCCTGCATTTGAAAATCTCCTGTTTGAATGCGCGAATGTAATGCGCTGGCGCATGCCGTCAATCGTTATTTTTCGGAATGAAATAATTCCCCTGACCGTCGCCATCCACTGCTTGATCCCCTGTCCTTCGGCGTGCGAACCTAAACGCGCTTTCCACGATGAGGTACTACATGATGGTGAAGGTCAGAGTGCAGCCGACCGCACCGATTCCGGGCGGATCGAGCGTGCCTCCATTTCATTTCCCGATTCATGCGAATTGCAGAAGGAGCGTTTGGATGCAAACGTGGTTGGATTTGCTCTGCGGGGCGGCGGGATCGGCTACGAAGAGGGTTTCCGTTGCGATCCGAATGGCTGGCGCTGGCGCAATCCTGTTGGCGTTAGCGATTGGGTTAGCGCCGAATCAGGTTGCCGGGGCTGAACCGTCGGCTGCGGTCGCGGACCCTGCCGCCGCGCTAAGTGCGCCGTCATCGCCGCCGAGCGCTGCGATCGTTCAGCTTTTGCTTGCCGGCAATGACGGTTTGCCGGTGGAGTTTGACCCATCGAGTCTTTTCTCAGTCGGCGATTATCTTTATGCCATCGGCCCGATTCGCCAGCCCGTCATCCATTATTTCAATCGCGACGCGACCAGCGGCTTGCTGGCCTATGGCGGCAATCTCGCCTTGCCAAAGGCCGAGTACCAATCCACGGCAAGCTGCGTCGTCGGACGGCGGTTGTATCTGCTGACAACGCGTTTTATCCAGGGCGATGCGGACAATCGCCTGCTGTGGTATGACCTGGACGTCGCCACGGGAAAACCCATCGAAAAAGGCGGCACCGAAAAGCTGATGTGGACAGACCGGCCCGGCCATACAGAGTCGGTCGGGTGGGGCAGAATGCTGGCAGCCGGCGCGGACGACAAAACCCTTTTCTTAAGCACCGACCGCGCCATCCTCCATTTCAAAATTGAAAACGAAGGCGCGATAACTCTCGCCGGTGAGTTGGGGAACAAGGGCCTTGGCGAATACATCTTCCCAGCGCCCGGCGGGAAATGGCTCTACGCCATCACGCATAAGCCAGCGCCGGTTGTCTCCATCATCGAGTGCAAGCCCAACGGCGAAATGGCGGCGGCCGACATCGTCCACCTCGATCCGCGCTGGGGCGTTAACGCCAACAATCCAAACGTTCACACGGAATACTCGATGTCGCTCTCGCCCGATGGCCGCTGGCTTTATGCCGCCGACTGGAACCAGGGCGGCGATGACCCTGACCTGGGCGACATCAGCACGACCAACAGCTACCTCGCCATTCTGCAACGCGACCCGGATACTGGAAAATTGAAGCTGGCCGACAGCGGCTGCGGCAACGATTCGGCCCGGCCCGATCTGAAGCTGGCCAACTCGCGCGATCTGCGTCTGGTTTTCAATCCCGACGGCGCGAGCGGTTTTGTCAGCACCGCGTCGGGAAGCTTATTGCGATCCTTCGAGTTCGATCCGCACGCGGGCCGCATTGAAAAAATCGCCGAGTTTCCCGAATGGGACACCCGCCGATTGGAAACGCGGTTTCTCTGGCTCGACAGCAAGAAAAAACTCCTCTACGGCGCCAGCGGAAAACCGTTCGGGCCCGGCGCGTATAACGTCGGCGCTGAAACCCACGGCATGTGGGTCGCAAAAATCGGCAACGCCCCCACCCTTCCCAGCCCGGCAGTCGTTCCCGTGTTAAGCGGCGTCAAGGCACCGTCCGGCCCAGCCGATGCGCTCGACTGGCCGCACTGGCGCGGGCCGACCAACGACTCAAAAAGCCCGCTCCACGGAATTCGCCGCGATTGGACCGGCGGACTGAAAAAAATCTGGGAAGTTCGCGGGCTCAGCCCCGGCGCTCACACCTGGTCGATGCCGGCCATCCAGGGAAACCGCCTTGTCGTCAGCGGGCGGCATGGCTTTGTCGATGAATTCTTCTGCTTCGACGCCGACACCGGCGGCGCGCCGCTCTGGGTCGCCGAAATCGAAGGGGGCGAGGCCGGACATTTCGATTGGGGCTCCGGCTCCCACGCGATGGCCGCCATCGACGGCGACAAGGTCTTCGTCACCAACCTCTGGGGAATCGCCGCCGCCATCTCCATGTCCGATGGCAAGGTGCTCTGGAAGAAACTGATGGCCGGCGGCATGTATGTGGCCAGCCCGCTGGTCTACGACGACCTGGTCATCTATGCCGGATGCAACAACTATTGGCACGGCTTTCCCCTGACCGCCTACCACAAGGACACCGGCGTCGTCGCCTGGACATACGGCCGCCTTCCCCATTCCAACTCTTCGCCGGTCCTGGCCAAAATCGACGGCCGCGATCAGATCGTCCACATCGATCAGCGCGAGCTGTTCGGCGTCGATCCGCGCAGCGGCGCTGAAATCTGGAAGTACGTCGGCCCAGGCATGGAACGGCCCAATTCCGACGATGTGCCCATCTCCACCCCCGCCATCTACGGCAACATCATCTTTCCCGCCTACGCCGGCTGTGGAACCGTGCAAGTTGATGGCTCATCCGCCAAATTCCTCTGGAAGCGCTTCACCGGCGGCGCGCACAAAGTCGCCATCGGCGCCGGCACCATGCTCAGCGACGGCGTCGTCATCGATGGCTACATGTATCATTTCACCGGCAGCTCCCCCAGCTTCGCCAACGACGCGCCGCGCGGCTCCCTCGTCTGCTCGGAACTCAAAACTGGAAAAGTCCAGTGGATCGAAGACCTTGGCAACGGAAGCTTGTCCGTCGTCGATAATTGCCTGCTCTGCCTCACCTACACCGGCGATCTGCTTCTGGTGCAGCCCACGCCAAAGCAATTCACGCTCATCACCGAGGTCAAAGGCTTCGTCCCGCGCGACCTTTGGATCGGCCGCCAAACCGCCAGGCTCAACGAACCCGGCCCCGGCCGGACCTACGAAGAATTGGATTACGCCCCCTGCTGGACCTCGCCGGTCGTCGCCCGCGGAAAGCTCTACGTTCATTACAGCGACCGGCTGGCGTGTTATGATTTGATGGGGAAGTAGTGCCGTGCCCCATGAACTACATCAAGATCATGTTGACGCTTCTCGTCGCCGCGACAGCCGCGCTGGCGATTGTCATGCGCCCAGCGCCGGCGCGGACCGCGGCGGCCCAGGTCATTCCTCCAAGCCGGCTGGACGAGGCGCTGGACCTGAGGATTCGTTCCCTTGAAATCAAGGACCTGCCCGCCGAGGCCGCCGTGCGCATCATGGAGGAGAAGACCGGCATCGACATCTTCGTCGACTGGAATTCGTTCGAGAAAACCGCCGGCGGATGGGGAGCGCAATACCCATTCCCGCGAGCCGAGCACGTGACATTCTCGCTTTCCAACGCAACGCTCCGTGAAGCGATTACCTGCCTGTTCAATTGCAACAAGAACAGACCCTTTTTCACGCGCGGGATCGGAAACCGAATCGAAGTTCTTGACGCGGCTGTCCCAGGCCAAGGCCTGCGCTCAGAGATGTATGATGTATCCGACCTTCTTTCCGACGATTACTGGCACATCAGCACTCCCAAAGGCAGGGAAGACGAAATCCGCAAGGAGCGCATGGGCGACCTGATTTCAATGCTCTATTCGTGCGGCTGGGTCAATGGCCTTGACACAGGCGCCACGCCGCTGGCCAACCGCATCATGGTCATCGACTCCGATATTGGGCACCAGCGCTTGCGGCAAATACTGACGTGGCTGCGCAGAATGCGATAGCTGATCCGAAGAGCAGGCCCGTATGTCATATATCAAAGCAATGATCCTGCTGCTCATTGCGCTATGGGGCGTCGTGGCGTGGGAGGCGCTGCGCCACACGCCCGCGCCGGCGACGATGATGATCTCCACGCCGGCCGTTGTTGAACCGCCGGACTTCAGGCCGATCCTCGACCGGCGCATCGGCAATCTGATGTTGACGGATGTGGACCTGGAAGCGGCAATGCAGATCATTCGCCGCCGCGCAAACGTCAATGTGATTATTCGCTGGCAGGAGATCCAGGACCACGCCAGGGTTGCCAGGGCAAGCCGTCGGCGTTTCGCCGTCGATTTGCCTGACGCCACGGTGGAGACGGCGATGGAAGCGATTCTGGAAAGCTTGCACTCCCGGCTGGTATATGGCTTCACCGAAGGGGGAACGATCATCGTGACGTCCGATCCCGTCGTTTCAAACACGGTGTCTTATGAGCTTTCCGTTCTGCCGGCATCGCAGGCAGAGGCCATGACGCGCGTCCAGGGATATTACTCGGGGGAGACGATCGACCTGGCGGCGTTATCGCGTGCGCCGGCTACGTTGGTTGCATATGACGTCCGCGACATCGCCCCGAATCCGCCGGTCCCTCCGCCCCTGCCGCCGCTTTTGCCTCCGCCGCCAGTGACCTCGATGTTCATGAGCGGCTACGTGCCGCCCTACCGCTCAATCACCGTGTCGGCTGGGCAATTCGAGCTCATCGGCAGGCTTGCCGAAGCAGTCCCGATCATTCCAACAGATGAACAAGAACGGGATGCCCATTCCGTGTCCGGCGCACCCTGCATGTATGCCGGCCGGATCGTGACCCTACTGACGCCTGGCGATGATCAGCGCCTGCGCGAATTGCTGGCCAGAATTCGCGCAGGCAATCCGCCGCTGGCGGTGCCGTAAACATCGTTGTCACGGACGCGTTCAGAAGTCAGGAACCTGAGAGAATGAAACCGGGACGTAGCTGGTATTTTCGCACTCGGAATTGTTCTGAATAGGGCGCATAGCCAATGCTTTTGAGGCTCAGTTCACCTTTTGACCTCCTTTTCGGTTCCCCAAACCCCCGCCTGCAAGAACCCCGCCGACTAACGCGCTCAGAACGCAGCAGCGACAGAAATTCCGGGCAACCCATCCGCGAACGATTCATGCAATTCCCAGCGTCGGAGGAAAAACGAATGCCGAATTGCGTCCATTGGTAATAGCCGGGAAAGGGAAAACGGTTGGAGCCCACATAGGCGTTGTCGCGTTTGCGACTTCCGATCGAATTCTGCAGCATGGAACCCGCCCGCCCTTTGCCCCGGCTAGGCCTAACGTTAGACTGACGCACGTCATGATTCACGCCGCAGTCGAGCCACAATCAACGGGGAGGATCCATTGAAGAATCCCGGCGCTAAGCCATCAAAGCGCAAAACCGCGCTTCCCAAGCTCATCGACAAGTATTACGCCGATTTAAAGGACCTCGCCTTCCAGAACGTCATGTACGAAATGGGCGTCCGCCCCGCGTTCCATGCGCTGCTCTTCGCAGCCGGCAAGGAACACGGCTGGACTCTCATCGGCGAGCACGCGAAAAAGGTCAACAGCAAAACCATCCGCCCCGACGGCACCTTCAAAGACCAGATGAACCTCGTCCGCGGCTACTGGGAAGCAAAGGACACCGCCGACAACCTCAACGTCGAAATCGAAAAGAAGCGCAAAGCCGGCTATCCCCTCAGCAACATCATCTTCGAAGACAGCGCCACCGCCATTCTTTATCAAAACGGCAATCGTCTGCTCACCGCCGACATGAAAGACCCGGCCCGGCTCTCCGAACTGGTCAACCAGTTCTTCGCATATGTCGAGCCGGAAATCGAAGAGTTCGAACAGGCCGTCGATCAGTTCAAAGAGCGCGTCCCCGACCTGGCCGAAGGCCTTAAGAAGAAGATCGATCAGGCGCACAAGACCAATCCACAATTCAAGAAAGCCTTCGCCGACTTTTTCGAGCTATGCAAGACCAGCCTGAATCCCAATATCGCGCAATCGGCCGTCGATGAGATGCTGATCCAGCACATCCTGACGGAGCGGCTGATCCGCGAGATTTTCGACAACCCCGAATTCGTCCGCCGCAACGTCATCGCCGCCGAAGTGGAAAAGGTCATGCTCGCCATGACCAGCCAAAGCTTCGACCGCAACACCTACCTGAAAGACCTCGACCGCTTCTACATCGCCATCGAGCGCGCCGCCCGCACCATGACCGATTGGTCGGACAAGCAATACTTTCTGAACACCGTCTACGAGCGGTTCTTCCAAGGCTACAGCGTGAAGCTGGCCGACACGATGGGCATCGTGTATACGCCGCAGGAGATCGTCGACTTCATGTGTGCGTCCGTGGCTGAGGTGCTGGAAAAGGAATTCGGCAAGAAGCTCTGGAGCGACGACGTCTATATCATCGACCCCTGCACCGGCACGGGAAATTTTATCGTCAATCTCATCCGCCGCATCCCCAAGGCCAAGCTGGAGGATGTGTACAAGCACCGCCTTTTCGCCAATGAGATTATGCTGCTGCCGTACTACATCGCGGCGTTGAATATCGAGCATGCGTATTTTGAGCAGGCGGGAAGATACGAAAGCTTCGAGGGCATGTGTTTCGTGGATACGCTGGATCTGGCCGAACACGCGCAGGGGGAGCTTGGTTTCATGACGGCAGAAAACTCAGCGCGCGTCGCGCGGCAGAGGAAAGCGCCGATCACCGTCGTGATAGGGAATCCGCCATACAACGTTGGGCAGTCCGTGCACAATGAAATGAACGCAAACCGCGCCTACCCGGTGCTCGACCAGCGTATCCGCGAAACGTATACGGCGGGTTCAAGGGCAACAAGCGTCAGCAAGGTGTCGGATGCCTACGTGAAATTCTTCCGATGGGCCACTGACCGCTTGAACGGCCGCGACGGCATTGTCTGTTACGTCTCCAATAATGGCTTCGTAGACCAGCTTGCGTTTGATGGGATGCGCAAGGATCTGATGGAGAGCTTTTCCACGATCTATCATCTCGACCTCGAAGGAAACGTGCGGCATGATCCGAAGTTGTCGGGCACGACTTATAACGTGTTTGGAATCCAGGTTGGGGTCGGGATCACTGTTGCCGTACGGCATCGAAAGGGATCGTCGGATCTTCGATACTCGCGCGTGGACAAGCTGCTCCGGCGCCATGAGAAGCTCGCATGGGTGGCTGCTGCCGGGCAGGTGTCCAAGGTAAAATGGAAGAAGCTGAAGGCGGATGAAAAGAATACGTGGCTCGTTCCCGCAAATGGCTTCGAATTTAACTCGTTCATAAGACTTGCAAGCAAGGAGGATCGCGCGGCCAGGAGTGGCGAGGTCGAAGTCGTATTCAAGGACTACAGTCTTGGGATTGCCACGCATCGCGACGCGGTCGTGTATGATTTCAACAAACCGGGCCTCTCGGCACGTATTGAGAAATTCGCCGATGACTACAACGCCGAGGTGGATCGGTACAAGCGGGCGTTCAAGGGTGGGCGGCTCGATGACTTCGTTCGATATGACAAGATCGTCTGGGACGATGATCTTAAGAAAGCGCTGGTTCGCTCGCAGTACTTGCAGTTCGACGCATCTTCGATTCGTCACGCCACGTACCGCCCGTTCTGCCGACAATGGCTCTACTTCGACAGACTCACTAACGCGCGCCTGTATGGCTTCGCTTCAATCTTCCCCTCCGCGGCGTCCGAGGGAGTGAACAAGGTAATCTGCTGTAGCGATATCGCATATCGCGCCCAGACTTTCAGCGCATTCGTCGCCGACGGCCCCGTCGATCTCCATCTTTGCGCCACTCTCGACGGCCATCAATGCTTCCCCTTCTACATCTACGGCGATGACGGCAGCAACCGTCGCGAGAACATCACCGATTGGGCGCTCTCGCAATTCCGCGAACACTATAAGGACAACAAAATCGACAAATGGGCGATCTTCCACTACGTCTACGGCCTGCTGCATCACCCCGGCTATCGCGAGAAATTCGCCGATAACCTCAAACGCGAATTACCGCGCATTCCCTTCGCGCCGGATTTTCACGCGTTCGCCACCGCCGGGAAGGAGTTGGCCAAACTGCATTTGGATTACGAAAAGCTGAAGCCCTGGGATTTGGAATTCGTGGAGCTGCCGGACTTGCCGCTGAGCTATCGCGTTGAGGACAAGATGCGGCTGAGCAAGGACAAGACCCGGCTGCTGGTAAATCCCTCGCTGGTGCTGACCGGAATCCCGCCGGAGACGTTCGATTACCGCCTGGGCAACCGCTCGGCCCTCGATTGGGTGATCGACCAATATCATGTAAGCACCGATAAACGCAGCGGCATCACATCCGATCCGAACCGCGAGGACGACGAGCAATACATCGTCCGCCTCATCGGCCAAGTCGTCCGCGTCAGCGTGGAGACGGTTAAAATCATCAATTCACTGCCGAAAGAGTTCGCGTGAGGGGTGCATTCCACGGAATGCGGGCACAAGTCCACGGAGTTATGGCGTGATTCCACCAAATTGAAGGCTGATTCCAACGAATCGCGCCTTGATTCCATGAGATTAGAGCGTCACTCGACGGAATCAGACGGTGATTTCAACGTACTAGGGGGTTATTCGACAAGTTCACGACGTGATTTCCACGAATCAGGACCTGACGCTATGAAATAGAGGCGCTGTTTTCGTCCGCCGGCTTACGCTGTTGTTTGCCCGTCGCTCAGGGGCGTGCTTCGATAGCGGTATGAGCCGCCAAACCCGATGCACGCGCCGTTGATCTCAAGCCCGTCCACGGTCGCGCGCAGGCGGATTCCGGGCTCGTCTTTGAGCGTCTCCAGAAGCTCACGGAATGTCGCATCGCGCATCGTGAACGATCCGGGTTTATTGACAACCGCTCGAACGGTAAGCTTAACCCTTCCCGAGTTGATGTGAAGTTCCCCGTCGCGCGCCTCGAATGTCCCTTCAAATCGGTCAAGCCCGTGGCCGTCCCTCCGCCGCATTGTTTTTGCGAGCTTATCTTTATGAAAGCCGGTGATTAGCAACTTCAAGTTAGTCTTGTTTAACTCAATTTCCACCGAAACTCCCGTAACACACTACGAACTGTTCAGGGACAAACGCCTGTTCATGGCCCAGCGGGATCGGACCTGACCAGCCCCGGGGCGGCACTTACCAGCTTGTTGATGTAATCATTGAGCCAAGTTTTGCAATCGCTCTCGGCGAAATCCGGCTTGCCGTTCGCAAAGCAGACCCGCATGGCGTCGTCGTATTCGCAACGGGGCCCGATCTTTGACTGGATCTTTTTGTATCCGATTTGATCGATCATCATGATGACCAGTTGCTCAAAACAGAGGACCCGGCCTTTGACGCGCTCGTAAATGCCCGTGCATGATGAATCGTTTGCCAACGTGCGTAGCGCTTTCTTGTCGTGAGTCACAATGATGCTGACGGTGAGCACCTTGGTGGCGATGAAGAGCGTCTGTTCGCCGCCGTCGATCCGCTCGACGCGATTTTGATAGGTTGCTTCGGCATTTTGGAGGATGACCTGTTCATCCGGGTCGGCGTTGTTGATGACTTTGATACCCTTAATGAATTGCCTGACTCGCTCGACAACCTCTATGGTGTGCTTCTTATAGATGCTATCGCGTCGCAGTTGGAAACCGAGTTCCGGAAGACATCGCAGGTCTTTCTTTTCCGCGTCGAGAACAACCAGCGCTTCGGCGAAAAGCTCGAACTGGGCGAGCTTCCAGATTACGTCGCTATCGAGCAGCCACAGCATTCGGTTCCCCTGTGACGGCGACCTTCATGAGGAACTCGGCGTCTTCGTCGGCGAGATTCGCAAAATCAACGTTGTTCAGGAGCATCTGCTCGATGAGACGAACGGGCGATTTGTCCCCCTCGATGATCTTGCATGCGGCACCTGCCACCGCGAAGAAATCGCGGCCAAAGGCGAAATTTTGCGCGACAACGCCAGGGTCGATGTTCTCGGTTTTGCCAGTGGCGACGGCCATCTTCGCCAATGCTTCGCCTTTAACGTATCGGTTGCGGTGTGTGAATTGCAACGTGGTACGTCCGGTCAGCACTTCCAAGGCTGCTTCGTTGGCCTCCACTTCCTGGGGATCGGTTTGACCATCTCGCTCGATTTTGGCGTCGATCAGCACGGCGTCGCCGTCGATGTGTTTGCGAAGGATATGGCCGAGTTCATGGGCTAGATCGAAGAGCATGAGCGAGTTGTATGGGTGATTTTTCGAGAGGACGATCACCGGCCTGCCCTCTATGCGGGCGGCGAGACCGGCCATTTTCTTTGCGCCCTTGGGCTTGGCGTCAATGTGCAGCACGGGAATGCCATGATCCCAGAGGAATTCGAGCAAGCGCGGCAGATCGACGCAAGACGCGCCAGCCTTGATGATCTGGTCGCGGATCGACTTGGCTGATGGAAGCGCACGCAGTGGCTGTTTGGTCTCACGGGCGGCGAATTTTGCCGCCGAGAGCGCGACAGACTTGGCCCACTCCACGTCGGCCTTGGTTAGGCTGGCGTTGAGCTTGAAATTGGTCTTTCCGCAAGCGGGATACTTAATTGGGGCGGTGTCGTCCCAAAGTTGCCGAAGGTCCACACCCAGGTGTTGCGAAATGATGCCAAGCCCGCGCGCATAGCCCGCGTCCGTCGCCGCCATCTCGTCGTCCCACCAGTCAGGGAGCACGACATTCTTCACGAACGGCTTGTCGACGTTGATTGCAGCAAGACGTGTATACAGTTGACTCATGCGGGGGCTAGTTGCCATTTCTACTCCGCATTGCTGTTAAGCTGCTTTGCCTCCGAGCCTTCACAACGGCCATACTCGAATAATATCGCCAATCTGTCAACAGGTTGTCCACTACTTATTCACAGATACTGTCGGTGGGGGCAAGTACCGACCGCGCCACTCACCCCGCCCGCCAGTGATCCGGATTGCCCTTGTCGGTGTTTCGCACGCGGGCGATGAGGGGATTGTGGCCGAGGCGTTTGGCGTCGGCGACGGCGTCGGCTTGGACCCTGTAGTTCGTGTTCGTCACCCGCGCGCCGTGGGCATGCTCCAGCACGTAATAGTCGATGGCAGTGCCTTCAGGCCGGCCACGCGGTTCGGGTTCGACAAATACATTTGCCATGGGGATTCTCCTTTGTCCGCGACGTTAACACGTTAACCGAGCACGTCAATTCCCCTGAACAGGGGAGTTACTGCGCTGGGTCTGTCCGGCTTTCCTCGGCCAAACGGCAAAACCGCCGCTGAGTTGTGACCCAGCGGCGGTTCTTTCTTCTGCAAGTCAGCTTCCTTGGATTACGTCTCGACAGCGCCGATGTCCACCACGTTGCCGACGATGCGGGCGTTGCCGCGCTGGTCGGTGGTTACTCCGGCGGGGATCAGGGCGTTGCTGCCGGCGTTGATGGCGGGACTGCCGGTCAGGGGAAGCAGGGTGAGGGTGGGGCCGCCGTTGTTTTTGCAACGGGGAGAGTTTGGGGTTGGTGATGCGAATCACGATCGCCCGTGAGAGATTCATCGTCGGCTTCGAGAAGCAGCCAACGGCAATATCGGAACGCGCCGGCGCGAAGGCGTCCCATCGAAATCGGCGATGGGACATTTTTTGTCCCAAGACGTCCCAGGATGTCCCGCCATGTCCCATCGCCATTGGGCGGCTGGCGGGGCCATAAATGATCGCAACCTTTTAACTGCGAGCGGGTTACGCCAACCGAAATGATGCACATGTCCCATTTTCGAGCGAAAAATCGCAAAAAATGGGACATTTCGGGACATGGGGCATGGTGCGCACCATTTTGGGGCGCGAAATGATGCGCAATGGGGCGCCGGCCGACGCCGACGGGGCCGACGGGCGTTGGGCGTTTCAGGTTCGCCGGCCATCAGGCCCGCCTTGCCCAGCGGAGCTTGGCGGAGCGGGAGCGGGGGTTGGATTGTTGCTCGGCCTCCGTGGCGATAATGGGGTCGGGGGTGATTTCCTGGTAGACGCCAGAGCGGAAACCCTGGCGGAAGGCGTCTTTTACCCGGCGGTCTTCGCCGCTGTGGAAGCTGATGATGGCGGCGACGCCGCCGGATGACAGGTGGGCGGGGATGACGGCCAGCAGGCGGTCGAGGTTGGCCAACTCGCGGTTGACCAGGATTCGCAGGGCCTGAAAAGTGCGGGCGGCGGGATGAAGCTTGGCGCCGGCGGCGCGCTTCAGGGTAAAGTCGCGGGCCTCGCAGACGATGGCCGTCAGGTCTTGCGTGGTCAGGACGGGGTTGACGGCTCGGCGCTGGACGATGAGCCGGGCGATTTGCGGGGCGTCGGTTTCATCGCCGAGTTCGAGCAAGGCGGCGGCGAGTTCCTTTTCGGGCAGACGATTGACCAGGGCGGAGGCGGGTTGGCCGCGGGTTGGGTCCATGCGCATGTCGAGCGGGCCGGGCGCGCGGTAGGAGAAGCCGCGGGCGGGGTCGTCGATCTGCGGGCTGGCGACGCCAAGGTCGGCCAAGATGCCGTCGACGGTGGTGAGGCCGGCCTGTGCGAGGACAGCCGGAAGCGCGGCGAAGTTGGAATGGGCCAGCTCGAAGTTGCCGCCGGTGGCCTGGAGCTTTTCGCGGGCGAGCTGCAGGTTGGCTGGGTCGAAGTCCATGGCGATAAGCCGGCCGCCGGGGGAGATGCGGGAGAGGATTTCGGCTGAATGTCCGCCAAGGCCGGCAGTGCAGTCGGCGAAGGTTTTGCCCGGCGCGGGATTGAGTGCGGCGAGGACTTCGTTCAGCAGCACGGGAAGATGACGCACCTGGCGTTGAGATGGTTTCACGGGGATATATTACCATCGAATTCGCGAACCCCTTCGCGTAAAGGCTGAGCACTCGCCCGAAACTTGGCGCGAAGGCGCGAATAGGACGAAGGGAGCGAAGGCATGCCCTTCCGATCATCCTCGACTCGGCGCTTTTCTCGCGGTGCAGTCGGCGAGGCGTTGCCGGGCACGGGATTCAGCGCGGCAAGGACTTCATACATCAGAACGGAAGACGGTGAACCTGGCGTCGGGAAGATTGCCATCGAAGCCGCAAACTCTTCGCGGCCTTCGTCCCCTTCGCGCCTTCGCGTCAAGACTTGAGCACGCGCCCCAGCCTTTGACGCGAAGGCGCGAACAGGACGAAAACCGCCAAGTCGTCCCCTTTCCGTTTCCACCCGGTCCCTTTCACGTTACCCTGCTGCGATGTCCTCGCGTCAACGCAACAGCGGAAGCTCCCGGCGATATCATGACCGCGTCGCCCGGCAATACGATTCCATCTACGACGACCCCTACTGGCACTTTCACGATGAGCTGACCTGGAGATCGGTCAAACCATTTCTGCCGCGCGATGCCAATGCGGCCTGTGCCGATCTGGGGTGCGGCACCGGGAAATGGGGCCTCAAACTCCTCAAGAGCGGGTTTCATGTCACCTTTGTCGATCATTCCGGCGCAATGATCGAGCAAACCCGCGCCAAAACCGAAGCCATGGGCCCAAAAGCCCGGCGGGCAACGCTGATTGCCGCCGACATCATTGATCTGTCGGGCATCGAGCGCGAATCGATATCGCTCTCATTGGCGATGGGCGATCCGCTTTCGATTTGCAGCGACGCGTTGGCCGCGGCACGCGAGATGTATCGCATCACCAAGCCGGGTGGCGTTGTCATCGCCAGCGCTGACAACAAGCTGGCGGCTTTGGCACATTTCGTTGAACGGGGAAATCTCGATGCGCTGGAGGAGTTTGTGCGAACGAGCCGAACGCAATGGCTCACCGCCGACGAGCGCGAGCGGTTTGAGCTGACAACTTTTACGCCGCTATCGCTGCGGAAGCTGTTTGAGCTGGCTGGTTTTGAAGTGGTTCACGTGATCGGCAAGCCGATCGTGAACGTGAGGCAGAATAAGCTGCTGCTGGAATCGCCCGAAGCGGTGGAACGGCTGTTGAAGTTGGAAGCCGAGCTGTCAAAAGACCCCGCCGCCGCGGCTTGCGCGGGGCATTTGCAGATTACGGCTCGCAAGCCAGCGTGAGAATGACGGACACTGGGAGCGAGGGATTTGCCTTTGCGGCCAAATGGCGGGCAATGCCCGCCCTACCTGGGTTGCGCGAAGCCCACGCCACGCTCTTTGCGCCTTTGCGTTTTGAAAATCCGTCGCGCGGCGCGCGGATGAGGTGCGACAGTACCACGTGGCCATGCAGGCTCGCATCATCGTTCCAGAGCGCTGCGCAAATCCGGGGCGGCGCGGCGATGGCGTTGGTGTTACTCACTGCGGTTTCGCGCGCCGCTTTGCCCCGGCGTGAAGGTTTGTTGCGCGAGAGTCGCTTTAGACGGAGCTCAGCTCATGCCGCCGTGGCGGATTGGCGGGCGAGGAATTCCTGGGCTTCTTCGCGATAGGCGAAGCAGACCTGGTGATCGACGCGGTCGACGAGAAGGACGTGGTCGCCGGTTTCGTTGACGTTGCCGAGGGTGATTCCCCAGTGTCGTGCGTGGGCCTCGATGCCGGCAAAGGGAGGCGGCCAGCCCATTCGCCCCGCGCCGCAAGAGCGGCTGTCGCGCCAGCGGACTTCGCGGCGGGCGGAGTCGTAATAAAACAAGACGAAGCGATCTTCGCCGCGGTAGCCAAGTTCTTGATCGATGCGCCCTAAATCCATTTTTCTTCCTCAGAGGGTTCCGGGGCTGGGACGAATTGCAAGGCCCGTGCCATCAGGCCAAGGCGTTTTTATCGGCCCTGCTCGTGTATTTTCGATGAACGCAAGACGCAATGTTGGCTAATTCACCAGCAAAGCCGTTAGATTCGCGCAGTGTTTATGCATTCACCTGAGTCATCCGTGACAATTGAGCACGCTACTCAAACGAACGGGATTGACCGGAGGTTCGGGGCTGTTTCCGAAAAGGATGACCGGGTCGCTGGCCGCACACGACCCGAACCGTTATAATCCGCCTATGCGTCGGCGGCTCTTCAATCTCCTCGTAACAGTCGCCTTCCTGCTCGGCATTGGCATTTCGATGCTTTGGCTGCGACGGCACCATCGATTCATCGTGAAGGATATTCCGCAGTGGGCGCAAACCGAGCCGGTTTGGGAGGGTTTCTCGACGCCGGCACAGAAAAGGGCTGCGTGGGAAAAAAGCCAGGATCGCACCGTCGACGCGTACGCGCTCGATCGTACATTTCCAGAGGTCACATTCGATGGACCACGCCTCGACGAGACCATTGATTTTCTTCGCGATACCACCGGTGCACGGATCATCATGAATTGGGATGCGATCGAGGCGGCGGGCATACCGCGTGACCGCCCCATCTTCCTCAAGTTCCGCAACGAATGGATGTCCACCGGACTTGCCAGAGTTCTGGAATCAGCGGGCCTGGCGTATGTTTTCGATGGGTCGGAAATCCACGTCTCGACCCGAAAGGATCTGCGAGCTCGGCTCGGAGGTAAACACGACCGTGCCGTGCTGGATCGTGGTGGGTTTAGTTGGCCTGCTTCCCGCATGTTGGATAATGCTGCAATTCGGCGGCATCGTGCAACGCCGGCGGCGCGAAAAACACGGGCAATGCGTGTCGTGCGGTTATGACCTTCGCGGCAGCGCGGGCATATGCCCGGAATGTGGCCTTGCATCATCCACCCTTTTTACGTAGAGTATCCTTTGTAATGTTCATTATTTGCCTATCCCTCCGCCTTACGGTGGTCGTACGATAGGCCGGCGACGCTTGCTCTGACACCTGTCAGACGCCAACCGCGACCGGCCTGCCGATCGGCCCGTATTCCTTTTCATCCTCACAATTTACAGGTTTTCGTTGAAGCGCCGCCGCGATGGCGGTACAGTAACCGTTTCGCCGATGATATCGGCTTTACATAGGGAGCGAAGGATTTCCTCTCCCGCAACGACACGAGAAAACTATGTCCATCCTCGAATCCGACATGCAGACCAAAAACGCCCCCGCCACTCCCGCCAAGCCACGCTACAAAGGCAAAAGCGGCGCGCAGATCTTCCATGAAATGCTCATCCAGCAGCATAAGGTCGACACCATGTTCGGCTATCCCGGCGGCGCGATTCTGCCGGTCTTCGACCAGCTTTATAAAACCCCCGCCAAATTCATTTTGAACCGCCACGAGCAGGGTTCGGGGCATTGTGCCGATGGATATGCCCGCGTGACCGGCAAGCCCGGCGTGTGCATCGTGACCAGCGGGCCGGCGGCGACGAATTGCGTGACGCCATTGGCGACAGCACAGATGGATTCGGTGCCAATTCTGGTCTTCAGCGGGCAGGTGGCGACGAAAGTCATCGGCAACGATGCCTTCCAGGAAGCCGACGTGACCGGCATCACCCGGCCATGTACCAAGTGGAATTATCTGATCAAGGATGTGCGCGAATTGCCGCGCGTGGTCAACGAGGCGTTCATGATCGCCACCAGCGGCCGGCCTGGGCCGGTGCTGGTCGATCTGCCCAAGGATGTGTCGACGGCCATCTGCAACGAAGAGGTGGACGATGCCCCGCGGGCGCACATTGTTAATAAGCGCAAGCACGCCATCACCCATCCCCTGCATGAAAAGCAATGCCAGGAGGCGGCAGAGCTGATCAACCGCTCGGAAAAGCCGGTGTTGTACGTGGGCGGCGGCGCGATCATTTCCAATGCCGCCGATGTCGTGCGCAAAGTTTCCGACAAGGCGAATATTCCCTGCACGACCACGCTGCTGGGCCTGGGCGCTTATGACGAGCACGATCCCAAGGCGCTTTACATGCTCGGCATGCACGGCAGCGCGTTTGCCAACTATGCCGTGCAGGAATGCGACTGCTTGATTGCGGTTGGCGCGCGGTTTGACGATCGCGTGACCGGCAACCTGGCCACGTTCGCTCCGCATGCCAAGATCATTCACCTGGATATCGACCCCAGTTCGATCAGCAAGACGGTGGACGTCGATTGCGTGGTGGGCGGCGATGCGCGGGTGAGCCTGGAGCTGATGCTGCCGCATTTGGAGCATCGCGATCGGCGGGAATGGTTCACGCAGATCAATGCGTGGAAGAAGCGCTATCCGTTTAAGTATTTCGACGACACGAAAAATACTAAGCCGCAATATGTGATCGAAGAACTGCACCGCCAGACCAACGGCGAGGCGATCATCACCACCGGCGTGGGCCAGCACCAGATGTGGGCGGCACAGTTTTACCGCTGGCGTTATCCGCGGCAGATGATCACCAGCGGCGGCCTGGGCACGATGGGCTATGGCATGCCATCGGCCATGGGCGCGGCCCTGGGCGCGCCGGGAAAGATCGTCATCGACATCGACGGCGACGCCAGCTTCCTGATGACGATGTTCGAGCTGCCGACGATCGCCGAGTACAAAATCCCGGTGAAGGTGGCGATTTTGAACAACGATTTCCAGGGGATGATCAAGCAGTGGCAGGATTTGTTCTACAACCGCCGGTATTCGTACGCCGCCATGAAGAATCCTAATTTCGCAGCGCTTGCCGAGGCGTGCGGGATCAAGGGAATGAAGTGCGAGCGGAAGGAAGACGTGACGAAAACCGTCGAGGCCATGCTCAGCCACGACGGCCCGGTGATCGTCGACTTCCGCGTTGAGCCCAATGAGCACGTCTACCCGATGGTGCCCAGCGGCAAGGGATTGCACGAGATGGAACTGGGAACGCTGGCGTGATAGCGCACGTGCGGCTCCATCAAGGTTCGATTCGAATTGGCAGTATGCGGGGCAGACGCCCAAACCAAGGAAAGACCATGTCAAAGTTGTCATATGCGTTGTTGTTGCTGGTCGCGGTGTTTGCGATGCCAATGCCGCTACGGGCGGCGGATGAGCCGGTGGACGCGCAGAAGGAAAAGGATATTCGCAAGCTTCTGGATCTCAGCGGGGCGGCACAAATGGGCCCGCAGATGATGGATGCAGTTGTCGGTCAGATGAAAAAGATTTACCCGCAGGTTCCGTTGGAGTTCTGGAACGAGTTCGCGAAGGAAGCGGACTACGAGGGATTGCTGAAACTGATTGTTCCGGTGTACGAGAAGCATTTCACCGACGAAGAGATATTGGAACTGATCAAATTCTACGAATCCCCGATCGGCAAAAAGCTGGCGCACGAGCAGCCGCTGATGATGCAGGAATCGATGCAGGCCGGACAGAAGTGGGGCCAGGAACTGGGTATGAAAATCGCCCGGAAAATGCAGGAGAAGGGGTATTTGAAATCGTAGGAACGCCGCGTTGGGAAATGATCACTAATTACTCAAGCTGAGCGGTTTTTGATCGGTTTGGCGAATCCTAAACCAAATGCCGTCGGATATATCGAAAAACCCTCCACGCCGGGGCAAGCGGCGCGCGTAACCGTAGTGCGCGAAAACGACACCATCGCCGCGCCGCCCC
>DASRRM010000466.1:0-18278 GCA_035695715.1 Tepidisphaeraceae bacterium
AATCGCTTACTCGGGGTGTACCCTCCGTGCGCGGCTCATTCCCCCTTGTGTACGATGTCCGAGAGAGTGTCGATCCAATTCATTTTCAGGTTCTAATGTGCCGCCGGTTCAATCTCCACAATCAACGGATGATCGCTCAACGTCAACGGCACCGCCTTAACATTGGCAAGCGTCTTAACCGCATCGACGCCCACCGTCGGATCGTACACCTTTACAGTTGGATACTCCGCTCCAAGCTCCACCGTGATGTCGCTCGACCCCTTGGCCTGCTCGCCCCAGACGGCCAACTCAAATGTGCCGGTGCTTTTTTGTAGCAGCATCTCGTGAACGCTCGCGGGCTGGTTGGGGATTGTGTAGGCGATCTTTCCGGGGGTAAAGGCGGAGGATTTGTCGGCGAGAAGCGTGGTCATATTGTGCAAATAGGTGGCTGAGGGCTTGGACGTGTAGTCATTGTGAACCAGCCCCCACGCGCCTTGGCCGTGCGAATCGCGCAGCATGTAGATGAAGGTGTAGCTCCAGCCGCGTTTGTAGGCGTCGAGGTATAGATTCAAGAACAGCCGGCCCTGCTCCTGCTCGGAAATGGTGGTGTCGCTGCCTCCGTTGCCCTTGGCCGTGCTCCAGCCGGTTTCGGTGGTGACGCGCGGCAGCTTTTCCAAGTCGGCTTTGGAATAGCCGTCAAATCCCCTGCCCCACCAGGTATGGCCATACTCGACCATCATGCCGTCCCATGTCCCCTTTAATGTCGGATCCTCGGCATTCCAGGCGATGTTGTCCTCGACGATTCCCTTAAGGCCGTGCCCGCATACATAATTATGCGTATTGGCGAAATCGCCGAATTTCGTCCCATCGGGCATTAGAGTATTGGCGCCTTGCGGAATCGTCAGGAACTGCAACCCGCAATTGTCCGGCTCCGATCCCCCGGCCTCGCTGGAAGCAAACACTGGAATGCCTGCCAGCTTCGGGTCGGCTTTCACAGCCGCGTATAAATCAGCCTGAAACCGGGCAACCGGCATGGACGTCTTGTTCGATGATTTTTCGCCTTTATAGGTCACATGAAAATTGTTCGGCTCATTGGGACCCTCGGCGGCCAGCAGCGCGCCGGCCGCTGCCAAGGTTTCAAATTCTGCCAGGCTCGCGGCGATGTCGCCGTTAATGGGCAACAAAGACATCCTGGCGCCCGATGCCTGATGCACGTCGATGAAGGCTTGCAGTGTTTTGGGATTGCGCGAGCCATCATCGCGCACGCCGCGAATGCCGGCGAAGGTCAGTGCCTTGGCGACATCGGTGGGATTATCCTCGCCTTGGGAAATGTGCGCGCACACGCCGATGGAGTTGAGGAAATCGTTGGCTTTGAGTGCCGTGGCACTTTCGCGGGCTGCCAAAGCAGGGCCGGCCACCAGGAGGCTGGGGATCAGGAAGCGAACGAGATCGCGGGAAGACGGGAGGGAAATCATGCGGGGGGTCCTGTGAAGTCAAACGCGACAAAGCATCCGCACCGGCGGCGCATTGGCATCGCTGTGAGCATCTACCAAAGGGCTGATTGAGTTGTTGTGAGCGCAGTTTCTCTTCTGGTTCCCTCTCCCCTGTACGCAGGGGGGAGGGTTAGGGGGGTTAGGGTGAGGGGACATTCTTGGGAGTTGCGCGAAGACTGGAAAATGTCTCCCCTGCGTACAGGGGAGAGGGAGCCGGAGCAATCTTGCGGCCGTTTTCATTCGTCGTGGGTGAGGCGCAGCCTGAGAGATGCGCATGATGACGGTCGGGCCGACGCGGCGCATAACATGAAAAATGCTTTGAGAGATTTGTTTATCCTTGCGATGCCGCGCCGTCGCGCATTGTAATACGGGATCGTCGCGCTTAGCCTTATAAAAGATCGGGCCGGTTGGAAACGGATGGCAAATTCGGCCGTGATTCCAACGACTCAATTCAACGCCATTGCCCATGGGTAACTGCTTCGGGGTATCTTTAAATCGAGGAATTATGCCAGCTCAAACCGCCTCCGCTGTTTCAAATCGAGTGGACGAGCGCACCAAAATCAACATGCTCGGCACCGATGCCGCCGCCATTGACAGAGGAATCCAGAACCATCTCGTTTACACTCTGGCCGAGCTTCCGGCGCATGTTGATACGGAGTGGGAGCCGTATGTCAGCCTGGCGCTATCGGTGCGCGACCGGCTGCTGGAGCGCTGGATCATCACGCAGGAGGCGTATTACGCCAGCGACGCCAAGCGGGTGTATTACATGTCGCTGGAATTCCTGATGGGGCGAACGCTCGGCAACAGCATGATCAATCTGGGGCTGCTCGACGCATGCGCGAAGGCCGCGAAGGACATGGGGCTTGAACTGGAGGAATTGCGCGACGCCGAGTGGGATGCGGGCCTGGGTAACGGAGGCCTGGGCCGGCTGGCGGCGTGCTACATCGATTCGCTGGCGACGCTGGGCGTGCCGGCGCACGGGTATGGCATCCGCTACGATTACGGCATATTTCACCAGCGCATCGTCAACGGCGCGCAGGTCGAAGTTCCCGATGCATGGCTGCGCTATGGCAATCCGTGGGAAATCGCCCGCCCGCTCGACCGCATGCGCGTGCATTATTATGGCCGCGTCCATCAATTCGTGAATGACAAGGGCCGCCTCACCACGCAATGGGTTGACACGCAGGATGTCTTCGCCGTGCCTTATGACACGCCGGTGCCGGGGTATCAGAATCAGCACGTGAACACGCTTCGGCTCTGGAGCGCCCGCGCCACCGACGAATTCGACTTTCACGAATTTGATTCCGGCGACTACATCGGCGCGGTTCACGCCAAGGATCTATCCGAGAACATCACCAAGGTTCTTTATCCCAACGACAACGCCTATCAAGGCAAGGAGCTTCGGCTCAAGCAGCAGTATTTCTTCGTCTCCGCGACGCTGCAGGACATCATCCGCCGATACAAAAAGCGCTATCGCATGTTTGATGAAAAGCAGGGGCTTGCCCAATTTGCGCGCTTTGCGGAGAAGACGGCCATCCAGCTCAACGACACGCACCCATCGCTGGCGATTCCGGAATTGATGCGCATCCTGATTGACCTGGAGGAAGTGCCGTGGGAAGCCGCGTGGGACATCACCACCAAAACCTTCGGCTACACGAATCACACCGTGTTGCCCGAGGCGCTGGAACGATGGCCGGTGGCGCTTTTCGGCGGCGTGTTGCCGCGGCATCTGCAGATCGTCTACGAAATCAACGAGCGCTTCCTCGCACAGGTGCGCCAGCGATTCGGCAACGATGATGACCGTCTGCGGCGAATGTCGATCATCGAAGAGGACGGCGAAAAACGCGTCCGCATGGCCACGCTGGCGATCGTCGGCAGCCATAGCGTTAATGGCGTGGCCGCCCTGCATTCGGAGATTCTCAAGAACGAATTGTTCCGCGATTTCGCCGAGTTTTGGCCGGAAAAGTTCAACAACAAGACCAATGGCGTCACCCAGCGCCGCTGGCTTCTCAAGTGCAACCCGCCCTTGTCGAAGTTGATCAGTGACGCGATCGGCGATAAGTGGGTGACCGATTTATATCAACTCAAAAAACTCCTGCCGCTGGCGAATGACCCGGCCTTCCAGGACGGCTGGCGCATCGCCAAGCGCAATGCCAAGGAACGGCTTGCCGGCATCATCGAGCAGCAGTTGAAAAAGCGCGGAACGCCGACCCATATCAATCCCGATTCGATGTTCGACACACAGGTGAAGCGGATACACGAATACAAGCGCCAGCTATTAAATGTGCTGCACGTGATCACATTGTACAACCGGATGCGCGACGGCCACGACGCCGATATGACGCCGCGAACGGTAATGTTTGGCGGAAAATCTGCGCCCGGCTACTTCATGGCCAAGCACATCATCCGGCTGATCAACGCCGTCGCCGACGTTGTCAACAACGATCCGAAGATGCGCGACCGGCTGCGGCTGGTTTTCCTGGCGGATTACCGGGTATCGCTGGCCGAGCGAATTTTTCCCGCCGCCGATCTTTCCGAGCAGATTTCCACCGCCGGCACCGAAGCGTCCGGCACGAGCAACATGAAACTGTCGATGAACGGTGCGCTGACGATCGGCACGATGGACGGCGCTAATATCGAAATCCGCGAGGAAGTCGGCGCGGAGAATATCTTCACGTTTGGCCTCTCGGCCGCTGAGGTGGCTGCACTGCGGCCGCATTACAACCCGTGGCCGTTTTACGAGGGGAACGGCGAGCTTCGCCGGGCGATCGACATGATCCAGAACGGCGATTTCAGCCCGAACGACCGCGGCCTGTTTCGCCCGATCACCGATTCGCTTCTGGGCGGTGGCGACCGGTACATGGTGCTTGCCGACTACGCCGCGTACATCGAAGCCCAGACCAAGGTAAGCCTGGCCTATCGCGATCCGGCAGCCTGGACGCGGATGTCGATTGTGAACGTCGCCAACATGGGAAAGTTTTCCAGCGACCGCTCGATTCAACAATATTGCGATGAGATTTGGAACGCGAAGGCGGTTGGGATTTAGTTATAATACTCAAACTGAGCGGTTTTTAACGGCGCTCACCGTGACACGGCCGTCTCGGCCGTGCTGGCGACAGGAGAATGCGAATAATAATCGATGCCAGCGGCTCTTGAACTCATTACATCGCCAGCACGGGCGGGACGCCCGTGTCACGTCAAAGTCGAAAAACTCTCTGTAAATCCTGCATGTTTTCATCGCCGTACAGCAAAAACCGCTCAGTTTGAGTATAATAAATGACGCCGCGTGATTTCGCGCTACTGCAGCGCGGAGGGGTTTTCCGTATCACGGGCGTCTCGCCCGTGTCCTCTTGAAATGAAAACACGGGCGAGACGCCCGTGATACAGGAATTCTGCTCTGCTGCTTCGTCTCAAAATCACGGGCGGGCCGCCCGTGCCACGTTAAATATTCACACGCTCTCAGGATGAGATTCGTCGTTTTCTAAACAGCGCGTGCTCGCCCAAAGCTATTCAAGCCGCGGAATTTTTGATTTCCGGTGGCATGGGCGGCTTCCGCTGTGCGATCACAAATGCCTCGGCGGCCGCCGCAGGAAGCGGCTTGGCGAAATGGTAGCCCTGTGCCAGATTGCACCCCATTCGCTTTAAAACCCCTGCCTGCTCCACGGTCTCCACGCCCTCGGCAACCAGGCGAAGTTTCAATTTGTCGGTGAGCGAGATGATCGCGTCGATCACCAGGGCGTAGTCCTGCCGCTCTCCCATGTTTTTCACAAACGAGCGGTCGATCTTCAATCCACCCAGCGGGAAACGATGCAGGCAGCTCAGCGATGAATAGCCGGTGCCGAAATCGTCCATGTGCAATTCGATGCCGCTCTGGCGGATGGAATGCAGGACGCGGATGGCCTCCTCGGGGTCTTCCATGATCGCGCTCTCGGTGATCTCCAGCTTGATGTCCTGCGGGCGGATGCCGTGCCCGGAGAGGATTTGGCCGATGGAATTGACCAGGTCGGTCGCGCCCAGTTGCTTTCGCGACAGATTCACGCTCATGCTCAACTCGGCAAATTCCGGCCCGCGGGCGCGCCACTCGGCGAGCTGGCGGCATGCTTCGCTCAGCACCCAATAGCCCAGCGGGATAATCATCCCGATCTCCTCGGCAAGGGAAATGAATTCCATCGGCGGAATCATTCCCCGCTCCGGATGCTGCCAGCGTACCAGCGCCTCAAAGCCAACCGCCTTGCCGCTGGCCAATGAAATGATCGGTTGATAGTGCAGCACGAACTGCTGGCGCTGGATCGCCTCGCGCATGTCGTTTTCCAGCGTGAGCCGGCGCATGGCTTCATCGTGCATCTGACGGTCGAACAGGACATAGCATGCCTTGCCCGCCGCCTTGGCGCGATACATGGCAATGTCGGCATCGCGAATCATTTCGTCGGGCGTCTCATAGGAGATGGCGTTGGTGGTAATGCCGATGCTTGCCGTGCTGTGAACCACATGCCCTAACAAGTTGTAAGGCTGCGCCAACGATCGGATGAGCCGCTCGGTTACGCGCACCGCATCGTGATACTCAGCAAGCTGGTCAAGCACGATGATAAATTCGTCGCCCCCAAGCCGGGCCGTCGTCGCGAGATTGGCAACAGTGTCGCTGCGGCGGGTTTCGTCGCGCAGGCGGCTGGCGATGCCGCGAATCAGCATATCGCCGATCTCATGCCCGAGGCTGTCGTTGATGACCTTGAACCTGTCGAAGTCGAGGAAGAGCACGGCAAACCGCCGTTGCGGCTCGCGCCGCGCGGCGATAATGAGCTGATTAAGGCGATCGTTGAGCAGATCGCGATTGGGAAGCCCGGTCAGGCGGTCGACGAGGGTCGTTTGCTTCAATTCGGCCGTGCGATGCTCGACGAGCCGTTCCAGTTCAGCCATTTTCAGTTGCGCCCGTTCGGTAACCAGCCACTTGGCGGTTTGCGAATTGGCGATCTGGTAGACTTCGAATTCATCGAACGGTTTTTTCAAAATGAGCAGCCGGTCGCTGGCGCCGAGCTTGACGACGATTTCCTTCCACGAATACGCGGAATAAGCGCTGCAGATGACAACGTGAAGCTGCGGGTCGGCTTCCCACAGCTTTTGTATCGTCTGCACACCGTCCCAGCCTGGCGGCATGCGCATGTCCACAAACGCCAGTTGATAGCGCCTTCCCGCGGCAACCGCGGCAACGACTTTGTCATATCCCTGCTGGCCTTGAACGGCCGTGTCAATTTCGAAGGTGACGGCGGGGCCGGCGGGTCGGGCGTCGCCGAACAGCGCCTCTTCGTCCTCGGCAAGGCCGGTGGGCTTGCCCACGCCCGATAGAATCGTGCGGAAGTCCGTGTGAATGGCCTCGTTGTCGTCGATGACCAAAACGCGCCGCGCTTGTTGGAACAGGTCGTTCATACCGATGCCTTTTCTGCCGGCTTTTCCGCGGGCTTAAGCTCATCGTTCTCTTGCAAAATGGGAAGCTCGAGCCGGAACGTGGCGCCAAGATTGGGGCCGCCGCTCGTGGCAATTAAAGATCCCCCCATTTCGCGCGCCGCATTGGCGGCTGAGTGCAGGCCAAAACCGTGACCTTCCTTGCGCGTGGTGAAACCGTAGGTGAACATCCGCGTCAGGTTTTCCGGCAGAATGCCAACGCCGTTGTCCGTCACTTCGAAAAACACATTCGCCCGGCCTTCGTTCACGCATTCCCCTATTTTCAGGGTGATGCGCTTCTCCGCCGCGCTGCTTTCCTTGAGCGCATTGGCCGCGTTGGTGACGAGATTGATCAGGATCTGAAGCACGCTGTGCTGGTCGAGCAACACGGTCGGCAGGGGGGCAAATTCGCGGCTCACCGCCACCGCGTGCTGATCGATCGCCGCCTGCGCCACGCGCACGGCCTGTTCCATCAGTTCGGCGGGGTTGGCCTTTTGCCGCAGGTTCACTTCCCTGGCGTAAGATTGCTGGCCTTTGACCACCTGCACGACGTGATCGATGTTGTGCGTCAGCGAAACCATGGCGTCGCCGATGGCCTTCTGCTCTTCAGTCAGCACGCCCGACAGTTTCGACAGGTAGCCCGGAAGCCGCTGCCCGCGTTCATCGGTGGTCAAAAAGCTGGCCAGATCGCCGGCATGCTCCTCAAGGATTGCCAGCCCTTTGCACAGATTTGAAACCCGCGAATTCTGCAGCGTGTTCGACACCACTGACGCGGATACGTTAATGCTGTTCAGCACATTGCCGACGTTGTGCAGGATGCCGGTTGCCACCTCGGCGCGGCCCGCTGCGCGCGAAGCGGCAAGCAGCCGCTGCTGGAGCTGCTCGCGCTGTGCTTCGGAGGCTTCGGTGGCTTTTCGCTGTTCCTGCAGCTCGGCCAGCGTCTTGGCAAGTGCGTCGCGATGAAGCGTCTCGCGATAGAGATTCACCGCCTCGGTCAATGTCTGGCGAAGCAGGGGAAAATCAGCCGGCTTGTTGATGTATTTGTAAACCGCCCCGGCATTCACCGCCGCCACCGCGCTGTCAATATCCGTGTACGCCGTGATCAATATTCGCACGATGGCCGGCCAGCGCTCGCGCACCTCGGTCAGCATGGTGACGCCGCTCTTGCCGGGCATGCGCTGGTCGGTAATGAGAACCGCGATTTTCCCCACTTCCTGTTCCAGAACCGTCATCGCCTGCGCTACGCTGTTGGCCGTCAAGATGCGGAAATCCTTGTCCAGGCCGCGGCGGAAATACTTGGTGGCCTGCTCCTCGTCGTCGACGTAGAGCACGGCGAAATTGGCTTGATCTGGCGGTGCGGTGCTCATGCTGCACTCCGGACTGAAACAGGAACGGACGGCAGGTCGAAGCTCACTTCGGTCCACGCGCCCAGCTCGCTCTTGACGCGAATTTCTCCCCCATGGTTCTTCACGATGGTGTGGCAGATGCTTAGCCCCAGGCCC
This sequence comes from Tepidisphaeraceae bacterium, assembly GCA_035695715.1. GTDB lineage: Bacteria > Planctomycetota > Phycisphaerae > Tepidisphaerales > Tepidisphaeraceae > RYN-428. The sequence goes on from DASRRM010000466.1 coordinate 8,411, forward strand.
ATCCCCTGGCCCGGCGCTTTGGTGGTAAAGAACGGATCGAGCAGCTTCGGAAGATTCTCCGGCGCGACGCCCGCGCCGTTGTCGCGCACGGCAATATGCAGTCGCCCGCCGGTTTCTGTGCAGGAGATAGTGATCTTGGCCCCGTCGGCGGGCATCCTGGCTTTCACCGCGTGGGCGGAATTGACCAGCAGATTCATCAGCACATGCACGATCTGCGTTGCGCCGCCCATCGCTTTGGTGCCCGCGACAGCGGCGCGGTCGATTGTGATGTCGCCCAGTTCGTGCGTCGTCAGCCGCAATGCGGACGTCAGGGCATCGTCAACGGAGAATTCCTGCCGGTCGGTTGTCTGCGACGGATAGGCAAACGCGCGCAGGTCGGTGATGACCGTGCGGATGCGCTCCATTCCTTCGCCGATGTCCTTCAGCGTGTCGTTCATCGCCTCGTTGTCGCCGGCGTCCTGCTTGGCGATTTGCAAAGCCATGAACGTGAAATTGAGCGGGTTGTTGATTTCGTGCAGCAACCCCGCAGACAGCTTGCCCAGCGCGTTCATCTTCTCGCTCTGCACGAGCTGCACTTCGGTTTCCTGCAACTTTTTCAACGTGGAGGCGATTCGTCCGTTTTTCACATCCAGCTCGTGGCGCAGGCGAAAATCCTCAAACCGCCGCCGCGAGCCAAAGTAGCATGAGGTCACGCTGACCGCCCCGGTTGCAACCAGGAAGTAGACGTTGTTGAACAGAATGCTTCCGTGCTCCAGCACAGACTTGTGCAGCGGTGTTGCCGGCGGCGCGAGGGAATGAAACAGGCAGGCCAGGCCATAGCATCCGACCGTCACGCCGCAGAAGACCGTCGCCCGGCGGGCGTTGTAAGTCGTCAGCAGGCACCCGGCCAGCATGACCAGATTCAGCCCGGCATAATAAGGGGAGGCCGAGCCTTCCGATGCGTAAATCATCCAGCAGATGACCACCATTGGCGCCATCAGCCAGAGGTTTCCCAGCCAGAATAAATTCTTTGGTCCCCAGCGCGTGAAGAGCAGGACATAGCAGGGGAACAGGGCAAGATTGCACAACAGCCGCGACTTGGTCAGCGGCCCGAGCATCTCCGGATAGACGAAATAGTCGAGGCTAAGGGCGGCGGGAACCAGGGCCAGCGGAAGCAGATACCCGATTTTGGCCTGACGAAGCCGCAAACCGCGCAGAAACACCCCATACGCCTCGGCGAGGTGTGAAGCATCTTGCAATTGATCAGCGGCTGCGTTCATTCGCCGGGCATCCATACGCGAAAAGCACAATAAGCCTCCCAGACATTACGGTCGGAAGGACTGTTGGCTTACATCGGGTACAAATGCGAGGCGGTTTATTTCGGAAGCGTGCCGAATACGGTGCGGCGGCGCGGTCACGAAAGTTCGGCAGCAGGATTATCGGGCGCCCCGAGAGCGGTTCGCCGGGTCGCAGACAGGCGATTTTGGCCCCGGAAAAACTGCCGCCCAGGCACGTTAAACTTTCTGCCCGCTCCGCGGAATTCCATGATTGGCTTCACCTTGGCGCGCTTGACCACATCGAGAAATACAATGTTCTCCGGCTCATCCCAGAACAGCCGGTTCGACTTCCACTCATCCCCCGGAATATCTGAAGAAAGCCGGGCCATTTCCTCGGCGGTCCGGTAAATCAGCTTCCAGTCCATGAATGTTTCCATGTATCCGACTTCCGGAAGCGTGGGGGCAAAGTTTGCCACCAGCAATCGCCCACCCGGCGCCAGCATGTCGAACATCATGCGCGTCAGCCGAATCGCCACGCGCTCCGACAGGTAATCATACAACCCAGCGGCATAGACCAGATCGAATCCCTCGAACCACATCTTCTCGCCGAGGATTGATTTCACCGATCCACTGACCGTCTTCACGCCTTTGCCGGCAAAGGCTCGCGAGACATGCGCCAGCGAGTCGGCATCCTGGTCGAAGGCGATGAATTCCCCAATCCGCCCCTCGGCCAGTGCTTTGGAATGATGTCCTTCGCGCAAGTGCCCGCAGGCAATGGAAAGAATGCGCGGCGACGGCCGAGTGTCGGCGGTTTCGTCGATCACCTGGGCCAGAATTTTCCCGCGCGAGCGAACGCTCAACGCGCCCTGTTGTTCCATCATATGATGAAAGATCGACCGGCCGATCGGCGACGTGGCCGACGGGGCATCGCTGATGCCATATAGATAATCGAGCAACTCCGCGTCGCCGGCATATCCGCGCGGCTTGCGGAAGCAATGGCCGGTAAATGGGTCCTCGTGGAAGATCCGGCTGACTGGATGCGCCAGGCAGAGGGCAGCGATATCCTGCCAGACTTCCGGACTGGTTTTCTGCTTGACGCAGCGCAATTCCGATTGTAATTCAAACATGGCCGGCCCGGCGGAATTGGGATTGGCGCGAAACTCGGCGCCGACGCGCTCCAGCAGCGAACTCACCATCTGTTCCAGGTCGCGAAAAAGCACCGGCGGGGCGGTTGTCAGTGATGACTGCCCAAGCTTCCCGATTTCCACAGCCGTAATCGGCGCTTGCATTACCGCCAGGGCCGTTCCATTGTGTCGCACCGACATATGCCACCTCTGTTAAAAGCTTGCGATCGGCGCCTCCGTGGCCCTGTCAATTTCCGGTTGAGCCCGCCCCAAAGCGTTCAAACGCCAAGGGCTTTATAACCGCTCCAACCGGACTAAAGTGGTGCGGATCATAATCAGGCAAACACAGCCATTGCAAGATAAATTGCTGCTAATTAATGATTTAGCCGGTTATAGGACTCCGATGGCCCAAGCTGGCTCATCCAGGCCTCCCAAAATACCGGTTTTATCGGAGGCGGATAAGACAAGGGTTGTTCAATTCTCAATGTCAATGCGGATTCTGAGGCAATTTTACTGCGTCGTAACGTCGCTCGTTTGCTTCGCCGATGACATATCCGGCAAAGTTGTCCTAACCGGAATATTCGTCGTTAACCCAAAAGCGCGAGGGAATCCGCCGTCCGCCAAGGACTTTTAATCCCCGCCATGCCTGGAGCAAGATCGTGAAAAAAACATCCGCCAACCCCCGCGTTGTGCTTGCCATTGTTGCCCTGTGCGGTTTTGCAAAAACCGCTTGGGGTGGCGCAATCGACGTGCCCATGCAAAACGCCAAAGCCGCCGCCGAAGCCGATGCCTTCACGGCTCAATCGGATGATCCTTCTGCAATCTTCTATAACCCCGCAGGATTGACCCAACTGCACGGCACCCAGTTCAGCGCCGGCGCGATGTACCTGCAGCCGATCTTCCATTTCAAGGGTGATGACGGCAGCAACGAGCGCATGGACCAGCCCTCGGTCCTGCCGCACCTTTATGCCGAAAGTGATTTCGGCACTGACCGCTTTCGCTTCGGCATCGGCGTGAACAATGTCTTTGGCATCAACGAAGATTACGGCGACCATGGACCGCTGCGCACGCTGGTCGACAAGGCCGAGCTATCCATCGTCAACATCGCCCCAACCGTTGCTTTCAAGGTCGACGATCATCTCTCCTTCGGCGCTGCCCTCAATATTTATTACGGCTCGATCGACCTGGAAAAAAACGTGCTGCTCGCCGCGCCCCCTGTTCCCGAAGGTGGCTTTCGCTTTCATGGAAATGATTTCGCCTATGGCGTCACCCCCAGCGTGATGTACAAGTTCAACGATCAAAACCAGGTTGGCGCATATTATCGCTCGCCTTTCTCGATGGACTTCGACGGCAAGGCACGCGTCACGTCAACCGTGATCCCCGAAATCGGCCCAAGCCGCTCTGACGCAACCTTGCGCCTGCCGCAAAGCGTCGGCATCGGCTACGCAATGAAGCCGATCGACCCGCTCACGCTCGAAACCGACGTGGTTTGGACCGACTGGCATACCGTCGATCAGCTCAAGATCAATTCCAGCGACCCGCACTTTAACGGCCAAACCCTTCCCGCCGACTGGAAGAGCGGCTTCACCTTCCGCGGCGGCGTGCAATATCGCCTCAACCAAAACTGGTTCCTCCGGGGCGGCTACGCCTACGGCCAGGGCTCCGTCCCCCAATCCACCTTCTCGCCAATCGTCCCCGATTCCAACTACCACCTCGGCTCCATCGGCGTGGGCTATTCCACCGATAAATGGAACCTCGACCTGGCGTATGAATTGATCTTCCGCGAACGCCGCAATATCCATAACAGCGTCAATTCTCCCACGGTGGACGGCGCCTGGGACAACACCATCGACGGCTTGATGCTGACGCTGACAGTGAAGCTGTAGGATGCAGCTCGTGCCGATCCGGCACTTTCGGGGGCCGGCGGTCCGCTATAATAAAAGGCGATGAAGATCTTCGCCCTTGCCGACCCGCACCTTTCGCTCAACACGCCGAATAAGTCTCACGATAAATTTGGCGCGCGGTGGGCGGATCATCCGCGAAAAATCGAAGCAGGCTGGCGCGCAACGGTTGGCGGCGACGATCTGGTTCTGGTGGCTGGAGACATTTCCTGGGCGATGAAGATGGAGGGGGCGCAGGCCGATCTGGATTTCCTTGCCGGACTTCCCGGAACGAAAGTCATCATTCGCGGCAACCACGATTACTGGTGGTCGACCCCGGCAAAGGTTCGTCGGGCGATCGGGCCAACCATGCGCGCGATTCAGCATGATGCCTTGTGCATCGGCCGTGTCGCGATTTGCGGCACCCGGCTTTGGGATGTGCCGGGCGTGGGATTTGGCCGATTGATCGATTGGCAGGTTGCCACGCCGAAGGTGGGCGAGTTACAGGAAAAACCTGCCCGGCCGGAAAAGCCCGTGCGCGATGAGAAAGCCATCGCGGCCAAAGCCGCCGAGGACGAAAAAATTTACCTTCGCGAATTGGAACGGCTTCGCCGGTCACTGACCGCCCTCGAGGAAATCGCGCCGCCGGATCGCGGATTCTTGCGCATCGCCATGCTGCATTATCCGCCTTGCGATGTGGCGATGAATCCGACCGGCGTGACGAAGTTGCTCGAAGAGCACGCCATCAACCATGTCGTGTTTGGCCATGTTCACAACCTTCGCCAGGACCTCAATCCCGCGCCGTTCGGCGAGCGCAACGGCGTGCATTACCACCTCACCGCGTGCGATTATCTCGATTTCACTCCCAAACTGATTGCCACCATCGATAATTGACCTCGATTTCGCCGCGGAATATTTTGGCCGTTGCACATCATCTCCAAGGAGCATCAATGATTCGCGGCCTTCACGCCATGTTCTATTCATCAAAAGCCGAGGAACTCCGCGCGTTTTTCCGTGACAAGCTGGGCTTTCCAGCCGTGGACGTGGGCGGCGGATGGCTGATTTTCGCCCCGCCTGAGGCCGATCTGGGCGTGCATCCCACCGAGGGGAACCAGACGCCGTCCGGCACCGGCGCTATTTCATTTTATTGCGACGATATCGCCTCGACCATGATGGAGCTCAAGTCGCGCGGCGTGCAGTTCACGCAGGATGTACAGGACTATGGGTATGGCCTGGTCACGTATTTCAAAGCGCCAGGCGATTTTGTTGTACAGTTGTACCAGCCGAAGTATTCGAAGTGACCCCAACCGGCGCCTTGCTATTTCTCGCCGATCTATTGGCGGAAGTGGACGAACCGCCTCCATGCCTCAACAGTAATTGTCTCAATCAGTAGCTTTTGATGGAGACGCATGATCCCGCTTTATGCAATGCGAAGGCGATGGCCGGCGGCCTTGGTGGCCGTGCTGTTTTGCATTGCGCCGGCGCTGGCCGCGGAATGGCCGGCCAATCGCCCGGCATCCAGCCACTGGGCGTTTGTGCCGCCGGTGCGGCCGCCATTGCCGGCGGTGAAGAACGCGGCGTGGTGCCGCAATCCGATCGACCGTTTCGTTCTCGCCAAGCTCGAAGCGCAGGGAATCGCGCCGTCGCCCGAAGCGCCGCGTGCCACGCTGCTGCGCCGCGTCAGCCTCGATCTGATCGGCCTGCCTCCCACGCCGGCGGAGATGGACGCGTTTCTTGCTGACAAGAGTCCCGATGCTTACGAAAAAGTCGTCGATCGACTTTTGGCCAGCCCGCATTATGGCGAGCGCTGGGGCCGGCATTGGCTGGATGCCGCACGCTACGCCGACTCTAACGGCTACAGCATTGATGCCCCGCGTTCGATGTGGAAGTATCGCGATTGGGTGATCGACGCGACCAACCGCGATATGCCGTTCGATGAATTCACCATCGAGCAGCTTGCCGGCGATCTTTTGCCCAACGCCACGCTCGATCAGAAAATCGCCACCGGGTTTCATCGCAATACGCAGATCAACCAGGAAGGGGGGATCGACCCGGAGCAATTCCGCGTCGAGTCGATCATCGACCGCGTCAGCACCGCCGGCACGGTTTTCCTCGGCCTGACCATCGGCTGCGCCCAATGTCACAACCACAAATTCGACCCGATCAGCCAGAAGGATTTTTACAGCTTTTTCGACTTCTTCAATCAGTGCGATGAGCCGGAATTGAAAATCCCGACCGGCGACGCAACGCAGCGCGAGAAGACGCATGCCGAACTTCTCGCCGCGGAAAAAGAGCAGGTCGAATTTATCGCGCACTTATCCGAGCACGGCGCGACCGACATGCCGGCGGAAGTGGCCGTGATTCTGAAGATTCCCGCCGGCAAGCGATCGGCCAAGCAGAAGGCCACGGTCACTGAATACGCCGCCCGCGCCGATGGGGGATTTGCCGAGCGCGAAGCGCGCATCAAGGTCTTGAAGGAAAACGAAAAGAACGCCGTCGTCACCACATTGGTAATGGCCCAGCGTCCAACTCCGCGCCAGACCTACATTTTCATCAAGGGTGATTTCACCCGCCACGGCGACCCCGTCACCGCCGCCGTTCCCGCAATTTTGCCGCAAATCAAGGCGAAAAACCCCACGCGCCTGGATTTGGCGCGATGGATCGTCGACCCGGCCAACCCTCTCACCGCCCGTGTGACCGTCAATCGCATCTGGCAGCAATATTTTGGCATTGGCCTGGTCGAAACCGAAAACGATTTCGGCACCCAGGGCGCTGCCCCCTCCAACCCCCAGCTCCTCGATTGGCTCGCAAAAGAATTCGTCGAACCTTCCGACCCCTCCGTAATAGCCCAGGCCGCAAGGCCGGGGCCTACCTCATCGCAGAAAGCGACCCCTTGGAGCCGCAAGGCGATCCACCGTCTGATCGTCACCTCGGCAACCTATCGTCAATCCTCCGCCGCCCGCCCCGATCTCGCCGAATCCGACCCCTACAACCGGCTGGTGGCGCGCCAGTCGCGCCTGCGCGTCGATGCGGAAATCGTGCGCGACATCGGCCTTGAGGCTAGCGGATTGCTCTGCGAAACCATCGACGGCCCAAGCGTTTTTCCGCCGCAGCCCGATGGCGTCACCAATTCGGGCCAGGTGGCCCGGCAATGGAAAACCAGCATCGGCCCCGACCGATATCGCCGCGGAATGTACACCTTTTTCTACCGCGGCACGCCGAACCCGCTGCTTACCAGCTTCGACGCCACCAACGCCACGGCCACCTGCACGCGGCGCCTCCGCTCCAACACGCCGTTGCAATCGCTCATTGAGATGAACGGTGAGGCATCGCTGGAATTCGCCCGCGCGATGGCTGTCCGCGTCTTGCGCGAATCGAGCGGTGACGCCGCCGCCCGCATCGATTACGCATTCCGCCTGGCCACATCGCGGAAGCCGTCGGCGGATGAATTAACCGTTCTATCGCGAATATTGGAAAAGCAACTGAGCGCTTTCGCCTTCGATGAAAAAGGCGCAGATGCCCTGGCATGGAAGGATCGGCCCGCCGCCGTCGATGCAAAAAAAGCCGCGGCGTGGACGGTAGTCTGCCGGGTGATTTTGAATCTGGATGAGACGATAACGCGGGAATGAGCAATCAGAGCGTTTTCCAGATTGGTGTAGCGGCGGTCGTCATCCTGAGTCCAGAGGCAGCTGCGCCGCACCCGCGATGGATGAAACAATGCGAATTGTAGGGTCCCCCTTGGCGGACGCGTTCAAGACGATGTAATTCTGGGGGTTACCTTCCGGCCCAGATGAACCGCTATAAACGCGTCCGCCAAGGCGGACCCTACGGTAACATTTTCAGAGCAGGTATTCCGAAGGATCTGGCTCACCTTCGTATACCGGCTGGATCCTTCGGAGTACCTCAGGATGACCGCCACGCAGATGCTCCACCAATGTGACAAGTGCCAATAGCTGACGCACTGAATCCTGGTTCCCTCTCCCCTGAGTACACGGGAGAGGCAAAATGCCGTGCGATTGATTCAACGAGGACCCATGACTCCGGAACTTAACCATCTCCGCAACATCACCCGCCGCCACCTCTTCGGCCGCTGCGCCATGGGCATTGGGTCGATCGCGCTGGCGTCGCTGATGAGTCCCTCGCTGCTGGCTAATGAACCGCGCGATCCCGATCATCCGCTGGCGCCGCGCCCCGGGCATTTCAAGGCAACCGCCAAGAACGTCATCTACCTCTTCATGGCCGGCGGCCCATCACAACTGGAACTATTCGACTACAAGCCAAAATTGGTGGAGCTTAACGGCCAGCCGATTCCCGAATCGTTCGTGAAGGGAAAGCGTTTCGCTTTCATGAACAGTTTTTCCACCGAGAAAGACCGCCCGCGTCTTCTCGGCACGCGCCGCAAATTCGCCCGGCACGGGCAAAGCGGCGCGTGGGTCAGCGAATTGATGCCGCACACCGCCGGCATCGTTGACGATGTTTCCTTCCTGCACGGCGTGGCCACCGACGTCTTCAACCATGCCCCGGCGATTCTCTTCATGAACAGTGGCTCAACCCAGTTTGGCCGGCCCAGCATGGGGTCGTGGGTGACGTATGGCATCGGCAGCGAATCGCGCGATCTGCCGGGCTTTATGGTGCTGCTTTCCGGCCCGCGCGGCCCGCGCGGCGGGGCGGTCAACTGGACCAGCGGCTTTTTGCCCAGCAGCTTCCAGGGCGTTCCGCTCCGCTCCAGCGGCGATGCCATCGTCGACCTTCGCACGCCCGCCGGCCTTTCACGGCAAACCCAGCGCGACACGTTTGACGCCGTGCGCGAGCTGAATCTCAAGCATCTCGCCGCCACCGGCGACGCGGAAATCTCCACGCGCATCGCCTCCTATGAGATGGCTTATCGCATGCAGAGCAGCGCGCCGGAATTGATGGATCTCAGCGGCGAATCCAAAGCGACCATGCAAATGTATGGAGCCGAGGCGGGCAAACCTTCATTTGCAAATAATTGCCTGCTGGCCCGGCGGCTTGTCGAGCGCGGCGTTCGCTTTGTGCAGCTCTACCACACCAACTGGGACAGCCACGGCGGCCCGGGCGAAAACCTCGAGGGCGATTTCGAAAAGCTCTGCCGGGAAACCGATCGAGCCGCCGCCGCTTTGGTGAAAGACCTCAAGCAGCGCGGCCTGCTCGATGATACGATTGTGGTTTGGGGAGGCGAATTCGGCCGCACGCCGATGGGCGAAAACCGCGAGAAAACCGGCCGCAATCATCACATCGACGCCTTCAGCATGTGGATGGCCGGCGGCGGGGTGAAGCCGGGCCAGATTTTGGGCGAAACCGACGAATTCGGCTTCGCGCCCGTCGGCGGCCGCATTCACGTTCACGATCTTCACGCTACATTGCTGCATCTGCTGGGATTGGAACACACGAAGCTGACGTTCAAGTTCCAAGGCCGCAATTTCCGGCTGACGGATGTAAGCGGACAATTGGTAACGACGCTTTTGGAGAACTCCTAGTATTGGGTTCATCGCCGCAAGTTGCGGTATTCGCACAGTTAAGGAGCCGCGCACGCAGGGTACTCCCGAAGTAAGCGGTTCGCCGACAGCCGCTTACTCCGGGAGTACCC